>DTSE01000197.1:11662-33760 GCA_012965515.1 Candidatus Melainabacteria bacterium | reverse complement strand
TCCGTCCATCCTGTGAAACACCAGTTCTGACCCTGCTTCCTGTGCTTTTGCCTTGGAAATTTTAGCTGGCCAGGGCTTCTTGGTTTTGTCTTGATCGGCCGCAAAGGCTGGACCACAACCGACGGTAATTGCCAAAGCCAAAAGCGAAGACAAAAATTTCATAGACCCTCCAGGAAAGTACAACTGGCACGCGCCAAAGAAGGTCTTATTTTACATCACATAGATGAAGGTAATGTCGCTTCAAGATTTATTTCTGGTGGGTTAGTCTTCTGTTTGCGATAATGACGCAGACTCAATGTGGGGAGTAAAGAATGAATCGAATGTTTTGCAATTTAGCGGTTTTCGGCATCATTGCGCTGAGATTCATTGCTACAACAGAGCCAGCGTGTGCTGACAATCCGTCCGGAAAGTTTACAAGCTATCCTGTTCCGCATGCGTCCCCGCATGGCATCGTTTACTTTGGCGAAGGTCCATTGAAGGGCGTTTGGTACACGAATTCTACTCACGATGCAAAGTCGGGCGCAGTAGAATTTTCGCGCAAAGTCGGAAAAACGACTTTCCATGCGACTCCAACCGCGGCCGCTGTGGCTGGGTCGATCAACTTTTACTCGGGCAAAGAGCCACTTTGGTTTACGGAGACTGGCGCCAACAAGATTGCGCGAATCGACGCATCAAAAAAGATCACCGAATTTGCAATCCCGACGGCAGGCAGCAAGCCGTTTGA
Source organism: Candidatus Melainabacteria bacterium (assembly GCA_012965515.1). Lineage (GTDB taxonomy): Bacteria > Cyanobacteriota > Vampirovibrionia > Obscuribacterales > Obscuribacteraceae > QKMZ01. The sequence continues at coordinate 33,036 of DTSE01000197.1, read as the reverse complement.
TATCCAGCACGGGCCGGACGACGAGAGCATGTGGTTTACGGAGTCGGCAGCTGGGAAGATCGGGCGAATCGATTCAACGGGAAAGATTACGGAGTTCAAGGTCGGTGCGGCAAGCGACGAGCCGACGTCTCTTATGGCGCAAGACGGCGTAATTTGGTTTACCGAAGTTGGTAGTGGACAAATTGGACGTCTAACGACTTCCGGGGAAGTCAAACATTTTTCCACCGGTAAAGGCCGGCTCACCGGCGACATCACAAATAGCAACGACGGTGCGTTGTGGGCGCCGAAATTGTCTTCCGTCGTGCGATTGAAAACAGACGGCACTCTAGACGAGTTTCCTCTTGCGGGCGTTGTTAACACCGGTGCTATTTTCGGCAACGGAGACGGCGTCTACATCGGAGCCATGAAAGCAGACGGACGGGGAGCGATTCTATCGATCGACGGTACGGGCAAGGTGTATGAATATAATCTTCCGCGTAAATATCTGATGCCGGCCGCAATGGCAATCGATCCTGATGGCGGTTTTTTCATGACCGTTAGTAGCAGCAGACCCGGGCAATCTGTTTCGACGATCTGGCGGTTGCAATTAGACTCGACGAAGAAAAAGTAGCTTCTCCGCCCCAACTCAATCGACAGCCTTCAGTAGTTCATAAAAACCAACATTGCTACTTCGCAAAACAGCACGCAAATCAAAAAGCATAGTCAGGCGGTTGTTGATCATTTTGATGGTTTCAGACCACCAGTGGTGCGCTTTTCCTTCAGCAGAAAGCTTTTGAACTTCTGAGTCTTTATTGATATTGACGCTCAAAACCTTCGACTCTTTCCAGTACTTGATCAATGTTTCTCTTCTGGACAAATTCAGCTTCGAATCTGGCGCTACCGAATTGAGATATTGAAACGTAACCGGAGACAAATCGAGGCGCTCGGAATATTTTCCGAAGGCAGCTCCCAAGGCATTTGGCTTGGCTTTGTCTGGCCGCCATCCGCCATGTTGCTCCAGCATAGAGAGCGCTGCCATGCCGGTGCTGATTGCCGAAGTAGTGATGACTGTATAGTTTGCAGCCTTAACATCCTGTGGTTTTCCGGTTAAGCCAAGCGAAGTTGCAACCAGACCGAGAATGCCTCCCTGCAGAAAGTTGAGATTGTCTGTCAGCTGAGTCACCCTGTTTTTTAGCCTTTCCATGCGGTTCAGGGCTTTGAACTCCGAGTCAATTTCATGCCCAATCTCATCGGCATCGGTAATCAAGGAAAGGAAACCCTCAAGCACTTGTCTTGTGAGCAGCAGCTTGGCGTCCTCGTCTGATTGCCGCTCAGTGGTCAACAATCCATGCACTCCGAGCAGTGTTGCTGCAGCATTAGCAGAGGGGGTGAGACCCGAGTCGGCATCAGGAGGACTTGCAGCGACGGTCACGGGCCAGGCTTTACGCAATAAGTCCAGCAGTTCCACATCGAACTCATTCAGCTGCTGGCGCAGTGAAGTTAGAAGGGCGATACGATTGACGACTAGTTTGATTGTGTCGCGCTTGCAGGAAGGCATACTTCCGAGCCGTTCAAGGGTGCGCCGATCCTTAAGATCAACGGTAGCAACAGACCTTTTGGCCCATAGTTCCATCAGGCACTGACGCCGGCTTTTACCATCAGTTCTTTCCGGCGCGGGTGAATTCAGATAGTCCATGACCAAGGGGGAAAACCCTTTTTCAGCAGCTGGTCTCAGATTGAAAAAGTCTGCCAGCGAGTTTGGTCCGGTTTCGTTTTTGCGCCAGCCCCCGTGCATTGCCAAAAGCGAGGCGCCAGTGAGAAGAAGACCAATCCCGCCAGAAACAAGCAAAATCTCGCCGCCTGTATTTGGAAATTTTTTCAAATAACAATAGCTGGCGGTAGAGCCGAAAACACCATTTTGTATGAAGTTTGCTTCGAATATTTTTTGCGTCAAACCGGACTGTCTGTCTGTCAACTGTGCCAGGACCACGTCAGCCTGGTAATTGAGCTCTTTCTGGCACCTATCTCCGGCGACAGCCATATCGAGACCGCCCGAAATCAATGTCTCCAAAAGCGTGATTTGCAATTCCCGCTTTCTCTCACTGTCTCCACCGGAGGAATTAAGCGAGCTTAGCTCAGCTAGTAATGGCTCCAAGTGAAGCAGGCGAGCTGCATGATCGGCATTTTTTCCAAGAGATGGTGCGGCGCCGATTCTAGTACCTGAAGGCGGATAGTCGACAGTTGCACTACCCCTTGCTTGGTTCAGCAAGGAGAGAAGATCTGAATTAAATCCTTCAATGGTAGTGTAGAGAGACCAAAGTAAAGTGAGGCGGCCATTGAGATAGCCTTGACTCCTGGCTTTTCCATCATCTATTCCGGAGAGCGTCTTCCTATTTGCCATGTCCGCTTTATAGTATTGCTTCCAATCGGCGTTGAGAACCTCTCTGCGCGTGCGGTTTTCGCCCGGCGCCGGTGAGTCCAGGTATCGTTTAACCAGTGGTGGCAGATCAGAACCGTCGACAGGCTTGCCATTGACATAAGACGACATAAATGCAGGCGGAGTAAGGTGCTTAGCTTTAGCGACCTTTCCGTAGAGGATCCCGGCAGTGGGCAAGAGAGTTCCCACTCCACCGCTGACGAGAATTTGAGTGGATTCCGCAACAAACTTGTTGTGCAGATCGCTAACACTCGAGGTAATTCCCAAGACGCCCGATTGCGTGAAATTCACAGCATTGAAAACTTGATTTACAGCGTTTTCTTTGCGCTGCTGTCGCATGATGGCATCATAAGCATACGCGATCTCGAATTCTAAACGGCTTTCGGCAGCCTGCGTTTGCAGATCAGCTTCGAAAATTTTGCGCAGTACCTGGGCCCTGTAATTATTGAGTTGATGCCGATCACTGCTGGAGCTAGCTCCGCTTCTGCGCATTGAAATAATTTGTTCTACTTGTTGGCGAATGCCAAGAATATCTGCTGTCTGAGCTGCATCCGTGGTCAGGACGCCGTCGCCGGGCAGGGACCCCTTCAGGGGTATGGCACCGTCTGTAGTATCGGCAGCCGCCGCAAGGTACCATGGTTGAACGAGTAAGCAAGCCGAAATGCAAACTGCATTACGCAAGAATCTGGAAATGAACTTGTGAAAACCTGTAGACGCCAAAGAATCGTCCAGCCGTTGAAAAATAATCTATTTGATTGACCCCTCTGCAATTGAATCATCTTGACTAGCGCGCGACTACCTTAAACTTACCGTTCAGCGCGTATCTGCGGTGCGTTGCCACCGCTTTCTGTCAGGATCTTGCGTGTGTGTCTCCAGTCCTCGCGAAGCGCTCTTAGGACCATCCGGCATGGATTTGTCGCCATATTTGTCTCTCAACTACGGAATCGCGCTTTTCCTTCCTCTGTTCGATTTTGCCAAGAGCATAAACGTGACGGTATATGGTTCAATTGGCAAGCTTCAACGACCGCTTCGACTCAAAGAATCCCATGACGCAGGTTGTCAATTCAGCGCGGTTAATTGCTCTTTTGCTCACATGCTTATTGATTGGGCAGTCGGTATTGCCTTTTGCAGTATTTGCCGCGAGCGAAGCGCGCGATTCTTCTGGGTTGAATGAAGCGGCTGACATTCTTGGTGTTCGCAGTCATGTCGATCGCATTCTCGCATTGCAAGCCGCTGGAGGTGCGCCCAATGAAGAGTTGCTCTGGAACAAAGCTATCGTTCTAAGGCAGCTTCTCCTTGGTTATCTGGAAGTTCGCCAAACTTCAGATTTGCTGGATGAAGCAATCGACGACACGTACGATGCAATAGATAAACAAGTGCGAACCGTCAATCGTCGCGTCGAGCTGGCCAACGTCGCTAACTTCACCACCTTCGGCGTGCTGTTCAATATCGGGGCTGCCGAGCGGCTGTCGAAGCGCTTCAATAATTCAAACTATCTGACATTTGTCAGCGCTTCGTTAACTGCCGGCATCGGAGCAGCGGCTGTACTTCTTTCCTATTCGGGGGCGTCGAAAGATCGAACTCGCCCCAATCCCCTCTCAAACATTTTTGGATTGGATACAGTTTCAGTTCCTTTGCCTGAGTTAGTTAGCAAATACATCAATGCGACGCCCAAAGGAAAATCGCAGTCGCGCAAGCAAGCAATGCTCGATCTGTGGAAGAGCGAATTTGCTTTGAGTGAAAAAGCAAATTCGAGAGAAGCCCTCGCGGCTGAGTCGACTCAACGTCATCGTGTATCCGTTGGTTTCCTCAATAAGCGACTCGCGCTTTTGTTTTCGCTCAATGCCCTCGCCGAAGAATTTGATAGCGAATTGCTGGCACTCCTGCGCGCGATTGAAAGCACTTCGGTTCCGGCACAAGCAACAAACGATTCGATACAGTCTGTCGCCAATCAGATAGGAGCGTCAGGTATCGAGGCCGCAAAATTACTTCAGGTAGAACAGTGTGCAGCAGACCTCATACATATGAAAATGTTAGGCGCTGGAAATGGCGCGGATTTGCAAGCACTCTCCATAGACCTGTATATGCTTGAGAAAATTCTCGGAGCCGCCTTTGAAGTTCGCCAGTTGGTCGACCGTATCGATCGAGAGAAACATTATCAATTTGACGTTTTGTTGCCCCAACTTGTACGAGTGCGTGATCGGGTGAACTTGTTGAGCAACACTGCAAACTTCACTGAAATAGGTGTGTTGAAGAACATAGCTGGAAGAGACTTCGTCCTCAAAAAAACAGCAGCAGGCGCCCAAAAGATTTTGATTATGGACGCTCTTTCTGTCGCTATTGCCAACGCCAACTTTGTATTTCTCAAGCTGTATCGCCGCAAGCAAGACTCTGAGGTCAACGCGCTGGCAAACATTTTCAATTTCGATGTACCAAGCGAATGTCGTTTTTCTCCATTGATCTCCTCCTATCTGGAAAGTGTCCCTCCAGACTCAACGAACGGGATGAATAGAAAACAGCAATTGCTGGATCGTTGGAAGCGAGTAGGAAGGTTGTCGAATAAAAAAGGAAGTGCGGAGGCGCTTGCATCATTGCCTTCTATGCATAACAAGCGCGTGGAGACAATCGACCTGGTCAATAAGCGTGTGGAAATGCTGTTTGATGTGAGCGGCGCGGTTGAAACGCTTGATTCTGAGCTTTTGCAACTTCTCACTGCTGTAATACTGCCAGCGCCTGAAAGTCCCACAGAAAATAAAATTGATAAACAGCTGATACTGACGAAAAGAGTTCTGCAACACGCACTGGAGGTTCGCAGCGCCTCTGATCAGATTGACAATCAACTTTCGGACGAGTACACAGCAAAAGGCGCTATCCTTGCTTCACGCGCTCGTGGCATTCAATACAATAACATTCTCAATTTTACGCAATCCGGCTTGCTCGGGATTGTGTCTCAAGGCTTGGTCATGAAAGGGAAGAATAATCATGCCAACGCGATAGATCTCGTTGCGGGATCGACGTTGTTGCTTTTGTCTACTGCAGCTCTGATCCAAGCTCGGATCGGCCGCAGACCGGCAAAGCCGGAGCTGAATGTGCTCGCGCATGTGCTTGTTCCTGATGCTTCCAGCAAAGAGTCTATTCCCCAGTCTGTCCGGCAATACTTGAATTCACCGGCAACAGCAAACGGTATGACTAGACGAGAATCGTTGATTAAACGCTGGAAAACAGCCGGTGTAATCACTACAAACTTGCAAAATGAGCGCAATTTTGGCAAACTGTCCGCCAGTGCAAATTCAAGCAGAAGGGAAACCGTTCAGCTTATAAGTGATCGAATTGTGATGTTGCACGATGTGAAAACCACAATCGAATCGATGGATAAGCAGTTGGTAAGCGCTTTGAAAGATGGTATTAACTAAGGAGCATATGACTCAATCTTCCGTACAATCAGCGCAATCAACTGACGATACTGTTCACCTGACGAAGATGTCGGTCAAATGTAGTGATGTTGGTGCTCATGTTGATTGGCTCACACGCCTTATGATGGTGGGCGTGGGTAGTGGTTCGGTATTGTCCGCAGAGATTATTCCTTCGAGCACGCCCGATGAAAACGAATGGACTTTGGTGCAGCGCTTTCATGATCATAATTTGCTTGCAGAATGGCAAGCGGGGTCAGACCGTTTGAAATTATTGGAAGAATTGGCACCAAAAGTCGAAGCGAAAGAAGTTGCCTTGAATGAGGCGGTCACTTCTACCTACGGCACCGTAGGTAGTGTCGCGGTGGCGATTGTCACTGAGGTGAAGCCGGGATTGGAAGCGCCTTATCGCGAGTTTGAGAAACAGTTTCAATCAGCCCAGGCAAAACGTCGAGGTTATCGTGGCGTTTATTTGCAGCCACCAACAAAGAAGACTCCGAACGTTTGGACGACATTGATTCGATTCGATTCACCAGATGCTTTGGATGAATGGTTCGTTTCCGACGAGCGAAAAAGGCTTTTGACTCTTGCAGAGCCAGTAGTAAATTCCACGGAATTCCAATCGGTGACAGGATCATTTCCGGGCTGGTTCCCTTCTCAGGAGAAGGGACAAAAAGGACCACCCAACTGGAAGACAGCTCTGTTGATTCTTTTAGGTTTGTATCCGATCGTCATGCTCGAGATTCGATTTTTGAATCCGCAATTGCACAGTTTGAATTCGGCAGTTGCTAACTTCATCGGCAACGCCATCAGTGTCGCCTTGACGACATGGGTGACCATGCCGCTCTTGATCAAAGCTTTTACGCCGTGGCTGTTCCCTAAAAAGGACACGCCTAAGTGGGTTAGTCCGGTAAGTCTTGCGCTGCTCGTTGCAGTTTTTGCAATTGAAATAGCGCTTTTATGGAGGTTGCTCTAATGTCCGAATCGACAACTAATGCCAAGGAGCGTAGCTGCGAGGAGGAAGTCACATACTCTGACCAGCTCATATTTTGGTTGAACGGCTCTCGGGTGCAAGTCAACAATCCAGATCCGGCGACGATGCTGACGGAGTATCTGCGCAAGGCTGGATACACTGGAACCAAGGTTGTTTGCGAGCAAGGTGGATGTGGTGCTTGCACTGTGATGGTTTCCCACAAAGACCCCGTTGATGGAACGCCGGTTCACCGTGCAATCAACGCATGCTTAAAACCTGTGTGCGCCGTCGACGGTATGGCTGTCACAACGACCGAAGGAATCGGCAATGTGCATGATGGGCTGGACCCCACGCAGTATTGCATTGCGAAATTCAATGGCACCCAGTGTGGTTTTTGCACGCCGGGATTCGTGATGAACACGCATGCGCTCTTGCAACAGAACCCGGAAGCGACGCAGCAGGATATCGAGGATAGCTTTGGCGGCAATTTATGTCGTTGCACCGGATATCGACCAATTCTTCATGCCATGCGCACTTTGGCAAAAGATTACGATGAGTCAAACGACCAAACACAAAATTGCATAGTCGATCCTTGCTTCAATGTTCAGTGCAAACCGGGCCTCACTCAAGTTAAGCTCGACGAACTTCCGTCACACGAATTGCCGGCTCGTGAGCTGCATTTCACGGGACAGCGCGCAGAATGGTTCCGACCTTCAAATCTGGAGCAGGCGCAAAGTCTGAAGAAGAGATTCAGCAAGGAATATGGCAAAGCTAACGTCAAACTTGTTGTCGGCAACACAGCCTCAGGCATTTATCACGACGAGAAACCGCGAATTTATATAGATTTGACAGCGGTGCGTGAACTGGCAGAAGTGCGCGAGACAAGTGATGGGATTGTGGTCGGCGCAGCTGCTCCCATTCAAGAGATGTTGGATTTTGTTGGGCGCGTTATCGCTAAGCGAAGCCCTGACGAAACCAGAGGACTGCAAGAACTGAAACGGCACGGAGCATTCGTTGCCGGATATCAGGTAAGGAGTGCGGGCAGCGTTGCGGGAAACATCTTCATGACTCGCGACCACGCTGAGCATGGCGGACCCTTCCCTTCGGACATATTCACCGTATTTGGTGCGCTTGGTGTTTCGCTTACCATTGCTTCGGCGGAGTTCGATGGCGGGAAGAAGACCTGTCTTTTGACAGATATGCCTGCTGTTTCAACTCTGCCTGATGACGCGGTGATCTTATCCTTCCTCATCCCCTTTACTCGCCAGCGTGAGTACGTTCAAACCTACAGAATCGCCCGCCGCGTGCAAATGGCGCACCCGGTTGTGAATGCCGGCTTACGCGTCTCTCTCGATGAGAAGGGCAACGTATTGCCAGGCGGGGCTTGCATCGTATTTGGTGGCTTGGCTTCACTTAATTGCCGCATGCCGAAGACAGAAAAGTTTCTCGAGGGCAAATCTTGGAACAACGAAACACTCAGGTCAGCAATCGACACGCTTTCCGCCGAAGTCGCCGATATCACCATAACAATGGACGAAGAAGGCTTCACCAATGAGTATCGGATGCAGCTGGCTTTGAACTTCTTCTACAAGTTCTTCCTTCATGTAGCGATGATTGTGAACCCGTCGATAGTTTCGCCGGAAAATCAATCGGGCGCCTTTCATGATGAACGCGCGCTCTCCCACGGCATGCAGGAGTATCAGGAGTATCCGGAGCTCTTTCCGCTGACCAAGCCGATTATTAAGCGCGCCGCATTCGTTCAAGCATCAGGAGAAATTAAATATACCCTGGACATGACGCTGCCGGTTGGTGGCGTACACGGTGCCATGGTGAAGAGTGGCCGACCACATGCCAAATTCTCATTCACTAAAAACACCCCTGGGCTTCGCGAGCTGAAGGAACTTTTGGCTAAGCAGTTCCCTGACTTCGTCGACCTGATTACCTGCGTGGATGTTCCGGAAGCTGGACAATGCTATATCGGACTCAATGATGACGATCCTATATTCTCCGACAAGATTGTCACTTCTGTCGGTGCGCCTATCGGCATGGTATTGGCTGAGACGATTGAGACTGCACGCGAAGCGTGTCAGTTCATCGAGAAAGAATGCATCGCATATGATGATCTGCCCGCCGTACTTACGCTAGAGGAAGCAATCAAGCAAAATACGGCCATGCCGCAAGTGCGTAAAGCCAAAGATGAGGACGAGGATATTCAGCAGCGCATTCCGACCATCACGCGCGACGGCAGCAATATGGAGTGGCTTGAAAACCCGAAAGAGCCTATGCCCGGAACAGAAGTCGTCCACGGCACTTTCCGCACTTCAGCTCAGGCGCACTTTTACTTGGAAAGCATGTGCGCTCTGGCAGTTCCTGGACCATACGATCAGATTACCGTCCATTGCTCGACGCAAAGTCCCAATGGTACGCAAGCGGCAATTGCGCGGGCGCTGGGCGTGCAGAATAACCAGGTGTCCGTTGTAGTTGAGCAAGTTGGTGGCGGATTTGGTGGCAAGCAGCACCGTGCGAACATCACTGGTGCGCAGGCTGCTGTAGCCGCGCGCAAGGTCAAGAGAGGTGTGCGGTTGATGTATGACCGCTCAACAGATATGCAAGCCGTAGGCAAGCGCCATCCTTATTCAGGTGAGTATCACGTCGCCTACACACGCGACGGAATCATCAAAGGTATGCGCATCGATCTCAATTCGGACGCCGGAGATACGTACGACTGTACGTTCGCCGTAATGGATTCGAGTCTGCTCAACGCCGACCAGGCTTACATGGTTGAAACGTTGCAAGCAAACGGAACTGCTTATCGCACGAACAAGGCAAGCAACACCGCTTTCCGGACGTTTGGCGTGGTGCAGGCCTGGGCGATTACCGAAAATGCTATTGAGCACGTTGCCTGGAAACTATCCAAAGACCTTGGCCGAAAGGTCACTGCTGAAGAAATTCGCTACAAAAACATGTATCGAAATGGAACGAAGGATTCATTCGACACAACTCACTTCGGGCAAGAACTTGATTTTTGCAATATTCGCGCCATCTGGGATGACCTTCATAAGTCATCGGAATTTGAGAAGCGTCAGAAGGAAGTCGAAGAGTTCAACAGCAAAAATCGCTGGCGCAAGCGAGCAATTGTTATGGTCCCGCAGAAGCATGGAATTGGATTCACCGAGCCGCGGGGCTCGCTCAACTCATCGACAGCTCATGTGACAGTAAACATGGCAGACGCCTCTGTGCTTGTCTATCACGGCGGTGTCGAGATGGGACAAGGCGTCAATACAAAAATTGCCCAGCTAGCTGCTAACACTCTTGGTATTCCCATGACCATGGTGCGCGTTGGTGGAAACAACACTGATACCATTCCAAACGCTCCAGCAACAGCAGCGTCGACTGGTTTTGATTTGAACGGCGGTGCTGTCGAGCAAGCGTGCCGCGTGCTGCGAAAACGGCTTGAGGACTTGTGCCGGGATTTGGAGCAGTTTACGCCACATAACAAAGTTGAGAACTGGCGAGAAGATTGGGCGCAGAAGTGGCCGGAGATAGTCTTCAAAGCCTGGTTTGAGCGCGTGAATTTGAGCGTCTCCGAACTATACAAGACTCCGCACTATAAAGGCCCTACGGAGCGCAACCCTCGTGGCAGACCATTCCTTTACTTCGCTTATGGAGCTGCCGTCACGGAAGTTGAAATCGATGTGCTAACGGGTGAGTTCAAAATACTTCGAGCTGATGTAGTTTGCGATGTGAACAAATCGCCAAACCCGGCACTTGATATCGGGCAACTAGAAGGTGGTTTCGTTCAAGGCATCGGTTTTGCTACAACTGAGGAGATAATTTACGATCATGATGGCAAACTGGTGACAGACAACATCTGGAGCTACAAGCCACCGTGCAGTAAAACTATCCCAATTGACTTCAGAGTGCGTTTGCATCCAGTCGATGCGGCGCGCAATGAGCGCGAAGCTCTCGCAGAGAGGCACGCGGTGAAGATGTCTAAGTCGTTTACGGAATCGTCTTTGACTCTAGGCGCATCAACCTACATCGCCATTAAGCAGGCGGTGAAAGATGCACGAGAGCAGCTCACTGGAGAGAATGAATTCCTCGACATGGATATGCCGATGACCTGCCAGCGCATTCACGAGCTTTGTGCTGTGTCTAAGGAGCACCTCAAGCTTTAGTCGCGAAAGCTACCCTTAATGGTGTTTTGTACAGAATTTTCGTAGAGGTTTACATGTACGCTGGTGTCAAAATTGAGGTGCTTGAAACTGAGTTCGAGCAATCGTTTGAGCGAGAGCCTTATTCATATTCCTGGGGATTCTTTGCTTACGATGATACCCATGGTGCTTCAGGAGGAGGGGCGGGAAACTTCAGCTGGTTTGATTCGAAAGAAGAGCTCGTTCGTTTCTTGCAGAAGTTTCCGTTGGTTGCGCACAGTTTAGGAGCCACTGATGCTCAACTGTTTGAGAAAGCTCAGCGTTATCTATCGACTGTCACTGCAGACAGTTTCGACCAGAAAGCAGTGGACGAGTTCAATCAGATCATCAGTGGCGTGGAGCAAATACAATGGTTTGGTCAATTTTCCGATTTATTGTCTGGTGAAACGGAATTTGCTCAAGGACTGCGTAAATTTTTCTCTTCGTCCACACAACCTCTTTCGAAGATTCAAATTCCTGAATTCGCAGAATTTTTGCGCAATTGGGGTCACTAACTGAGTCAGTCCGACTCGTGCGCTCCGCCTGTATCTAATTTGAGCAATTCTCAAGCCCCAATGCACTTTTGGGTTTCAGCATTCGGACATCTGTGCGGGACACCGTTGGCCTGCGTCATCATGTTGTTCGGCGATCTTCTTGCACAGGTGGAGGCAAATGCCGGTGCCTGCTCCACCGCATATCACTATGTTTGCTTGATTGAAAAATAGCAAGATTGGCTGTCGCTATGAAGAATCGAGCTTGATTCGACTTGTGGCACCGTATGCGGTGTTAATTAGCGGTGGCATCAAATGTGAATCTATAATTAGTAATTCGTACCGGGCATTGATTTGGTTGCGAATCGTGCTATTGTGTGATTGAAATTGTCAGGCTGTCTTGCTCTACCTTTGAGTTCTATTGCCGAAGGTTCAAGTGCAAAGCCACTTTCCGGATACTGATTTCATCCGCCGTGCTCTTGGCGCTGCATGTTATTGCTGCACCTGATTGCGGGATGTCACCGCATTGTTGCTAAGTAAATTCATCTTCTGTGACTTTTTCTTCGTCCGCGTTGCGGTCGAGAAACTACTTCTATAAGGCCCACTCTAAATGCAAAACAATAAAATATTCGTCAGAAACCTCGCTTTCAGCACTACCGATGGTGAGCTCAGCGGAATTTTCGCCTCCTGTGGCGAGGTGGTTTCGGCGAAAATGGCTACGGATCGTGACACCGGCAGGTCTCGCGGATTCGGCTTTGTCCAGATGAATACGCAAGAAGAGGCACAAAATGCCATTCTCAATCTGGATAACAGCCAGCACAATGGTCGTACACTCTACGTCGCGATATCCGAGTCTCGCGAACGCAAGCAGAACACGACTTACGGCAACAGCTGGTAAGAAACAGCGCCTCAGGGCGCCCATTTAAAGATTAGACGCCAAAGGGTAGAGATGCACAACCATCATACTCTTTGGCTCTTAGCCTTTGTCCTTTTCGAACTTGAAGACGCAGTCCAGCCTATTCTGCCCAGAAGAAAGATTTTTGATGTACTAACCCTGCACTGAGTCCTCTGCCGCGAGCGCCGGGAGCTTTATGGGGATTGAGACGAGCGATATCGATTCTTCGCCGAGCCAGTATTCCACTTCCAAAACCGTGTCGTGCGCGTCTTCAAAGTCTATGCACATGCATGTCGATTGAACTACTGCGGTTCCGTGAGTCTGGCCAACGCGCATCTCGCATGGAGTTATATGTTTGATTTCGTAGCCATACTCCGGAAAGCGTGTTATGCAAATTATGTCCGACGACAACCTTTCCGTGGCGTCGAAGCGTTCCACGTGCAGAGATAAGCGTACATTTTCGAGAGAGTGCGCAAGGTGACTTTCTCTTCCAATTACTGGCGTCATCGTAGCTGTAAGGTGCTTAACTGCTATGCCATTCTGGTGAATACTGAGCGGACCGTATTTGGTCGGCGTGTCCGGCGGCAACGGCTGCGCCGGTCTGTTTGATTTTGGTTTCATTGCATTAACTCTATGTATCAGGTAGTAGATCTCTCTGGGCCTGGCGCTTGCAAGGCGAGGACCAAGCTATTTCTTTTGTTGTTGACTGCGTTAAAGGTCCGCACAGGCAGAAACTCTTGTGACCTCGGGCAAGCGCATAAGCCTTTCGAAGCGGGTTATGTGAGGATTCGGCAATGACGCCTTGAAGTTAAGGTCGATCCTGTAACACTATCGCTATTTTAGTATGGCTCTTTCCAAAATACATTACGCTCCAAGGTAAATGTGTCTGGCGTAATCGGGCTTCAGTTTTCTACTCCTGCAGTTTTAGACATTTATGGGAAATGACATAGGGGCTATCTCGCATTCGCATAGAGTCTTCTGGAAGGAAGGTGTGCCACCAAATACGGTGTCGGCGCGGAGCGTTCTGCTTTGTATGTCCTTCAATTTTGAACGTCTTTGCGGTGAATTGGACGGTAACCTTTTAGAAGCCTCTTGCGGCTATGAAAGTAAGTATTTGCTTGCAGTCAAGCTATCTGCGGCTAAGGCGTCTTTTCGTGTAGGCGGCCGCTGTGTTATCCTAAGAGTCCATTTTAGTCCATCTGTTGTTTCGAGCAGCAGGAAAGAGGTGGCGCCATCATGTCCTTGGCTTATGCTGAACCTAAGTTTGAAGATATTTGTAAGTCTATCGATGCATCGGGGGCTGTATTTAGTCCCGATCTCTTGCGACGTTATCATCTTTCATTGAAAACACGAAGATTTGTCATATTGAGTGGCACCAGTGGTAGCGGCAAGACTTTGCTGACACGCGTGTACGCTGATGCCGTGAATGCTCATTATTGCCTTGTTCCTGTTGCTCCCAATTGGACCACAAACGAAGATCTTCTAGGGTATTTCAACCCTCTGAGCAAGAGGTATTTCGATACAGATTTCAGCCTTTTTCTCCGGCGAGCGGCGAGAGCCTATAAGTCTGCCGTCGACGCAAACGAAGATCCTGAGCCTTTTCATCTTGTTCTTGATGAAATGAATTTGGCTCGCGTTGAGTACTATTTTGCCAAATTTTTGTCAGGGATGGAGGTCCTCACTGGTGCCGGTCAGGCCCAGGTAACCCTGTCTGGAACAGACGTGGTCGATTTGACTCCTAACCTCTTTTTCATTGGTACGGTAAACGTCGATGAGACGACTCAAGGATTTGCAGACAAAATCTTTGACCGTGCTCAAGTCATTGAAGTGACTCATCAACGAAACGAAGTCGCATCCAGAGTTCAACACCCCGAAGTGCAGGATGCTCTTATGCAAATATGGGATGCAGTAAATGATGTCACTCCGTTTTCGATCCGCATTGTTGATGAAATCAACAAGTACGTTACGGAGGCTTCTCGCATCGGTGTACCTTGGGAAGACGCATTCGACGATCAAATTATTCAAAAAATTCTGCCGAGAATTAAAGGAACTGATATCAGGCTTGGTGTCATGCTCCAACGCCTCAATGACATAACAGCAAACAGATTCCATCGCAGCAACAGTAAGATTCAGCATCTAAACCATGGTTTTCACTCCAATGGAATCGTCTCCTTCTTCTAAGCTCAGATTTTTCGACGAGACTGGAGCTGCTATTCCTTTGCCCGTCGAAGGGTGTAAATGTGGCATTGCGATCGATGTTATTCAAGAGTCATGGCCAAGCATCTCGTTAAAGCTTGGCGCTAGCTCTCTGGAAGTTTTTTTCGATACGAAAGAGAATCTGGCTTACTGTGAATGGCCTGCCTGCGGACCGGGGTACTACGAGCTTTATCTCATCTGCGGGGATTATCGCGAGCGCCGAAAAATCACTTTGATGCCCAGGTATTTCACCGAGAGTGAGATGTCCTGCGTTATTGACGAATTGACTGACATACTTCCCAAATCAGTCGCTTCGCAGTTGCTTAAATGTGGTGCTCAATTAGGCACACTTGATCACAAGCCCTCCGTCGAGGGGGAGTTTTTCGAACTGCGTCGCATGCTCATGGGCACGACTGAACGACTAGGACTGTTGCAGCTCTTGCCGTTAATTCAGCGCGAATGTCACCATGAGTTGGTACCGCGAACTGAAGTTCGTGATTCCGACAAGGTGAGAAGACCGGACATATCAAAATTGCCTGGAGTTATTTCAATGCCCGGCAATGTTCTTTCGCCCGATCTTGTATTTCGGATGTACGACGTGGCTGTTGAGAGCTCATTCGACACATATGAGAATCGCCTGGTGAAGGTATATGTTCAAGCTTTGCGTGGGCGGCTATCGAGACTGCAAGGCAGAATGGAGCAAGCTTCGGAGGAGCTTGTTCGTGATATCGATAATCTGATCAGTGAATTCAATTTGGCTTGTGCGCGTGCAACATTTTTGAGGGAAGTAAAGCTTCCTACTGTGTTTACTGGGCGCGTGACGATGGTTCTTTTGAAAAACCCGTCTTACCGGCTTGTGTTTGAGGACTATCTCAGTCTAACCCAGCAGTCGTCGGTAACACTGTCGGAAGCCGCGCTCCGAGCCCCACTAAGTCAATTTCCATTCCTATATGAATTGTGGGCAAACTTCAAAGTGATTGATGCCCTGCTGCAAGTTTGTGTCGAATCCGGCTTTCAATGTGTCAGTCACAACTGGGTCAAGAAAAACAGCAAAGGCATCTTCATTCAGGTGATAAACGATGAGCAGGCTGCAATCGAGCTAATCAGTCCAAATACTGGGAAGCGAGCCACTTTGGTAAGTTGGAAACCTGATGGAGGTAATGAGGTACTTGAAGATACTCCTAATCATGAACGACTCATCGCGCTCGCCATAGTGATAGATTCTCCCGGAGAACAGTCTAAACTCCTTGTTTTCGATCCCGAATACAGAGTCGCCACAAAACGCGACATTGCAAATGACCGAAGCGGCATCGCGCCGATGAAAGAAGATGTTGCCGATCTGCAGCGCTGGGTCGAACAAGGAAAAGCGCTTGATTCAGCCCGCACACTTGAGTACGCGGCCATGTTGTATCCGGGTCCTCGAATGCAATTTGGTTCTGAGGTGGAAGCGTTGCCGGCTCTACCTTCTGATGGAGAGGGACTTCAGAAGGCAGTCAGCGAAGTCCTTCGCCGCTATTTGGCTTAAGGAATGTCTTATTCCTCATGCTTTGCTCCTGAGCGAATCTTCAGTGACGATTTTTAGAATGGTGCCTTTATGCACATACTGAAAGCAGCTCTGCCCGCCCTCAGCGGCAAACCAGGGCAGTCGTGATTGCTGAATTAGCGTTTCTGCCCGAGCCAATCAATTACTCCGTTGGCAGCCCAGCGCCCGCTGGCGAAGCAGGCGGTAAGCAGGTAACCACCGGTTGGAGCTTCCCAATCGAGCATCTCTCCGGCGACGAAAACACCAGGCAGTTTCTTCAACATCAGTTGCTCATCTAGAGAATTGAAGCTTACGCCGCCGGCACTGCTGATTGCCTCGGCTATTGGACGAGGACTCTTGATCGTGATCGGAAGCGCTTTGATAGATTTTGCCAACGCTGAAGGATCAGAAAAAATGTCTCGCTCGACCTTCTCATAAAGCAGCGCACGTTTCAAAGCATCATTACCAAGACAACTCTGTAGATGGCGGGACAGAGATCGAGAGCCGCGCGGACGCGAAAGGTCCTTCACGACACGTTCCATTGTGCGCCCAGGCAATAGATCGAGCATGAAAGTAGCCTCCCCACGCACATTTATAAAGTCACGCAGCCGTTTTGAAAACGAATAGATCAAACCGCCTTCGATACCGTACTCTTTGATGAGCAATTCGCCTTGCCGGGTTTCTTTTCGTCCCCGCAAATCAGTGAAAGTAAGCGATACCGTCTTTAGTGGCGTGCCGTCGAATTTCTCGCGGATATGCTCGCTCCAGGCGACATTAAATCCGCAATTAGCGCTTTGCCATGGCTCCGTCTCCACACCAAGCTCATTGAGCCAAGAAATCCAGGTGCCTGTAGAACCTAATTGAGGCCAACTGGCGCCACCAAGAGCAAGAATCACAGCGTCCGGGTTTGTGGAAAACTCTTGAGCAGAGTTGGAAAATCTCAGATGTCGTTGCTCGTTAAAACCCCGCCAGTTGTGGTTCAGATGAAAGCGCACCCCCGCATTACGCAAACGATGCACCCATGCACGCAACAAGGGCGCCGCTTTCATCTCCCTGGGAAAAACGCGACCGGAAGTACCAACGAAAGTCTCGATGCCAAGCCCATGCACCCACTCACAAAGTGCGTCCGGCGTAAATGCATCAAGCATGGCTTGCATCTTCTGCTGTTTATCGCCATATCTGGTGCAGAAAACCGCGAAGGGCTCACTGTGAGTGATGTTGAGACCGCCGAGCCCAGCCCGGAGAAACTTGCGTCCTAATGTGGGCATCGACTCGTAGACATCGACGTCAAGCCCGGCATTAATCAAGGTTTCGGCTGCCATCAGACCAGCCGGACCTCCTCCAATTATGGCTACGTGACCACTCTCCATTCGTTTCAGCCGAGCAACCTGCAATGAATTCCAACCAATCCGACTCTAATAATAATTCAAACTTGGAAATACGCTTTGCTTCCTCGGCTGTGCGCGCATGAGCACCGTCCGTCGCCGGCTCTTCCGGCAAAAGACGAGCCGTTTGGCAAGAGTGTTGTGTATTGACTGTCAAGATCAAAGTACGACATTCAGAGCCTGAAACGGCGGCCATATCGAAAGGCGACACACAGAGTAAAATGAGACAGCGAATTCGAATCAGGAGAAAACAATACTTCTGGATTCCACTAAAAAGACATGGTACAGCTTTTCTGGCTTCTGGGATGCTGCACTCTGGATGCTTTCCTTGCTTCCTTTGTTGCGAGCTTGCTGTCTATTGAATACGATTGGGGCAAATAATCCGCAGGACGATTATTTGTTCTACGTTCCAACTATTGACGCGATTTTGTGCGGGAAATTTAACTGGTTGAACTTTTCCGACTTAGCCAAGTTGCTCTCGGATACTACGTTAAGTTCGCATGTCACTGTATTGCCATTCCTGTTTATCTTGGCCAATGCAATTTTTTTCCATTTGGATATGAGGTTTGATCTCTTCGTTGCGCTCTTTGTCTGCCTGGTTAAGACTTGCATAATTGCTGATGTCCTTTGTTATAGATTGAGCGGTTGGATCAAAGCGATCACTAGAAGCTTCATCTTGTTGTTCTCATTCTCACTGACCCAGTCGGGTTCCATGTTTTTTGGCATGGGGAACCTGCTCTGGCAGTTTGCCTTACTGGGGACAGCTCTGGCTCTCTGGTCTATTTTTAGAATTGAAAAGCGAACGAAGAGTGTCGTCGTAATGTTCATAGGTGGTTTGATATCAACTTTGTCGTACTCGCTTGGCTCCGGCACTTGGCTTGCTTGTATAACAGCAGTTCTTTTGCGCGGAAAAGCCATCGCCCTCCCTCTCATTTTCTGTGCCTTGGGGATGGCAATTGATGTACTGCCGAATGTGGGGGCGGTCTGCCCGGCGCCAGCGGTCTGGCAACAGGAAGTTTCGAATCCAGTATTGAGACACTTTCTTTTCTTGATGAATTTCGTCGGGCGCCCGCTATCCAACTACATTGTCCTGCATGGCAGGATTCCGATGTCTGAAACTGCCGGATATGTTGGTCTCATCGGTGGTCTGCTTCTCGTTGCGTCTCTGTGCGCTAGCCGATCGCTGAAGGCTCGACCAGCTGAGAACCTTACGTATCCTTGCGCTGTGGCCGCTATATCCATGCTTGTATTTGCACTTGTGATGGGCGGTTTAATCGATTTCTCTAGAGCTTATCTCAACCCTTCTTATGCGTGCCTGTCTGTTTTCTTCTGGTACGGAATCTTTGGTCTTTGCGGTTGCACCCTGGAAAATGCCAAACCTGACTTCGCGCGGCCCTGGTCTTCCCGTCCGAAAGCCAGGTTATTGCTGTCGCTGACCTCATCGCTGTGTGCGGTGGCCATACTTCTATTTTCGCTGCAGTCATTTTGGCTGACAAATCGTGACCTTCGTGATAAGCATTTTTATTTGGACAGACGGACTGCGGTTTCTGAATTCTGTCTGCGTAATTTCAAGACCGCCCCGACATATGGCTTGAGATATCTCTTTGGCTGGCCAGGAGAGCATTATGAGCAGATTGAGGCCATGGCGTTGCCTCTTCTGAAGCATCAGCTTTCCTGTTTTGGACGAGACCAAACATGGCGGCTGCAGGGAGATTTTGTTCAGCCAACCGTCAAAGTCGGCTTTGATGAACGAATGGGGACAAATACTGTCTGTTGGGTCAAAAACAGCAGTTGCACGCAAGTGCGTCCGTTCGATGATTACGAGCATCTATCTTTATGTCTCCCCGGGAGCGCGTGGCTAACCTGGAACATCGATGTTCCGGCAGAGGTCGGCTGGGCCGAACTGAAAACCGCGATCTGTCTTGCAAAAATTCCACCAAGCATGCTGGTCAAAGATGGAGTAGAAAGCGAGATAGCGTTGTCGGTCGACGGTCGGCGCGAAGAGATATTGTTCCGGCGACGTTTTCTAAGACCTGGACAAAAGGAGCATGTCTCCATATCGCTAACCAAGTACAAGGGGAAGAAAATCCAGATTGCCTTTCGTAATAAATCGGATGGCTTCTGCTTTGACGACTGGTCCATATTTGAACACCCAAGAATTGATGTGCATCTTTCCCGCCCGTTGCCCTATGAGATTCATCCGGACATCCGTCCTGTAAACACAGAACTATCAGACCAATTTCCCAAGCTCACCAGCCAGGATCGCATTCTCTCTTTGGCCGAGGAGGGGGACTGGGAATCCAAGCCAGGTGTACGGTTGACTTACGCTACCAGCGATGCGGAAGCCGTAAAGTACAAGGGCAAATTGGATTTACGAGTAGCAGACTACTCTCAAGTAATCATCACTGGACGAGCTCAGGATGCAGATGCTGGAGATGCACAGAGAACTGTCCGACTGAGGCTATTTCTGAGTAAAGACGAAAAGAATTTCAAAGACGTGTCTTTGCCGTTGCTTGCCGATCATCAATTACATTCTTATGGGTATGACCTGAAATTGCTTTGCTGTAACGCCTACAGCCGGATTACCGGTATCGAAATAGCTCCAGCACGAGTCGGTGGACGAACTACGAGTGATGGCTTCGCTGTAGAGTCGGTACGCTTTGCGCGTAAGTGAGTTTTGTTTTCGGTAGCGGAAACATTGAAGAATGCAAAATCATCAGAACAGTTTAATGGAGAAGTTTCATTATTTGGACAGCCGGTGTCGCCCCTTTGCAACACTCGCTGAGCTTCACCTAGAGGCGCTTCTGAGAATTCATCAAGGTTGGCAATGGTATTAAAGTATAAAATTAGTAAACAATAGAAGGCAAGAGAGTCCTGTAATTGCATGGCAGCTTCAAGTAGACCTGCGATATCCATCTGCCTGCCGGTTTTTAACGGTGGGAGATTCTTGCGCCAATCACTTGAATGTATTTTTGCTCAAACATTCGGTGACTTTGAAGTTCTAATTTCGGATGATTGCTCCAGCGACAACACGCGCCAAATTCTGGAGGCGCACGCGCTATCAGATAAGCGCGTCAAGTATTGGCTCAATGACGAACGTCTTGGCTTGTTCGCGAACTACAACAAGTGTATGCAATTGGCATCGGCACCTGTAATAAAGCTATTTGCGCAGGATGATTTGTGGCATTCTCAAATATTGGAGAAGCAGCACAAGTTACTGTCTGAAAGAAATGATGTTGTGCTCGTAGCTTCCCGGCGCGAAGTTATCGATGGGACTGGTGCCCGAGCGCAGGATTGCTTTCAGCCAGTTGGACTTGTAGATATTCTCGGTGATAAGGAAGTTTATCGCGGGCGAGATGTGATTAGAGCCTGTATCGATCCACTGATCAACTTGATTGGAGAACCGTCCACCGTGATGTTTCGCTCTACATCTCGCGGATCTGGATTTCACACAATATTCAAGCATATTGGCGATCTCGAGTACTGGCTTCGCATTCTTTCAGAGGGCGACTTCGGACTGATCAACGAGCCACTCACAAGCTTTCGTTCTCATGAGTATTCTGCCACCGCCTACAATCACAGGCAGCTCTGGGGTATTGTCGACATTCTGCATATGGCAGACGCTGCATCAGGACTCTTGGAGCAGATGAGCATCTCCAAAGACGAGTACATAAAGGACAATCTTGCCATTGTCGCCAAGTATCTCGCTCCAATGATTTCCGGCGGAGATCAAGGACCAGAGCAGGTTCGAGTGGAAGAGGATTACACCAAGATCGATGTCGCAACTCTCAGGAAAACATTGTTTTATGCTCTAGAGCTAGTGTCAGAATCCGAACGACGCGACTTACACGCACCGTCTTTCTTGTCTCCAGAACAGACAGGACACATGATCG
>DTSE01000197.1:0-11652 GCA_012965515.1 Candidatus Melainabacteria bacterium | reverse complement strand
AATCACTTCAAAACGAGGTGTTGATCAAGAACTCCGAAAAGATATTGCGCGGTTTGCTTAACACCGTTTCGTGGCATGCGACTCGCCCTCTGCGCGAAATCAACAGGATCTCTGCCGGTGGGTTGACACTGAAATTTGCCGATAGAAGTCAATTTTCTACCGAATCGTACCTGAGGCAACAGCGCTCCTACCTGCGGCATCTAAAAACGGAGAGAATCAGAATTCTGAAGAGCCGGTCCTGGAGAATTACAAGGTTTTTGCGAAAGGGATTCGGAAAAACCAACCGAATATCCGCTCCCAGTGAAGGTCTTCCAAAGGAAACTTTGGCTCAACGCACCTCGTTTACTTCCATGCAGGGACAGGCGGAACCGAGTGCAAGCGAATCAGTCGTATCGGAAAAACAATTGTCATTGCAGAAGAAGCTTCGTGATCAACAAGCCCAAAAGGAAGCGCTGAAGGAACAAGAGCGGGCAATTCGTATGTCGATCGAGAATGACCTTGAGCGGAGAATTCCGAAGTCCGGCACTTTCAACCTCAGTCGTCTATACGAATACGATCTGGCGATCGGTGCTGTTGTAAGAAATGAAGCGCGATTCTTGCCGGAGTGGCTTGAGTATCATTCGCATTTGGGTGTGCAAAAGTTTTTCATTTTCGACAATCTGAGTGACGACGATACCAGGACAGTTCTTCGTCCATACGTGACTGAAGGGCTTGTTGAAGTCTTCGATTGGCCAATGACTTTTACGGATCAACCGGGCTATTTGAGCATGCAGATGGGTGCGTATAGGCGTATCGTTGATATGTGCGCCGATGATGTTAAATGGATCGGCTTTATTGACCTCGATGAATTTATCGTGCCTCAAGAAGAAGACAATTTGGTTGAGATTCTTGCTGATTATGAGGACGTGGGCGGGGTTTCATTAAACTGGATGATGTTCGGCACATCCGAGATAGAGAAGTTGGAGGATGACCAACTTGTGATTGAATCGCTTAAAAAAAGAGCGCCAATTGACGATGCCGCAAACCATTTTGTCAAAACAATATCGCGCGCTGAGCGTATCAGGCGCTGCAAGGATCCGCACGCGATGCTATACGACATTGGCTATAAGCAAGTAAACACCAGGAAAATGCCTATGTATTCGAGCATGTCCTCTACGGTGGTCGATCACAGAATGCGAATCAATCACTATTGGACGCGTGATGAAAGCTATTTTTTGGATCGAAAAGTGCAATATGTCAAAGAACGCGGTGATCAGCTTGCCCTGGCCGAGCTGGAAAGGCGACATCGTGATTTCAACGCGGTGGAAGACACCGCTATTCAAAGATTTGTCACACCAGTCAAAGAGAAACTCGCTCGCCGCAGAGCAACTATTCTCGAAAATTCTAAATCGGAAGTGTTAACTTCTCGACTCTGAATCAGCAGCATTTTGCTATTGCGCTGTGTTGAACATCAGTCTATCGCAACCTTGTCTAAATCTTAGCGTCGTTCATATCTTCAGCAAGATTGGATTTGAAATCAACCGTGCCGTCTTCCTTAACATGGATTAGAGGAATGCCTCGCCCCATCAATTCGGGTACAACCGATACTGCCTCTGGCACTCCTGATTCCAGCGCTGCTGCGTCAATCGCCTTTACTTCAATCGACCCACATTTCAGAGCTGCACATGCCAATTGCGCTTTGTAGAGGTCGCTGTTCTTCGGGGTTACCACCAGCCATGAACAGTTTAGTCCCAATTTGTTCTTTAGAAATGCACCATCATTGCCATACCAGGGACTTCCTAGGGGAAGTCCTGTGACAGCTACCAGCTTATGCTTGTTGAGCTCATTGCGATGGGCCGAAAGCCAGGCAATCACCTTAGAATTGAACGCCCCACGCTTGTCGTGCCATGCGAACTTCGCTACTCGCAATGGATTGGTCACAAAGATGATCGCAGGTATCAAGGCTAAAAGAAATACGCAAAGCAATGCCTGCACGGACAGGGGTGTTTTCACGGAGGTTTGCGTCTGGTGTCGCAACTTCGTCTTATCGATACAGCAGAGGACCAATAGAGAGGCGCACTGCAGGCTGGTCCATTCGAATGTATAAATCTCCAGGAAATGCTGAGGGATCAGCGAAAATGGCGCCATTATTAGTAAGGAAAGTGCCGCAATTGCAGTTACGCGAATTGTCGTTTGCCTGCCACACATAACGATGGAAAAAAGAATGGCAGAGATGTTGGCTGCAGCTGCGATTTTTGTGCCGGGGCAGTTTGTGAGGTATGACCAGTAGGCGCCTAGAATGCTGGCTGGTGACCATGAAATAGAATAGGCGACTCCACTTCCAAGGAAAGGGCTATGCAGAATGAATTTTTCAAAAGCGAGGATGGCAGCGCAAACACATATCAATGAGATGGCAGTAATTCGCGCTAAATGCCTGTTCTTCTCTCCAAAAACCGGAAGCGAAGACCACAAACAAAAGCAAATGATCGGTCCGAAAAATTCTTCCTTGCATAAGAGTCCAAGAACAGTCAGAACAATTGCTGGCATCAAAAACTTTTGCGGACGGTCGGCGCGAAATGCGCGCACAAAACATATCAATGCGGTCAACCCCAGGACAGAAGAATAGAGACCGAATAAACCGGCAAGGTAGCGGCTGTAATCTGCGAGACTCTCGACTGATACGGCTGACACGAGAGCAACGAGAACAGACGGCCAGTAAAGGCGCTTTACCTCAAGATAGCAAGCGACGAGTGTAAAGGAAAGGGCTATGGTCGCGACCGCCATCACTTGTGCGCAAAGGTAGGTGAATGTTGCGCCAAAAGAACCCATCAGAAACGATGTGTAAAAAGCGATAGGTCGGCAGGCGATTATTGGAATATTTCCCAGCGAGTATGCCAGGGTTCGGTAATCATCTTCATAGGTAGGAACACCATAAAGCAGCTGTCCATGAGAAATACCGCCAAGGACGACAACATAGGCGACCGCGGCAATGGAAAAGAAAACAATGAACAGCTTTCCAGTCGAAGCGGTACTTTCAAACACGGGTGAATCGCTAGAAGT
The DNA here is from genome assembly GCA_012965515.1 of Candidatus Melainabacteria bacterium. Classification (GTDB taxonomy): domain Bacteria; phylum Cyanobacteriota; class Vampirovibrionia; order Obscuribacterales; family Obscuribacteraceae; genus QKMZ01. The sequence continues at coordinate 8,613 of DTSE01000197.1, read as the reverse complement.
CATTTCCGGAAAAGTGGTGCCTTAAACCAGGAAGTCTTTGCAGCGCAGAACAGAGAGAGCGACCACAACACACCTAGCCCATAGACGACGCTGGGCCAAAAACTGATGGACGAAGCTGCCGGGAAATAGCGCGTTTCAACAGGAATCTCGCCAATTTTGAACTCGAAGAAAACCGCCTGACAAAGAATCTCAGCGTCGAACACAAAGTCCGATGAATTTCGAAGAAACGGGACGGTCTCGAGAAACCTCCTGCTGTAGGCGCGATAACCGGTGTGAAACTCCGAGAGCTGAGTGCTTAACACGAGGTTTTGGCATGCGGTAAGTGCTCGGTTGGCAACATACTTATAGAAGGGCATTCCGCCCTTTAGCGCGTCGCCATTCAGAATACGCGAACCAAGAACAATGTCCGCCTCTCCGGAAATAATAGGCGCCACCATATCTGGTATCTTGAGCGGATCGTATTGATAGTCAGGATGCAACATGACAATAATGTCGGCACCGTCGCGCAAGGCTTCCAGATAGCAGGTTTTTTGATTGCCGCCATAGCCTGTTCGGTGCGGATGGCGGATTACCTTAATGGGCAAGGTTCCACCAATTGACACCGTCTCGTCATGCGAACAATCATCAACCATGATGATTTCGCAGACGAGTTCTTTGGGGATGTCGTTAAAGGTCTTCAGAAGAGTCTTGGCAGCATTGTACGCGGGCATTGTTACTATAATGCGCGGTGGCGTCTGATCTTCCGGATTTCGTTTGCTGAGAACGTCCATTTGGCGTTGCAATACTACAACTCCTCATTTCGCAACAGGTCATGATATCTCGCATGGGTCCGCTGAAGCTGAAAAGCTTGATTAGTATTCACTCAGGAGGTTGCAGGTCCTGTCAAAAAACTGATCAAAGTCATTTTGAAATTTCTCTTTCGTCAACCGGGGAGCGTTTTCGATCTTCTGCCGTCGCTCTCGCTCGGCAATTCGCACGCGCAATTCTTCTGATTCTTTGTCCCTTTGGGCGAACTATTCTCGGTGCTTTACGTTTTCCGGATCACTAAACATGGCCCAATAAACACCGCTACTAAAGCTGTTCATGGTTCTTTGTTCGACGTTTTGTTTTTTCTGTGACGGTTTTTGTTTGGTTCTAGATTTGCAGTGGTATCACATGCGGCTCTATTTTGGCGCGCTGAGACTTCTAGCTTTCTCGTTGAGTAAACGCATCGGGAGCTGTTATTCGATCGAATTTGAGAAAAATCGATCAACAATAGCGAACTTCTATAAACGGACAGTTGTGTAATTTGCTCGTTCTTTTGTCAGGGCAAAGCAAAGGGTAAGGCGCTTCGAAATGACTACGCCAATAAAAAACCGGCACCTCTTTCGATACTGCCGGCCCTTCAAGCTTTTAATTGGTTGCGGGGGTAAGATTTGAACTTACGACCTTTGGGTTCTCGACGACAGCGCAATTTCCATGTTTTGCAGGCGCCGTTTCTCCGACGAAGAGACGGCGCTTTCGTTTGTAAATCCAGAGACACACAACGCTTGGCAGGCGGGGCTACTATCGACCGATATATGACAACGGTATGAATGTGGTATCGTTTCGTGGTTTCCCTGCTCATGATCGTTTTATGGCGACGAAACCGAAACAGAATCCAATAATCGATTTTAGAGAACTAGGGGCTTATCCAGGCGGCAACGGTTTAGAAGCGCTTGTTCGGAAGCTTGGAGAACGAATGGGATTTGCTCCAGAATGGACCGGAATCGGCACCGATGGAGGACGCGATCTAACTTTTTTCGATGTGCAACGTGGAAGGCTAGCTCAAGACAGCGTTAAGTGGTTGGTATCTTGCAAGGATCACGCGGAAAGCGCTGCAAACGTCAGTGAGCGTGATTTAGGCTGTTCAATCATTGACAAGGCAGCACAGCACGGATGCTCAGGTTTCCTCTTAGCGACCACGACGAATGTGACATCTGGCTTGAAAGCTAATCTTGATGGTCTAAAGGCACAAAATAAGCTTAAGACGACCGTTTGGGATGTTCATGAATTAACTTCGCTTCTTCTCGCGCGCAAGAATCGAGACCTTTTTCAACAATTTTTTCCCGAAAGTTTCAGACGATCCTTGGAGGGCAGACAAAAAATCAAGGAAGCTTTGGCGCACTACAAACGAGTTGTAGAGTCACAATTCGGGTTGCCACCATATGAATCTGTTGAGGGTGTGGAGTATGCAAGCGTCAAGATTTTGGATGAGCAAATTCCCGGTTACTCAGTAGAGCTGGAATTTCCTCAGTTCGTTGACAATGGTATCCCGGGCATTAGCGAGGTTAATCTCATTGTTCGAGCGAGAATGCTCGAACAGCTTCACAAGCTTAGAGCCGAGCGATTGCTATCATCACGCGACATCAGGCTTGAGGCTAAAGAACAGTGGGAGGCTATTCACGATTCGGTTAGAGAGTGTTTGGATACGGAAAATCAAGGCGTAGCGCCTGACACAAAGGAAGTTGATGGCGAGCTGGATTTGAGCGATTGGAATAGTGCTCTGGTTGTTGACTATGAGGTCACTTTGCTCACCGAAAAATTGGTGAGTATCCGCTTTAGCTATTACCACAATGCAGCATCTGCGGCTCATCCTAACCACTGGACCGAGGTTATTGCGTATCAACTCAATCCCGCAATTCCCCTTTCTCTCGAAACACTGTTCGCAGAGGACGGATCATTTCTAGAGCCCTTGTCCGAATTCTGCGTCCGCGGCATTACACAGCGGAAAATCGGTGATGCCGAATGGACTGCAGAGGTTGATACGGAGGAACCTGAGGTTTTCGCCGACGACATTCAGGAGACTGTATCTCAATCAGCCAATGAGCAGACCAAATCCGGTGTGACACTCGAAAACTTGCAAAAATTTTGCCTAACCAAAGATGGATTGGTGTTTATTTTTGATGAATACGAAGTCGATGAATACGCTGCGGGCATGTTCCAAGTCCGAATTCGATATTCTGCGCTGAAAGCGTGGATGAATCCGAAGTGTTCAGTCTTTGATCTTGCTTGACGAGGAAGCCAGCAACTATGGCAAAAACTATCGAAATTCAGGCCACCGTACCAATAACGAACCCAATTCTGCTCTCTCATTTTTATCAATACAAAGTCGAACAATTCCCCACCCTCAAGAGGGAGAACTTTTCCATTCGGCTCTGGTTCGACACTGAGTGCATCAATTGCAATCCATCAATGCCCTCGGAGGAGCGTCTCCGGGTGCGACCAATGATGATCAGTCAGTTTAAATCAACCATCCAAATTCACGATGTGGCGGATGAGTTCGCTGATTTCGTGCTGCTTCCAACAGAAAAGCAGATCTTCGAGCAGACATTGAGCGAACAGTATTTCAATTATAGTGAACAAGTATATGACCTTCTGTTCGGCTTGTTGAACAGGATTTTGAGCTTCATTCGCGCACATCAAGGGCAATTCTGGGTTGAGGAATTGAGGCTCGAAGATCGAAAAGATCTTCGACCAATCCTTGCTGGCTATGCCCATGTATCCGAGATCCATGCAAAGCTCGTTGAACCGGAGATTCCTTTTAGTTGGAATCCGCTTCGAAAGCCAGCTACAGTCCTTATGAGAAATCAGCCGGACCCACGAGAACTTCAACCTGACGATTGGGACGACATCTGGATCTTTGCCGAGTCATCCGGCAGAACGGATTTGGTTATGGAATTGATCAATGGTGCTTACCGGCTGGCGATGCAAGGACATTCTAGGGCCGCCTTGACAGAGGCGGTGACCGCTTTGGAGACCGCGCTCCATCGATTTGCGCGGCGTCCTAAGTTGGAATTGCTTTCCGATATGCCGCTTAAAAGAATCCAAGCCAAGTCGGTGCCGAAAGCAATCGAACATCTAGGCTTCACACAGTCTATTCGAGTGCTATTGCCCTTGTTGCTTTCAGAAGATACGCTGCATGCTGACCTTATTGGAGCGTGCGACGCTGCTGTCACCTTGCGTCATGATGTTGTTCATAATGGTCGCAGGTTCGTTGACCGAATTGATGAACATCTGGCAGCTATCGCTGAGTTGTGTGCACTTCTCATGAACAGCAGTCAGGCTACCGAAGGCAGTTAGCGCCTTCGCGCCATGGTCTATTGAGTTCTCGTCACCCGCGTCCTGACCGGTGACACCGTATTCGGTGCTTTACACTAATGCCAGTAATCGAAGTATATTCGTCTGGTGGTTATAGCAGAGCTTTCGACACCAGTGAACTTTTACAGGCTGTTCCAATGTCTTCGAAGCATTGGCCCTCTATTTGTTTGCAGCATAGTGAGAGCTGCACGGTTAACATCCAGGATGTCTTTGAATTCCCTATTTTGTCCCCTAACGCCCTGCCGCTGAAGTCTATCTAGAAGTGTCTCTGCGCTGTCCAACAGCAGATTATGGGCGTCTACCGTTGCGTCGAAAGTAGATAGCCTTGATTGCGAGGTTTGAACACTCAAGCATTGGAGGTAGTGCATGAAAGAATCTCTTTCTTTTAGTCCAAGTAAGCTCGGTCTACCGGGGCCAGCAAACATTGCATCAGCATAACTACTGCCATAAATTTTCTCGGCACGCATATCGCTGAGAACACCTTGCCGGTGTGCGACATCCAAAAAGGTTATCTTGTATTCCGAGAGCGCTTGGGGGCAGTAATACCAGATCGACTTAGTCTTAATCTCATCCTCTGCAGCCACCACGAACTTTTCAGGCGGGAAGCTTCGAACATTCATCCATGAACCAGATGCAATTGCGTTGACTGATGAAGCTCCTAGAATCAATGACTGATGATTTGAGTATCCTGCGATAACGGTTTTTCCTTGAAGACGAATGCCAGCTGCCAGGTCCAGTAAGTTGATGAGCCAATTCGTATCCTTGACTAAATAATCGCCCTGACTGTGCTCGCAAACTAGATACACACCATCAACGGGCCATTGCTCCAGCGCCTCCAACAGCTCATGAATTTGGTCATCATCGGTTAAAGCCTCGGAAGCGAGGGCCACCGTTGCTATTTTCTGTAGACTAGATACGCTGTCTACTCCTGATGCTGTCTCAGCAATCATTCTATGGCATTCTAGCCAGGTATCATCAATGGTGGCAGCGTACATTCCAGGAAGAATGAAGTGAGTGGTTCCAAGTTCCAAATTGAGAATTGCCAGATCATTGACCAACTTGTTCGAACCGCTGCCAGTAAAAAAATCGCCGGTCGCATAATCACTTGGCCAATAGCTGTGTTCGCACAGAGTTTTGTGATCCGCGTGAGGCAAATAGAATTGAGCATCAAACAAAACGCTTCCACCTGCCTTTTGAATGTCTTTGCACACTTTCAGAAGATTCTTAGGCTCTATGTCGCGCGGACTCAGAATCACTGTCCCTTTAGACCAATTTTCTAGGAGCTGCAAAGTCGCGGGTCTCATCGCGTAGCCAAACTGCAGATATAGTTCCATTTATCTTCTTCCTCAAGTGCCTATGAGATGCCGTTCCGATTGCAGACATCCAATATCCAATCCAGTGCATCACGTACCGTCCGCGGGCGATGATCCCTTCTAATCCGGGTCATCGATAGAACAAGCTGAGTGAAATCGCCTGTCTGCTCGATATTTCGCGAAAGAGCGGGTAGCTGCGTAGTCTCAACTCGGCGTAACATCTCAAGCTGATCTCTAGCACCCTGAACGAATGGGTTTACACCTTCGACGCACTCGAAAAGCGTTACACCAACAGCAAATAGGTCTGCGCGTCCGTCAATTTCGCCTTTTTTGTTGCGAAACTGCTCCGGCGGTCCGTATCCAGGCGTGCAAGCACCCAGTAGATTGCCGGAAGGCGTGACAGAAGTTAATCTCAAATGCCGAGACAATCCAAAGTCAAGCAGCCACGCACCACCGTTGTTTATGTCAAACAAAATGTTGTCTGGTTTAACGTCGCGATGGACTATTTGAGCTTGTTCGGCGCCATCGAGTGCCTGTAAAAGGTCTCTTCCAAGAATGAGAATTTCTCGGTCACTTGGTCGTTGTCGGGCTAGTATGTTGCGCAAGCTAGGAGCGTTTACGAAACTTTCGATCAACCAAATCAGCGGGCCAGTGGGTAAGTTAATCACTCCAACTTCTATGATTTGCGGTGTACGGCTACTCTGGATCTCCTGGACGGCTAGGATTTCCCGGCGAACCCTCTCAACATCTGATTGCGGGTGAAATATTTTGAGAACCACGTCACCATTGATTTGATGAACGGCTTTGAAAACTGACTTTTGTCCTCCGCTGTCCAGCGGTGCTATGGATGTCAGCTGAGGGAACTGGCTTGAAAGCCAGATAAGGTCAAACACCATGCGTAAGCCCTCGGGCGCTATCGGTGTATACGCATAAGCCACTCATTGAAGATCCAACATCCATGCGACTGCGGCAACATCTCCCTTCGAGCCAACGGCTCACAGTAGTCTACAGGAATGTCGAGCGTTACTAAACCGATTCCAAGAGTGCTGGCTTGAGCTGATAGTTGCTTGCTTTTGGGCATACTAGGTAAAAGTAAATACGATTCTGATGCAAACCACGTATTCTGCACGGCTTGAATCAATCCTTCTTGCCAGTCAGCCATTTTTGCCTCTAGTGCAATTAAGCGTCTAATTGCAAATATTTCTTCGATCGGCTGCAGTGCGAAAGTGTCTTCTTTTTCGCCAACCATTCCCGCGTTTACTAATCGTTCCAGCGATAAACATACTGATCTGCCAAATTGATCAACCATAAACTGCCGGTCACAGTGCCCGATCACATATAAATACTGCGCCAACCGCACGTCTGAACGCGTCAGCGACAACCGCTCTTCCGGCCAACTTTCTAGAGTGTTTTTATCCCAATAAACTGCCACCAGATCGGGAAATCCAGAATCGATCTTTGGCTCAAAGAAAACCGTTATCTCTTGTCCTTCTGGCGCTGATGGTATTCCGTCCTCATTGAAAAAACTCTGAACTAAATCTAGCTCCGGACCTAACTTTGGACGGCGAAGCATCTTTTCCCAGCGAGGGGGATTTGTAGAAACGGTCTCATCTGACGTGCAGATCATATCGGTTCTCCTGGGCAGAGCACTATTCTGGAATACCCACCACTAATCGAGAAATCACGTCGCCTGGCGGATATCGCCTGTATATATCTCATTCTATAGTCCGGCTAGATTATACGGGCGTACCGCCAAATATGAATTTGACTGCCGATAATATTGGATAGCTCTATACCTAATGACGTTATTCTGAGACAAAAAGTTCAAAGGTCAAGCGTGCTGATCGCTTCATTCACCCCTTACGTGAACAAATGTCGGCAAAACAAGCTTAGAGAAGAGAATTTTCGGAATCCCGACACTTTTCCCGACAGAATGTCGGGATTCTTGGTCCACCTATCGCACTTGGCACCACAAATTGCCTAACAAGTCAGGTTAAGCGCAGCCCAATTTTCCTGTTTGCACCCATTTTCTCGCGCGAGAAAACAGCCCCTTTCTGGAAAATTTGCCGACGTCAATCATAGGAACGAGTCTCAGCATCTGGCTGCGGGCCGGCCTCAATGATCTCCGCAATCGTATCTAACCCGACGGGTTCGAAGTTCCAGTTCTCAACGCTCACGTTGATTTGACGCCCAGAAACCTTCCACCGATTGTGAACGTGTCCATGAATCAACCAGCCTCCAGTGTCGACAGGACGCTGACCATAGTACTTCTGCATTGGCTCCGTTTCTGCGCGATATGGAAAGTGGTGCAAGAGGACCATCTCTCCAGCAATCTCCATATGTGTTTCGATCTGCACCGAATCGAATCCGGCATCTAAGTATGCCTGCAGCCATTTGCTTGGGCTGCCGATCTTCGGGTGACAACGATCATGGTTTCCCGCTATTAGAAGCTTCTTGCCGTTCAACTGAGGCAAAATTTCTGCCACTAGATGTGGTTGCATAGCAAAGTCGCCCAGGTAATATACCGTGTCGTCCGGCGCTACAACTCCGTTCCACGAACCAATCATAGCGGCGTTCATATGACCGACCGAGTTAAACGGGCGTTCCGTGTATTTGATGATGTTTGCGTGTCCGAAATGATGATCGGACGTAAACCAAATAGCCATTTCTCTTCCTCTCAGCCGCGCGCAGATACGCATACTGTTCTCAGCAGCGTCATCGGCAAAGTTGGAATCGAAAAATTTAGTCCAGTCCTAATACACGACGACGCTACTCTTGGTTGGCAGCGCTTTGACGGTCGTTGATATAATCAGGTGAACTTTCATAAGCCGTATCATATCATGCACTTTGATAGCGCGCTGACAGTGCTCCTACAGCCTTCCCGTGCGGGCACCGTATATGGTGGCATTGCTCAAGCGTCATTGCCCATTATGCTTGGAGCGCCCTGGGTAAGGCGCCGGGTAAGGCGTGCGCTGACCATCACGAATGGCGCGGGTAGGCAGTGGGTTAGGCGAGAGAGCGCCGGAGGGTGTCGCCGCGTTCTAAATTTACCAATCGCCAAACGAAAGACAAATCTCGTTGATAGTGGTTCTTCACACTCAACCAAACTGATCGCATTTTCGCTAGGCAAAGCGTTAGGCGCGACGTTTTACCCTACCCCAATAAAAAACCGGCACCTCTT
>DTSE01000196.1 GCA_012965515.1 Candidatus Melainabacteria bacterium | reverse complement strand
ATCGCTATGAGCGTTCGGGCGTATTACACGGCATGCTCCGCGTCCGCGGATTTACCCAAGATGACTCGCACATCTTCTGCACACCAGAGCAGATGGAAAGCGAAATCAACGGCATTCTCGACTTGATCGATGCGCTGATGAAGACTTTCGGCTACACGTATAAAGCCTACCTGGCAACGCGTCCTGAAAAATACATCGGCTCGATTGAAGAGTGGGATCAAGCCACTGAGGCTTTGAAAAACGCGGCGAAATCGCGCGGGTTGGAATGCGAGATTGATGAAGGCGGCGGCGCGTTCTACGCTCCGAAGATCGACATCAAGCTCTACGATGCCATTGGACGCGAGTGGCAAGGTCCGACTGTGCAGGTCGACCTCAATCTGCCCAACCGATTCGATGTCAACTTCATCGGTGACGATAACCAGCGCCACAGAGTCGTCATGATCCACCGCGCCGTGCTTGGTTCGATGGAACGCTTTGTCGGTGGACTTATCGAGCACTATGCCGGAGCGTTCCCGCTCTGGTTGGCACCAATTCAAGCGGTCATTCTCCCGATTGCCGACCGTCACTACGAGCACGCCGACAAAGTCGCTGCGGCTCTTAAAGAGATGGGCATGCGCGTGAAGGTAGATACTCGCTCTGAAACGATCAACTACCGTATCCGCGAAGCACAAGTGGAGCAAGTGCCTTACATGTGCGTTATCGGGGATAAGGAACTCGCTGCAGATGGTGCCGCGCTGCGCCACAGACGCGAAGGCGATCTGGGCATTCTCAATTTGAACGACATGAAGGTCAAATTCAAAGAAGAGATCGACAGCAAAGCGTAGGGTCGAAACCTCATAAGAATGCAACAAAGAGCCGAGGCTGAATCGGCTCTTTGCTGTTTTTCGGTTCGAATCAACACAACTGGGGGGGGGCGCCCTTGGGGGCTTTAACGCCTGCGGCCAAATACTCCTCTGCGCGGTCTGCAATTCGAAGAATAATAGTTGGTTGCCGGTCTGCACTGCTGCTCATATCGATAAGCAGCATTCTGATTGGAATACGCTCTGAATTGAGGTGTGGCTTTGGTCGCTGCTACTTCAATCGCTCTTTGAACGGATTCCGAACTCGAAGCTTTCGCTCCTGTATTGAAATATTCGGGTGAATGATTGACTACGCCTCCGCGACCATCGGATGACACTTTAAAGACACTCAACCAATTGTCATCATTCTGGTTATTTGCTTGATTACGCTGTGCTATCGAAGTTTCCAAATACTTGGTGATCGGCAATTCCGGATTTGCTCGCTCTAGGTCAACGAAAACATAGATCGCTTTATCGTTTGAGGCGGCCTGCGCTGCCGAGGCTTTTAGAAACTCCGCAGAAGTATTCTTTGTAGCACCGATCAAGACGATTGGTTTATTTTCACGAGCCGCTTGACGCAAAGCATTCTTGTAGGAGTTTTCGTCAAACTGAAACGCTTCCTTTAGTTTCGCGAATTCGCTTTCAGCCAGCTGGTCTACGATCGCTGGCTTCTCCAATTGTTGAATGGGCTGTTCGGAAGGTGTGACTGGTTCTCCGCTATCGAACTCCTGTGGACTGAGAGGTCTTTCCGCACGCGGAAGTGAAAAACCTACGGGCTGTTCGGCGATTCTCGTATCCCCATCACCCGTGAAGTCATAGAGATTTTTCGGCTTGTATAAATCCACAACGGGGTTGATTGGCGGTCTAGTTTCTGGAATGTCTTCAACGAGTTTCTCAGCGCCAGCAGAGACTTCTTCTTGAGTTTCAGCTACTTGTGTTTCCGCTACCGGTGTTTCCGCTACCGGTGTTTCCGCGACTTGCGTTGCCACGACTGCTGCAGGTTGTTCTTCCACTCGCGGCGCTTGAACTTCTTCTTTCTGTTTCACTTCCTCTTTCGGCTGTTCTACCTTAACCGGCACTGGCTGAGGGTTTTCAGCAACTACCGGTTTTGCTCTCTCTTGCACTTTGGGTGCATCAAAACGATCCAGGTTGTGCTTGTTCTTATTCTGTTGATCGTAATAGGATTTACTCAGATCGAAGTTGTAACCACTGCTAGAACCTCTTGTTGGCGCCGTTTTGTAGTTCTTTAACAGATAATCGCAAAGCTCCTTCATTTCTTTGTGATGAGCTATCTGCTGCGACGTAAACTTAGTTGTATCGCTTCCAGCACCTTCGTAGAAATTGCGCATGGTGTCTATCTTGCTCCACGGCACCTTGATGTCGTAGGGCTTCTTCTGCTGGTTTTCACCAGAAAGCTCATGGATGTTTTTGTACGCTAGGCTGTGCATTCTGGCTGCCAGGTTGGCTGTCTCGCGCGCCGTCTTCTCCTTGGCTGCATATGCTTCGAGATCATTCGGTCGGATTGTTTTGTCGGTAAACCACCTAGATTCGGACACGGAGTTGGCAATGGATTCGAAGCGATTGATGGCATTCTCGAGAATTTCTACTTCACGCAATTTGCCATCAGCCAACTTCCGCTCTTTCAATTGTTGAAGCGATTCCTTTGTTACTTCCTTGGTGCGCGAAGCTCCCAATGCTTCCTGATTATCATTCAAATACCTTTGAATGACGTCGGCTCGGAACCCAGAGAGTTCGGTGGTGCGATTGAGTTCTCGCATGGCCTCTTCAGATGACATTCCTTCTTTCATACGCATAGCGATAAAGTCGGAATTGAATTTGCTTTGACTTCCTGTGTAGCCTTCTTCGGCAACCGCTCTCTGATATGCTTCCGTGCCAGGGTTTCCTACAAACAAACGACTGTTTGTGTCGAGTACTTGTGCAATTCTAGGATCTGCCTCGCCAGCCAGATATAGAGCCAATTCGTCGCGACTCAAGCCAAAGGAACTTCCCTTTACCTCATCCCATTTTTCGCTCAGATACTCGAGTGCTTGCTGCCTGTCCTGTGCTTCTGCTTTTGCTTTCTGATCACTGGTGAATGACGCCATCCAGTTGTTCATCTTGATAGCGGCGTTTACTTCCCAGAGTTGAACGGTGCCATCTTTCTTCTGGTCGCCCGCGCCATCCAACAAATCAAAAGTACTCTGCGAGCCGAAGTGCTTGGCGATTTTCTGAGCCATGTTGAAACGGTTGAACTGATCGTTTTGCTGTTTTGCATATTTTGCAAAATCCCCATCCGACATTTGATCGTCGGAATAAGTGATGTTGTATTCCGACGCGGCAATCGTCTTCGCGTTGTCAGTGATGAATGCGGCAACGTGGCGCTCTGCGCGGTTCAAATCATAAACACCGCCACCAGGCAGGCGCTTGTCTAGCGATGCAACGTCTAGATAGCTTTTGCCATCGAGGAAAAGCCTTTCTTTATTTTCCGCATAAAAGCCGGAGACGAGATTAGGCAGTTCGCCATTCTTTTTGAGTTCAGCAAAGACGTCACTAATGACCTTGTCTGCCGCCGCCGGACCAAGGTCTAACTGATAGATTTTGTCATCCAACTTTTTCAGCCCGCCGGTGACATCTTCACTTCTAATGGAAGCGGTCAACTCTTTGACAGCATCCTCAAAGAGCTTTTCTTCTACTGGAGCTTCGGGGTCATGAACCTTAGGTTTCGAAACTTCGGCCTGTCTGTCGCTGCCGCTCATGTCTGAATCCTCCCAAGGGGCGAGCCCTTGTCTAAA
>DTSE01000195.1 GCA_012965515.1 Candidatus Melainabacteria bacterium | reverse complement strand
CGATCTAACGGTTCATATCAGCACAAAACTCAACCGCAGTCACGTAGTGCATGGTAAGCAAGCTTTGATTCTGCCATGCCTTGGTCGGACGGAAGTGGATAGACAAGCTGCTGGTCCACAGGAAGTCACCGTCGAAGACTCAATGAGCATGGTGCACTTGTCGAAGGGCATGCGGCATCCAGCGTCTGAGAAGCTGATGTCCGAAGTCGCCATTCTCTGCGAATTGGCGAAAGCAACATTGAAAAACTCACCCACGCCCTGGACAGAATATAGAGGAAATTACGACTTGATTCGCGACAAAATGGCTGTCGCGATAGATGGATTCGAGGACTTCAATCGCAAGGTGCGGCGAACTCTAGGCTTTAGATTGAGACAGCCCGCTCGCGAGTTAATCTTTGATACAACAACCGGCAAAGCGAACTTCTCGCTGGCGCCCTTGCCCGATGTTTTGCCACCACCTGGAAAACTCAAGCTCGGCACAATGCGCTCGCACGATCAGTTCAACACCACTGTCTATTCTGACAATGACAGATATCGCGGTGTGAAAAACTTACGCACACTTCTTTTCATGAACGAGCAGGACATGAAGGATTTGGGTCTCAGCGAATTCGACTTGATTGAGATAACCAGTCACGCGCGTGATGGCAGCACGAGATCGGTCAGAGATTTTCGAGCTGTGAAGTACAACATTCCCAAGGGGGCAACCTTAGGCTACATGCCTGAGTTGAATGTACTTTGCCCTATTGGCGATTTTAGTTCGCAGAGCGATCAGCCTCTGATGAAGCAGGTTTTGGTAGAGGTGAAACGCCAGGCGCAACCATGAGAACAATTACGAAAGACATACTCGAAGTACCAATCAAGCGAATCACTGGTGAGCAATCAGTCGAGTTGACGGACTCGGTCTCTGTTGAAGAACCTCTGGAGATACGCATAAGCCTCGGTGGAGATTTGGCGCCGAGCTCAGCGGTTGAAAAAGCCGGATGCGAGGTCTCTCAGTCGAAGTCGATTGCGGTCACAATGCGAACACCGGGCGCCGATCAGGAACTAGCGGTCGGTTTTCTGTACACGGAAGGGATTATTTCCAGCGTCACCCAGATCGCGGAAATCAAGAAGTCTGGTTGTAATGTGGTTGACGTTGTGCTGAATAGCGAGATGGAAATCGATCCGGCGCTGCTTGACAGGCATTCTTTCATTGCCTCTAGTTGCGGAGTCTGTGGAAAGAAATGTATCGAGGCTGTGAGTGCCAGGCGCACTTACACTCCGTCAGCGCCTTTCCCGTCGATTGCTACCGAGGTGGTTCTATCTTTGCCTGACAAACTGCGCGAGGCTCAGAAGGCTTTCGGATGCACAGGCGGAATTCATGCTTCCGGATTGTTTGATATGAGCGGCAATTTAGTAATGCTGCGCGAGGACGTTGGGCGCCACAACGCCCTAGACAAGCTCATCGGCGCTAGTGCTAACAGTGGGCTTTTGCCTTTGGAAAAACATATTATCCTAGTGAGCGGGCGTGCAAGTTTTGAGCTTGTACAGAAAGCTGCACACGCCGGGTGCACTGCTCTCGCCGCTGTTGGAGCGCCTTCCAGTCTTGCCGTGGAATTGGCGCAAGCGAGCGGGATGACTTTGATGGGCTTCGTCAGAGGCGCTGGATTCAATATTTATACTGGTGCCGACGCCTCTTGATTTGTTAATATGCGGCGTTCGCGATTGCCGGACTCGAATCGATGCAAAGTGCATCTCCCGAGCCGACGGTCAATACTCGCTTACGAGCTTTGCATATCAGGAGACGGGGCACCACGAGATGCGCATCAGAAAATCAAAATCGCCGGCAGTTTTATTCGCACTAGCAGCGTTTGGTGTAACCACCATATTTGGTGCACTCAACATGTCTGCAAGCGGTGAAGAAACCAGCAATAACGCACGAATCAATGAGCTTGTTTCAATTGCCGAAGGCGCCGTGTCTGAGGAAATGCCTGAGATAAAATTCGAACTCGAAAAGCAACCGCTTTCCTCATATCCAGCTGGTTTTTCGCACGAAGTTACTGCGAAGAATTTTCCGATTTCAAAAGGTATCGCCGGTGTTTCGATGACGTTGAAGCCAGGTGGTCTGCGCGAGTTGCACTGGCATGCCAACGCTGCCGAGTGGGCATATATCATCAAGGGACATTGCCGTATCACCATCATTGATCCGCAAGGTCGCACTGAGATCAAAGATTTCGGACCCGGCGATGTTTGGTATTTCCCGCGCGGTCATGGACATTCTATTCAAGGCATGGGTGATGAAGAGTGCAAGTTCATTCTCACTTTTGACAATGGATACTTTTCCGAGTTTTCGACATTCAGCATCAGCGACTGGATCGCACAAACACAATCCACTGTGCTGAGCAAAGCATTCGGACTCTCGCAGGCTGTGCTCGATAAGTTCCCGAAGAAGGAAGTCTACATGGCGCAAGGATCTAATCCCCCGCCGCTCGACGATAAGGTCAATGCCAATTATCCAGCCGAACTTACACACCGCTTTAAGTTGTCCGAGCAGAAGCCGAGCGTTTCCAAAGGCGGGTCTTTCAATCTCGTCGATCAAAGAACTTTTCCGATCTCTACCACCATGTCTGGTGCTGTTTTGACAATCAAGCCCGAAGCGATGCGCCAACTTCACTGGCATCCAAATGCTGATGAATGGCAATATTACATTCGTGGTCGTGCTCGCATGACGGTCTTTGGTTCGAAGGGACGCAAGATCACTCGCGAATATGGACCTGGCGATGTCGGCTATGTTCCGCAAGGTTATGGTCATTATATTGAAACCATTGGTGGTGACGAGTGCGAAATGCTTGCTGTTTTCAATTCCGGCACTTATCAAGAAATTTCGCTTGCCGACTGGATTAAGCAAACGCCTAAATACTTGCTCGAAACAAATTTCGGTTTGGATGCGAAGACGATCGAAGAGTTTCAGAAAGGGCAATTGCTCTTCACGGCACCCGATAAAAAATAATCGATGGTTCACTAACATAGGTTCGACGCCATGCGTCGATCTCTGATTGCAATGGTCGACGCATGGCGTCGACCCCACATTAGATCGGAGAGCTTTCCAGCTTATTTAGAAGGTCTTCAGGACCTTTGTAGATGGTTTGCGCGCCGGCTTCTAACAGTGATTGCTTCGAGAATCCTCCGCATAAGAAGCCGATGCAAGGAATGCCGATTCGGACGGCCGCCGCGGCGTCATAAGGTGAGTCGCCGACGACAATCGTTTCGCTGGGCGAAACTTGCAATTTGCTCAATGCAGCTTCGAAGATGTCCGGATTGGGTTTGCTCTTGTTAACGTCGTCGGCGCTAGTTACCACATCGAAAAGATTGGCTGCGTTAAGCAAGTTCAAGTAGTATTCGAGTTCGTCTTTCTTTGCCGAAGAACCCACAGCAAGAAGCTTTCCTTCGTGTTTGACGCGTTCGAGAAGTTCGTGCGATTTGTGGAAGGGTTTTATCGACTCCATGTAAGTCGCCTTGAAATGATCGGCTCTCCATTCTTTGAGTTCTTCGCCAAACTCTCGTTCGTTCTTTTTTGACAAATAGGTCGGCAGAATCTCATCACCGCCTTTTCCAATCTGGCTGCGAATCTCCGTAAAGCCAATTTCCACTCCGAAGTGGCGAAATGCGTCTTGCCACGCTTTCGCATGCAAGTCGACCGAGTCTATCAAGGTGCCGTCAATGTCAAAAATTACTGAGTGCATATTAGTTCCCAATACGCAGACCAGTTTTCGCTCAGAGAGTTCCTATGAGTGCAAAAAAAATGACAAATTTCTTTATTGCACACAGGCTTTTTATTGTAGGGGTTTGCTTGTATTCAATTGTAGTCATAGGGAAGCCAGGTCGAGTTTTCGCGGCAAAAAATGTTGCTATAAATGTTTGGAAGCCGAATCGCAAACGGGAATCCGAACGCTGAATTTCTCCAAGTGGGACTTTCTGCGCGGGGGTTTATCAGTGTTTAGTGACAGAAAGGGAGAGCTTGGTGAGCAAAAAGCAGTCGTCTAATGTTCATCTTCTTAAATCCCTTGGGGAAGTGATCGTCGAGCGCAGGAAGCGGCTTGGAATGACTCAGGACGAGCTGTCTGAGATTTCCGGAATCAATCGAGCTTTCATCAGCAACATCGAAAAAGGCAAACGCAATCCAAGCATTGGGGCGGTTGCCAATCTAGCAAAGGGCCTTAGAATCAAGACTTCTTTATTGCTGTCAAAGTGCGAAAAACAGATGGTAGAGCCGAACGATCCGAGCTGACCCTAAGCGCGCGAGCCCCATAAATACAGGCACAAGTTAGTTCCGCAAAATAGAACACACCAGTCGTAAGGCATTGTCACGGGATCGATACCTGTAACTTCAATCACTGCTGAGAAACTTCCATCTGCCTTTAACCACGAGTGGTGCGCCCATGACCAATAGATAAACGGACCGGTCAGATATCCATCCGGATCGTGTGTAAGTTCTCCGATTTTGTTGAGGAACCGCTGGATGTCGCCAGGTTGCATGACAGCGGGCGAGAGGTGCAAACAGCCAGGACCCGGAAAGCGCATCTTTTGGCTCTCTGGCGTTGGCCAGTTAGGATGAACCTTTTCAACGAAATAGCCCATTGATGTTCCGAAGCCGACAGTGCCGAAATAATCCATGAGAGTGTCTTCGAATTCTTCGCACTTCTCCGGATTGGCAGCTCGATATGCAGTTCTTAAGAGATTCAGACCTTCGTTGACCTTTGAAGCCAACATTTCGCCTTCAACTTTATATTGCTCTGGCATTCTGTGATTCCGGGTAACCTTGCGGACATTTGAACCTTCGCCTTTGATAAAACAGGCTGTGTAGCGTAGAGATCATAGCGGTCTCTTTTCTATTTTTCCAGATCTTTCAACCCTCTTCTTTGCAGAAGCGGCCCCTTAAGTTCCCTTATGCAAAGTGGAAAGACGGGGATCCGCCTTTCCACTTGCTTGGTCCTTCTGTATAACTAGTTGCTTGGGTTTTCTGCAACTTGTCGCGTTGTCTTTCCGGACCCTCCCTATTCGTAAGCGTTCTTCACTGCGTGCCAGGCGACCCTTTCGCGCCAGCCGTATTTGTTCGCATGCTCATGACCAAAGTGTTTATTGGTGATTTCTACTGTTGGTCCAAATTCCCTATCGAAAACAATTTGCGCGCGTCTTGGCGGATCACCGGGGAGGTTGTATCCATCACCAAACTTGACGTCTTTGCTGATTTCGATGGTCCGATTCTCTTTGTTAATGTCGACATCAAACCCTCTGCGTTCGAGCGCGTTGATCACTTTCGCTGCGCCAGCGAGATTTGGGTTGAGGTCAATTTCGCAGCGGGGAAGCAAATTGGCTTTGTCGTGGCATTGCATTATTTGGTTCATTGCTTTCATATCATCGCGTGTGACGTCTGCAAGATTGACTTTAAGTTGCGCTGATTCACCTCCTTTTTCTATTGTGATTTTGCCGCTGAAGTCTTCGAATTTGCTCATGGTTTTCTCCTTTTGTAGGGCAGTCATTACTCACCGAAAACACTATCTGGATGTCTTTCTTGCCATCTGCTGCCAACGTAGGAGACCAAATTTCCGTTTGCGTCTCTTTGCTGTGCAAAGCTGTCACCGTCAGAAAGAGCTCTGAGCACCACAGTTTCTCTTCCGTTTTCATCGACAGCGAACATTTGCACATAGCTTCTGTCTGAACCTTCTGAGATTGGTTGTACCTCCATGCGAATTGTTAGTTCGCTGCCATCTGCGTCGCGAATAGTTGCTGTCGTCTTCCCGCCCTCGACCAGGGTTTTGATAGCGGCCAGCTGTTCTTCAACGCTTGAATCTGCACCGCTGAGTGTTGCAAGTGCGTCATTAGTTGCTTCTTCTTCGCTCGCCACACCACTCAGAATCTCATCTGCCGTTACCGCATCTTCCTCCGTTCCTTCTCTCTCTTCTTCTTCTTCTTCTTCTTCTGCCTCTTCGTTCATTTCTGCAGCCATTTCAGTGGCAGCCACTTCAAGGTCAGCGCGTGTGAATCCATCGTTTTCAATGCCCCACTCGTCATCGTGCCCTCCCTCAAGCGTTCCTGCTTGAGCGCTCAGGTCACGAAGCTTGGCAGCATCTGCGTCCGAAATGAAACCAGCGTTATTACTCAGATGTTCATCGATCTCACTGTCTGTGACATGGTCGTTGTCATCTCTGTCGAGAACATCAAAGTTTCGATCTGCGTACGCCAGCTCGCCACTATCGAGTTGACCGTCGCTGATGGCTTCTGGACTGAAATCCATTTCGCCAGGTATCGGATCTGTCATCGTTCCTGACCTGGAGCTCAGCTCCGAGATCGTGAGGTCTGCGTAGCCGCGGATTGCTACTTCAGATGAGAGATGTTCTGCAAGTGTCTTAGTAAGTGTGTCTGAATCGTCAGAGGTGGCGGCAGAAAGTAATTCATTGTATGAAAATGCGCCGTTGCTGTCTGTGTCTAGATGCGCACTATCATAGAGTGCAAGTGGAGCTAGCAAGTTGTTGTCTTCCAGTGCACGTCCAATGTCTTGAGCTGGAAGATTGCCGCTGCTCCAAATCTGATTAAGCTCGTCTCGGGCGCCGGCAAGTCCGTCGCGTGGGCTCGTAGCTAGTTCGTAAGCGGCGTCTGCGGCTCTGTCTTTTGCAGTAAACTCGACCATGGAATGACCTCCTGGTATTGGAAAAACGGCACAAGGAAGCAGCTTTGAGAGCGCTTGGGGCTCTCAATCTGCTGGGTGTTGGATGGGAAGGGGCGAACTTGCGCTTGCCCATAAGATAGGTGGGGAAAGTTACGCCGGCGTGATTAATTTGTTACGGCTGCATAACTAAGTCATTGTTTTGTGGCGGGAGCGGGACTTCGAGCTTATTCCACTGCATAAATGACTGTTGTTTCTTAGTAAATCAGCCTCAGACTTCACCGGACGTTGAGTTGGTTTTCGCCAGGGGAAGAGTAAAGACAAAGGTAGTGCCTTGTCCACCGCTCTCGGCCCAGATCTTGCCTCCGTGCATCTCAACAATCGCTTTGCAAATTGTCAGCCCTAGACCAGAACCGCCTTTATTCTTGTCTCCACCGCTCTTCGATTGCCGAAAGCGTTCGAAAACGGTTGCAATTTCTTCCTCTGGTATTCCAGGTCCGTCGTCTTTTACCGCGAGCTTAGCGAATTCACCCTCTTCGCTGCAATACACTTGCACCGTCGTTTCTTTTGGCGAATAGCGAATTGCGTTTGAAACTAAATTTGTGAGAACTCTATCTACGAGATTTTGATCCGCGCTAACCTTTGTTTCGCAGTCTGCAAAGTTGAGTTTGACTCCAACCTCTTCGGCTGCGGCCGACGAAAGTTCTTCGCACGTCGTAAAACAGTCGGCAATGTAGAAATCTTTGATTTCAACGTTCATGTGACCGGACTTGATTTTTTCGATATCTAGAAGATCGTTGATCAACGAGAGCATGCGGTCCGTGTTGCGTCTGCCCATCTTGATATAGCGAGGAACCCTCTCTTCCTCGGATTGCTTGAGCAGCTCCTCGAGCAGGTTGAAGACATTGACGACAGTATTGAGCGGTGACCTCAAGTCGTGAGTAATCATTGCTGTCACTTCCTGCTTCAACTTTTCAATTCTGCGTCTTTCAGTAATGTCGTGAACAACGCAAAAAATCGATGATTCTGATTCAGACCAATGCGCTGACCATGATGTTTCTGTTGACTCTCCTGTCGCTGTATTTAATTCCAGCTCGATCGGTGCAGTGACCTCCTGTTTCTTGAGTCTGTCGAAAAACTCAGAAGCTCTGCTCTTATCAGAGTCCGAAAACAAATCAATGGCATGCTTGCCGAGCAGCTCACCTGGTTCCATTCCTAATAAGGAATTGGATGCGGGGTTGGCTGCAATCAATCGGTTGTTCGCATCTAGCGTACATATGAAGTCGACAGCGTTGTCTATGACTGCCCTTTCTTTGCGCGCAGCCTCTTTTAGATCTGCTGCCATATTGTGAAACACCTGATCCAGATTTGCGATTTCATCGGTTCCGGTAATAACAGGATGAAGAGGCATTCCAGCTGCCAGATTCCGGGTATTATCGCTGACACGTTGCAAGCGGGTGGTAATTCCTTTGGTGAGAAACAGTGCCAAGAAAATACCGAGAACCAAATCGAAAACACCAAGAGTGATCATGATCGCCTGGGCTTTCTTTCTGAAGACAGCCTGCTCTGCCGGCGCTTCATCGAATCGCTTTTTCTCCTGATTAGCAATTACGATCAGCTGATTGATAATCTTGTCCATTCGTCCCGCGCGCATTTTTCTGGCGAGCAGAATTTTCTGCCTGAGGTTAATGGGCGAAGAACCATTCCAGATTTCTTTTATTTGTCTATAAACTTCAAACGCTTCGCGGGTCGTTCTTTCCGACGCGATAACCGTGCTTAGAATCGTAGGCTGGTTTTTGGTCAACTCTTTAAGGTCGCCATAGTCACGCCAGACGTTGTTGCTCAGCATCTTACCAATGTCGTCGTCAAGCGGAGTGTTTTCAAGCGCATCTGTGGTCTTATATCGCTTGGCAAACTCGAAAATGTCAAACGTAATTTCCTGGATTTTGTCCGATATCGCTTTGCTATGAACGGCAGCTTGCAGCGCGTCTTCCGCCTGCTTTTGCAAGTAAGCGAGCGCCCCCAGCAGCCCTAATTGAATTAGGAGTGGCACTGATACGAACAGCAGGACTTTAGTAGTAAGTGAGATCCGTGCGCGCATACTGACATTATGGCAGTTGAGCCTGCCAAGGCCGCTTCGAAAAGGTATATTTATTGAACGACTGGCGAAGCTTTGGAGTTCGCGAATCTTGGCAAAAGTGTTGCTTGTTGAAGATGATGAGGATTTGGCGGTCACTATCAGTGACATGCTCAGCGATGAGCGCCATACCATCGACACAATTCATAATGGTCTTGACGCCATGGAAGCGCTAAAAACACGCAGCTATGAAGTTGTGGTGCTGGACTGGGATTTGCCAGGTAAGAGCGGTATATCAATTTTGCGAGATTTTCGAGCTGCTGGTGGCGGCACACCAATTATCATGCTCACCGGTAAGAGCGAGGTTGAGCAGAAAGAACAAGGTCTCGACTCGGGCGCTGATGACTATTTGACAAAACCTTTTCATTTGAAAGAACTCGCAGCGCGCGTACGTTCGTTATTGAGAAGACCAACGATGTCGAATGCAGGCGTGCTAACGTGGGGGAATTTGTCGCTGGATCCGTCAAGGTTTGAAGTAAGTCGAGACGGTCAACAACTGCGCCTGTTGCCGAGAGATTTTGCGATTCTGGAGTTCTTGATGCGTCACCCGACTCAAATCTTCAGCACGCAGGCGCTCTTGGATGGTGTTTGGAACTATGATTCTGACGCAACACCCGAAGGTCTTCGAGTGGCGATTCGCCGAATTAGAAAAGTCATTGATGTAACAGACGATTTGGAAACATCAATGATTGAGAACATCTCGCGTGTCGGCTATCGGATGAGGGCGCAAGATAAATAGAGCGCGGGTGCACGAGCGCCGTCAGCAACGTTAACGAACCCGCTTCTTCGGACAAAAGTAGGGGCGGCAATCTTGCCGCCCGCGCGCGGAGCGTAATTACCGTACGTGCCACTTCGACTTCAAATTGTTGCGATTGATTGATATGAAAAAGGCGCTAGAACAGATGTATTCTAAAAGTAAGTATTTTTGAGCAATACTTGAAACTGCAATAACTTCTGTTCGTCAACGATTAATCAGCATCAAGATCGAGAGCTAACTGATTGAAGGAATCACGAAAAATAATTGTGCTCGCATTAGGCAGCGACGGCGACATCAATCCGATGATTGCTATTGCCAGAACTTTGCAGGCGAAAGGAACCCCAGTTGAGTTTTTAGCAAGTGGCTACTTTGAAGAGAAAGTTCAAGCTGCAGGGCTTCCTTTTGTTGCGATAGGTGATCGAAGTCAGTACGAGAATGCGTTGCTTAATAAGAATGTTTGGCATCCATTTCTCGCATTTAAGGCAATGTGGAAAATTCTGAATGAGACCCTTCCTTTAACCTATGATGTTCTTAAAAGTCGCTATTCTACAGGTGATTTGCTTGTCGGTACGTCACTGGCTCTTGCTGCGCGACTACTTCAGGAGCAGTATGGTGCCAAGTACGCAACTGTCCATCTGCAGCCGTCGATAGCGATTTCTGCTCACACCCCACCAGTCGGCCCGATGGGCGCACTGCCAAGTGGTTTGCCACTTGGGTTCAAACAGTTTTATGTCGATATGCTAGACAAGTTTTTGTTGGATGCAGCATGTCGTGTGGATTTAAACAGATTCAGGCATAAGCTCGGCTTGCCACCAGTCAAAAGCATCTTTACTAAATGGCTTCATTCCACCGACCTTGTGATAATGGCTTGGCCCGAATGGTTTGCCCCGCAGCAACCGGATTGGCCACCATACTCTGTTTGCACTGACTTTCCGATTTTTGAACATGAAGGAATTGCCGATATTAGTCAAGAAACTCTGGCTTTTCTACATGCTGGAGAACCACCCGTGGTGTTCACCGCTGGAAGTGCAATGGCTCAGGGGGCGAAACACTTTGAGTGCGCAAGAGACACTTTGAGAAACAGCAACCTGCGCGGAATTTTTGTATGCAAGTTTCGCGATATGGTGCCAGATAATCTGCCACCAAACGTGCACCATTCATTCTATGAGCCGTTCGACAAACTGTTTCCACTGGCCGGAGCCATTCAACATCATGGAGGAATTGGCACAAGTATTCAGGCGATGAGCGCAGGAAAACCACAGCTAATAACTCCATTTGCACACGATCAATTTGATAACGCCGTCAGACTAACGGAACTTGGTGTCGCCAAGACAGCCAAAGGGCGTAATTCGTTGGAGTGGCGTCAAAAGTTAATTCACCTGCTCCAAGACGCGCCTACGCAAGCTAGCTGTGATACCATCCGCGGACGTGTCCTATCCAATCCAAACCATTTGGACTTGATTGCTACAAAGATATTGAGTTTGAGTTGAAAAACAATAGCTAGTTCCTTACCTGCTAACGACCAGGTCATCTTCTTCATCTTCGATTCTGTGATTGAAGTCTACGAAGCTGACGTCAAAGGAAAATTCGATATCAAGCTGAGCGAGTAGTTTGATCGTTTCAATGGTAAGAAAACCGAAAGCAGTATCTTCACTGGAATAAATATGTAATCTCAGGTCTAGATGTGCATCTTTGCTTTTGAGACGGTTGAATGATGGAGTTTTTCCGAAGAGTTGGTTGACCATCCATTCTGTATGGTTGTACAGGTTATTTGATCTCACTTTGCCTTCGCTGGAAAATCTCCACAGGTTTGTGTCTGATCGAAACGGTTTCGATTTGTATTCGCAAAGAACATCTCCTTTGCGAACAATCTCAGTTGGCGTCAGCTCCAGTGTTTCTGAAATTTCTTCGATTGAGAGATCAGAGCAGACAACACTAAAATCAACAAATACATACATTTCCAACTCAAAACCGTACGGTCCTTCTCGTGCCATGGTCTGCACTCCTCTGCTCTAACCGCTTTAACCGTCTTCTTCCTTCGACAACAATTTCTTCCCTTGAGCGTCGGCTGTGACGGGGTGATCCATTGGGAAGACTTCTAGTTTGACGTAGTGATCTTTGTTGGTGTTAATCACGAAAAAACGCTTATCTGGATATTTGACTTTGCAATCGCGCATGGCGTTTATGGCGAGCATGACGTTGTTGGGATCGTCGTCTGATATGCCAAACCGATGCGGCGGTGTTTTTCCATATTTTTCCAATCCCATTTCAACAGCAGCTTTGATAGCCATTTTCTTCATTGATGGAACTGTTGTGTTGGGATCTGTCACTCCGAGCGCTTTCTGAACATCTGGATTTGAGACAGTATAAATCCCTAAGATGTTCAAACGAGAATGTAAATAACCTTTGTCCGCGAGGGCGTCGAACCCTGCAGCAATGGTTTCAGGAGCGTGACCGCGCGCGGTGATGAACACCACAGGGCGTTGATTTCTTGCTGCGTGTTCTAGGAGCGGCCAAGATGGTCCTTTCCACTGCATTCCACTTGTTACGGCTTCCAGCAACACTTTGCAGAACGCCTGCTCAGATGGAACTACATCTGGTGCATCGCGAAAATCACGATAAGTAAAGCCTTCCCGCACGGACCATGCTTGCCACTCGCCGACCCTTCCGAGCTGGTCATGAATGTACGTGTAATCCCCTGACGAAACTTCGCGTTCGCTTTGTGTTTCTGCGTTCCACAAGTACAACTTCGTTGGGAGGAAAAACAGATTGTCATCAATGTCGAAGAAGTAGAAGCTTATACTTCTATCGTTTTCACTCATGCTTTTTCCTTCTTCTGTGACGGCCCAATTATTTTCAAAATGTATTCCGTAACGTAATCGGGATAAAAGAAACCGTTGCTATCGGTGTCGTAGAGCTTCCATTCTGTGTTCACGATTTCCACAAAACCGCTATCTGCTTCATCAGGATTAAGTGGGAGCGAAGGTCCCAAAATTGCATGCGTGGCGAGATAGGCGTTCCACCAGAATGTTTCGCACTTGGTGCCATCCGCATTCGGCACGAGAAAAAATCTCAAACGGTCTGCTTTCCGCCCGTCGATAAAAGTTTCTCCGTCCCGTTCGACAATGCCAAGGTCTCTCATAATTGCGCGCCGGCTTCCCGGGTTGAAAGACACGCGAACATCAGAATGGAAGCTCTACGACACCGATAGCAACGGTTTCTTTTAT
>DTSE01000194.1 GCA_012965515.1 Candidatus Melainabacteria bacterium | reverse complement strand
CAGATGCATATTGTTTGAAAGACGCATCACAAAGACAATTGGAGTCAGCGATGTCCGCTGTTTTGCAAGGCGCAAAATGGTTAGATCACGGTTTGGCAAAACGAGTTTTGTCTGATAGCGGTTCTCCTGCGCAGAGACTGAAGAGAAATCTTATTACTCCGCAGCAAATGAAGATTTTTGAGTACATTGAGCACGGTCTCAATCTTGAAGAGATCGCCAAGAGACTCGGATGTGACGTCACAAATGTGAAGATGGAATTGCGTACAGCTGTTGATTGCCTTGAGCCCGACTCGATGCAGAAGTCGACGCGACTGATGGCAAATCTGCGTCCAATGCTTGAATCAAACGATGCAGTGAAAGACTATTCGATGGGCGAGACGCGAGAGAAGTCGATTGGAGACATCGTCTCTGAAAAGTATCGTATCGAAAAAGTATTGGGTCGTGGTGGCATGAGTGTTGTCTATCTCGCGCGTCACACCACACTTGGTAAATTGGTTGCCATCAAGATGATGCATCTGAATATGGTGGCAACTGGATCTTTCCTGCAGAGATTTGAACGGGAAGCACGGATCGCAAGTTCTCTAAATCACACTCATATCGTCGGTGTGCATGATTTTGGTGAAGATGAGAACGGACAGCCGTATTTGATCATGGATTATGTCAACGGCGAAACCATGGAAGCGTTAATTGAAGAACGAGAAAAACTCGATCCTGGTTTTTGCATTCCGATCTTCATGCAGATCTGCGATGCACTGACCACAATGCATCATAAAGGTTTTGTGCATCGAGATTTGAAACCGAGCAACGTAATTGTCAAAGCGAAGAGTGGTGGCATTCATATTACACTCGTGGATCTGGGCATTGCTAAGTCTGTTGTGGAAACTAATTCATCAGCGCGTCTTACCGCTCATGGTCAAATGTTTGGTTCACCTACTTACATGAGTCCCGAGCAGTGCATTGGACAAGACGCTGATTTCCGAAGCGATTTGTACGCGCTCGGTTGCCTTATGTACGACGCTCTTAGTGGCAGACCTCCTTTCGATCACGACAGCACCTACAATGTGATGTGGCAGCATGTCAACGAGCCGCCATCGCGCCTGCCATTTCTCTCAGACAACAACAAGACACCTGAGCAAATGCAGTCGATTGTGTTCAAACTCTTGCACAAGGATCCCGAACAGAGATATCAATCAGCCGACGAAGTAAAGGCAGAGTTAAACTCGCTTTTGCAGGAAACGCGCTCAGCGCAATAGTGTTTTCAATTTCTGTAGAAATCAACCCATTCAACATGGATGGATTTGTCTCCCGGCTGTACAAAGTTCTTCGGAGCGAAGATGTAAATGCTGTCGCCTTTACGTTTTGCGGTAAAACCATCATTTAGTTCAATGACTCGTTCGTGCATAGAGTGAGAAACTGCGCCTTCGAAACTATTGGTTTTGGTCCCGACTTTGATACCTTCAAGCGCTCTGAAGCGACGGAAAACTAATTGAAGGTTTGGAGGCCATTGGTCGTGGTCTAAGACAAAATCTGTTTTACCGATTCCGAACCGATGTTCTACATTGATTTCGAAAACTTTCTTGCGCAACTTAGCCCAAACACGATCCGCCCTTGGTCGTTTATCTTCAACATGGTGCCAAGTCGGACTCCGCGCCATCGAACCTACGTTGCTTGAGCAAATAAGCGCGAGCAAAAATGCCGTCAAAAGTTTCAACGCGTCATATTCCTACAAAGGTTAGCCACCAGCCGGCAGGAGTTTGTCTTGTTCTTTGATATTGGCTTGAGTGTTGAAGAACATTTTGGAGATTTTGTTGGCTGTCTTCATGGCGGCCGGGAATTGCATTCTGTAGTGTTTCTTGTCGAAGATAATTACAGGTGTCTTGTCCGAGGTCCACGATGTGAGCAGCTGGTTCGTCGTTGACGTTCCGGGGAGATTCGCGAGGTCAGCGCCAGCGGAAAGGCAGATGATTCCCATGATCGTGAAGACCGGTCCAAAGAAGATTGGCGCCCACATTGCGTCTTTGACTTTAGCAATTGCTTTCTCCTTCCGCTCATTGGGTGGGCAGAAGATGAGCCACGGCGAGATGATTGTTAGGGGAAGAAAGCCAGTCCAGTACCAAATTCTTCCTTGGGCGATGGCAACAAATGCTTTGAAGAGATAACCTGCGCCTGCGATCATCAGAACGATGCCCAAGGCAAATCCTAAATGCTCCATAAGGCATTCCTCGGCAGTTTAGTAAGTGTGACGCCCGGCAGAGCGCCGACACTTCCACATTACAACGTTTCCCGATTTTCCGGTAGGGCTAGGGGCAACATTAACTGCGAAGCCTCGCCTGTTTTAAGCGCTCCAAGTTCCTGCTTTAAGGCAAAAGATGATACAAAAGTCTTTTACGCTCAGGGAATTGCCAGAATGACCGAAAACAATCCCATCAAGATAGTTAATCCCCACCTGATTATTCCGGCTGGAACACAGGTGGTTACGTTGGTGGAGATTAGGAGTAAGGCTGGTCAGCCGCTCAGACGAAAGGGCACTGTGGGTACGATTGTTAAATCGCCGGTCGATAATGAACATGCCTACCTGATTCGTTTTCCGGACGGCGGACAGGCTAGTCTGCATAGGCAAGAGTTGGTGATCAGAAAGCACTTACAAAACGTGGATTTCGATCGTCCTGAGCCACTGTCTGATCGTGAGTTGTTTGACTATGTGATTTATCAATGTGTCATAGGCTCGCGTGCTTATGGCTTGGACGTTGAAGAGTCGGATATGGACAGAAGAGGAATTTATCTGCCGCCAGCAGAACTTCATTGGTCTTTGTACGGAATACCCGAACAGATTGAAGATAGTTCAAACCAGGAGTGTTACTGGGAGCTGCAGAAGTTTATGATACTGACTTTGAAAGCAAATCCTAACGTTCTTGAATGCCTCTATTCACCGATTGTGGAAAAGTGCACACCATTGGCGCAAGAGTTGCTGGATTCGCGTAGCTCTTACTTGTCGAAACTCGTTTATCAAACATACAATGGTTACGTTCTCTCTCAATTCAGGAAGCTAGAGCAAGATCTGCGCACGCGCGGCGAACTGAAGTGGAAGCATGTAATGCACTTAGTTCGGCTGCTTGTTTCTGGAATAACTATTCTCAAGGAAGGTGCTGTTCCAGTAAATGTTGGCGAGTATAGAGACAGGTTGATGCCTATTAGATTGGGTGAGGTCTCATGGGAAGAGGTAAACAACTGGAGGTTAGAACTCCACAAAGAGTTTGATGCCGCTTTTGAAACTACTAAATTGCCGGAGAGACCTGATTACGAACGTGCCAACCTGTTTCTCATCAAGGCTCGCAAAGAGATGGTCAGACAATGAACTATCCACATGTCTTGTATAGAGCGACTCAAAACCATAAGCATCCGCTTATTTTCGCCACGATAAGTGGTGCCCACCTCTACGGATTTCCGTCACCCGATTCTGATTATGATCTGCGTGGTTGTCACGTTTTACCAGTGGAAGAGCTGATTGGACTTGATGCGCCCGTGGAGACGATTGAATCATCAAGTATCGATGATGGTATCGAGCTAGATCTGGTTACTCACGATGCCAAAAAGTTCTTTCTGATGATGATGCAGAAAAATGGCTATGTTCTAGAGCAGCTCTATTCTCCTCTGATTATCGCAAGTACAAAAGAGCACGATGAGCTGAAAGAAATCGCGAAGAAATGTATTACGAGGAATCACAGCCATCACTATTTAGGATTTGCACTTACTCAGTGGAGACTTTTCTCAAAGGAAGAAAAGCCGAGGGTAAAGCCTCTTTTGTATGTATATCGTGTGCTGCTCACAGGTATCAACCTCATGCAGACTGGATTGATAGAAGCGAATCTTGTAAGTTTGAACGAGAAGTTCAAGTTATCTTATATTCCTGAACTGATTGAACAAAAGCTTTGCGGAGTTGAAAAACAGCAGATCAAAGAAGCTGATCTCGGCTTTCACGAATCTGAGTATCAAAGATTAAGAGCTTGGCTGGAGGAAGAATTCGAGCGCAGTAAGTTACCTGAAACACAAAATGCGAAGGATGATCTTGATGATCTCCTTCGCAGAGTGCGAACCGGCAAGTTAACACCAAATGAGGTATCACACAAAGGTGCTTAGCCAGTCCTATTTTAGGTTCGTTTGAATCTTCATACCGTCCTTGGTTTTTACGTGAATTGCTTTGGACGGTGCTGTTGCACTGCTTGTGCTTGCAGAAGTCGTGGCGTTCGATGTCGTCACGTTGGTATGGTTGACGTCTTGCTTAGTGGCTTTCAATGGTGGGCGCATGGGCTTGGCCATTCCTGCATTGCCTGCGGACCAGCCACCCGGTAATCCCGAGCCTGCTCCTGTGGGATCTGCGTATGCCGCTGCGATTGGAATTGTGGCGATAACTGCAGCCATTACAAAATGCTTTCTCATGAGTCCTCTCCCTATGCGATAGTCGTTGAGTAAATATCTATTGGCCGGTAAGAGAAAAAAACACTGAATTAGTTCCGCGAAAACCCGCAGAATAGCGCCAAAAGTGAAGTTTCTTGATGAGAGCGATCTCGGTGGTTCAATCTCGTTTCGCGAACTTCGATACAAGCTCATCGACTGTCAAAATGCGTGCCTTCAGCAGCCAATGCATCTTCTCTAGTGCTTCGTCAGTCATGTGCTGATGGTTTGATATGACACCATCTCTTGCAATGGTCAGCTTGTAATTTCGCATGTATGCGTCGTTTGCCGTATACATGACGCAGATGTCTGCGGCAATACCCGTGAGTATGAGTGTCTTCGCTCCAAGTTTGTCCAGCAGAATCTCTAGAGGGGTACCGAAGAATCCTGAGTGCATTGGTTTCAGCACGAAGAAGTCTTGTTTTGTCGGTTTTAGCGCAATGGCAAGCTCCCTGCCCTTGGACCCCTTCTTTGTGCACGCCTCCAGCTGTTCGTTAAAGTTCGAATGCCAGTTGTTGAAGTTGTCGTTTAGGTAAATTACAGGTGTATCTGCCTGGCGGGCGGCTCGCTTTAGCCGTGATAAGTTCTGCGCCAGTTGCGGCAAGCCAGTCAGAAGTTCCTCATTATCCTCGAATTCGAGTTGGTTGATGACGTCAATCAAAAGCAGCGCCGTACTCGACTGAGGCAGCTCAATCTGCGATGAAGGCATGTGTTTTGCTCCTTAACCCCTCACACTATGCGGATCTTCTCCGTAGCTGTCTCTTAGCCTTATACTGCCGTCCTCGGCATGCAGGTAGTATTCGACACCATCCTGTCTGGCGATTTCTCGACCGCGCAGATCGGCGTCTGCTTGTGTATCGAAAGTAGCGGCCTAGCCATTGACGTTTTCGCGTTTTACAGCCCATTTATGGTCTTCTTTGCGTACAACGTGAATGTTTGGTTTACCCATGCTGTTGCCCTCCTGGTTGAGAAAAGGTTAGGCACATTTTCTCAAGTCGAACTCATCCGAATCGAGAATGGATCTCTCTGCGCCGAGCATCAATTTTTACTGCTATTGAGACAGTCGGTAGCAAATGCAGTTCCTATCTGGAGTCCGGAGATTTCATTTTCTCAACGCCTTCGGCGGCGATGCGAAAATACACTACAGATGCACAAAAAAAAGACGACTATGAAGGTAGTCGTCTTCTTTATGGTTCGAGGAGCCTCAGCCCGTTCACACAAACGAACTGACGTAGGAAACCTATCGGTAGGTGCGAGTAACGGCAGTTTTCTTAACCGGCTTGCTGCTGAACTTCTTGGGTGTTCCGAAGTTTTTCACCACCGGTTTTGCGGTGGACGGCATGCTGTAGGTTTGCGCACCCTGAACGGGAGCGGTGGAAGAACCAACCGGCTTGACGTATGGTGTGGATGCGCCCTGATTTGCGTTTTGAGTGGTAGCCTGGGCGCTATTGGAAGAAGAGCTTCCACTGCTTTGACCCGATGTCGCCGAGTTTGTCGGCTGATTGGCGGCCTGGGATGTCTCCTGAGTAGTTGCGCCAGATGAACTCGAACCGCCTGCCATACTCGATGCTTGTGATTCGCCTGCGTATGCGTAAAGATTGGGCAGCAGAGCGGTAACGACTCCCAGCACCGTGTAGCGTCTTTTCATGTTCAACTCCTATGTTTGGCACGAGGTTGGACAGGCTAAACCCATTAAGGTTCCCATTCGCACCGTTATTTAACGTTTGCCGCGCTAGATCTGATTTGCATCCTATGAGGCTTCCTTTTTGTAATCGGAATGGACGCCGGTGCCTTTGTTGGTCGGCTTCTCGAGATTGCCTTTTGTAAAGGGAGCCGGCGGCGCCTCCTCTATTTGAGCCTTTTGAGTGTTTTTCGCCATCATAGCTTCGGTGGCTCCAGGCAAGAGTGCATCGGAAACGCTGAATATA
Organism: Candidatus Melainabacteria bacterium; assembly: GCA_012965515.1. Classification (GTDB taxonomy): domain Bacteria; phylum Cyanobacteriota; class Vampirovibrionia; order Obscuribacterales; family Obscuribacteraceae; genus QKMZ01. The sequence goes on along the minus strand of DTSE01000194.1, from coordinate 6,400 downwards.
CCGGCAGCTTTGCCGACAGCAACCTCTGCCTTTGGCTTGAAGACGAGATCTACAATTGCATCGATAACGTCTTGAGCGTCATTAAGAGGCGGAATCGGAACCGACTTTCTGCCCGTATAGTTAGCCGCATGGTCGAAGAAAGGCGTATCCATTGCCATTGGAAGCACGGTACATACGTGAATTCTATCTTTGTTTAGTTCTTGCAGCTCTTGTCTTAGTGCAGCACTGAGCCCGACAACAGCGTGTTTTGCTGCTGAATAGGAGGCATAGTATGGAGCTGGAATTTTACCGATCATTGACGCGACATTGATCAGAATACCTTGTCCTTTCTGCATGAAATGCTGCATCGCAAAATAGCTTCCGCACATGGTACCGGCCATATCCACGTCTATAACCTTCAGATGGTCGCCGAGCGGCACTTCGGAGAACACACCAATGGCGGCGGCGCCTGCGTTGTTGATCCAGACGTCGATTTTTCCGAAGCAGTCGAGTGCTTGCTGGAAAAGTGTGGCGACTTCGTTAGGGTCGGCAACATCCGTAGGAGCTGCAACAGCGCTTCCACCTAGCCTTGCGCACTCCACGACAAGCTCGTTTAGCGCTTCCTGGTTGCGAGCTGCAAGCACCAATGATGCTCCCAACTTCGCAAATTCCAATGCACATCCTTTTCCAAAGCCACTGGACGCGCCAGTAATGACTATCGTTGTCCCATAAAGTTTTCTGTCCACAGCATTGCCCTCACAAAAGTTGCAGTAAGCCCATAACTGCAATATTGTGGAGACTAGCTATCAGAAAGAAATATCCCTACTGCATCTGCTGTAAGTATGTAACTTATGTGTGGAAAACAACTAAGTTGGGCGTGGGCTAGGCAATATGGCTTTTAGCTTTTGGCGCAGTTTGTAATTTGAAACTGCCGGTCGGCTCCATATCATTGAGCGCTCGTCTCGCTTCTCTGACGAGCCAACTATCGCTTTCTTTTGTATCTAAACAGTACTCTATCGATCTTTCTAAATGACGAGTACCCTCTGAATGTTTGTCGAGGGCAATACATATCAGGCCAAGTTCGTACAAAACATTAGCCATCTCACTTGAATCGGCGTGATTATTTTCGAGCATGTTCAAGATCAGTTTGGACGTGCAATATGCAGCGCTTAAGTCTCCAATTTCTATCGATCGAGAAGTTTGAAGTTTCAACTTCGTTATTTCGGATGCCGAGTGAGGTTGCACCATATTCAGTACCTATTTGTTCTGTTCGGAAGGAAACGGTTTTTCCCACGTATGCCTATCGTCTATGGGCATTTTATAGAGCCCGATTCGTTTGGCATATAACTCGATTTCGGTATAAAATCAGCCTTCGCGGTTGACTGCTCCACAGGCGCGCGACAATGCGCTGCCTCGTGAGAAAATCAGTGGATTAATCCTGTTTATCTTTCTTGAAACACCCAGTCGATTGTCTTATTTGCGTTTGCAACTCTTAATGTAGTGTCACTGACAAATTGGCTTGTACCTTCCTGCGAGTCTTACTCACGTGTCTTACTCCCGTGTCCTCATTACGATTCTCAGAGTGTTTTGCTTTCCAATTCTTCGACATGTTCGCCTAATTGGTGTTTCTCGTCTAGCTTCACGACAGCGGTTCTTCGATTATGTTTCAAAAAAAGAGACAAGCTTTTGCTTGTCTCACCCGTTCTTATTTGCAAATCTGAATTTCTAGGCGATATCGCGTTTATCGCGGTTCACTGTGGGGATGACAATGATCCTTTGATTAGTAAAGTCCACAGCTCTAGTGCCTTTCACCTCGGATGAATCTGCGAATGATAAGGCTTCTTCAAAGGATGTGAATGTCTTGGATTTCTTGCCTAATGTGACGGTCCATTCCGTCGACTTCTTCTCTTTTTTCATAGCTGTCACCTTTCTCGATGACATAGAGACTGAAATGAATGTCCCAAGTTCCAAATTAATGTTCCCGCGTGACCCTTACAACTAGATTAAAAACGAGATTCCGAGCGGATTTTATCTCTCTGGACCTTAATTTCGAGCATCTTGAAAAGAGAAGTGCGGTATCTTTTCGAGCACGTGAAAACGACATCTATAAGGTATCTACAAAAGGAGAACGCATGACACAAAAGGATCGCGAAGATTCGGGAGACATGCAGGGGCGTCCAGAGAAATCGGGAGGCGTGACGCGAAGATCGTTTTTAAGGCATCTTGGTGCTGCAGGGATAGCTGCGGCCGCGTTACCTGGAGCAAGAGGGGAAGAGATGAAAGCTGAAGAGAAAGCGGTTGATTCGTTGACGCCAATCGCTGGAGCGGTTCCGGTCACTCTCATAATCAATAGGAAAAAGCATGCGCTCAAGCTTGATCCCCGCACATCCCTTTTAGACTGTCTGCGCGAGAATTTGAATATTACAGGCACAAAAAAGGGATGCGATCACGGACAATGCGGAGCTTGCACGGTTCACGTAAACGGACGACGTGTGAATTCGTGCTTGACACTAGCTGTCATGCATGACGGTGAAGAAATTACGACAATCGAAGGTTTGGGGCAACCGGACAGCATGCATCCAATGCAACAGGCATTTGTGGATTGCGATGCCTATCAGTGCGGATATTGCACATCAGGTCAGATCATGTCAGCAACAGCCTTGCTCAATGAACCCTGCGGACATGGCGTTGATGATATTCGCGAGGCGATGAGCGGCAACATCTGCCGTTGCGGAGCATATCCAAACATTATTGCGGCTATTCAACAAGTTCGCGCAAAGGCGTAGGGGAGACACGAAATGAAACTGTTTGCATATGAGAAAACCTCAGATGTCTCCGATGCCATCAAGAAAACTTCTAACTCGGACACTGCCCAACAAGGCGCCAAGATTCGTTTTGTAGCAGGGGGCACCACTCTGCTCGACTTGATGAAATTGAGTGTTGAAACGCCTGATAGCCTGGTTGATATCAATCGTTTGCCTTTGGACAAGATTGAAACCACCAGTGATGGCGGCTTGAAAATAGGTGCGTTGGTGAGAAATTCTGATCTCGCCAACCATCCGTATGTTAAATCGCACTTCCCAGTTTTGTCGGAAGCCCTCTTATCCGGCGCTTCCGCACAGCTGCGTAATATGGCTACGACAGGCGGAAATCTTCTTCAGCGAACGAGATGCGTCTATTTCAGGGACACCGCTTATGCATGCAACAAGCGTGAACCTGGCAGTGGTTGCCCTGCGATTGAAGGCGAGAATAGAACGCTAGCAATTTTGGGCACCAGTGACAGTTGCATTGCCACCAATCCGTCCGATATGAATGTTGCTTTGACGGCACTTGAAGCAACTATTGTGATAAATGGTCCCGGTGGCGAAAGAGCGGTAGCAATTGACGACTTCTATACGCTTCCTGGTTCCACACCACACATTGAAAACGTTCTCAAACCCGGTGATTTGATCACTCATGTTCTGGTGAAGGCGATGCCTGCTGGAAGCAAATCTGTTTATTTGAAGCTCAGAGATCGCGCTTCATATGAATTTGCTCTGGCATCAGCCGCGGTGATAGTTCAAGTTGATGCTGGCAAGGTGTCACGCGCTCGAATTGCGCTTGGTGGCGTTGGTACCAAACCGTGGCGTGCAATTGAAGCGGAAAAGTCAATTACAGGTAGTGCCGCAACTCCTGAGAATTTCCGGAAGGCCGCAGAAGAAGCGCTGCGGAATGCCAAACCTCAGAGTCAGAACAAATTTAAAATTGAACTGTCGAAACGGTGCTTGTCGCATGCATTGAAGTTGGCGACTACCAGTTAGTCACAGAGCAAGCAAAGACAATTCGCCGACAGATAATTCAGTCAACTCAACAGTCAAATTTAACGAATAAGAGATATACACATGCCCGCTACTCAAGACAAAAGCAATTCTCCCGTCGGGCGCGAAATGAAGCGTATCGACGGACCCCTTAAAGTTACAGGAAATGCAACTTATACGTCCGACCATAATTTCCCAGGCATGCTTTATGCGGTGCCAGTAGGTGCCACTATCGCAAATGGCACCATTACAAAACTGGATACGACAGATGCCGAAAAAATGCCTGGCGTGAAGGGTATTTTTCACCGCGCAAATATTGGAAAACTTTTCAGGGTGGCGCCCAATTCCGATTTCAATGCCTTTTCTGATGAGGACCGTCCTCCCTTTGAAGATGATGTGATTCGGTACTATGGACAGTACGTCGCTGTGGCCGTAGCTGAGACTTTCGAGCAAGCGACGGCTGCAGCGCAAGCGGTCAAGGTCGCTTACAGTGAAAAGAAGCCGAACGTTGAGAAGCAGCTGACCGCTGATACTAAGGTTAAGGTTGAGAGTGAACGTGGGGATGCGCAGAAAGCATTTGACGCCGCAACAATCAAATTGGACGCCACCTATGTCACACCGGCAGAAACTCATAATGTGATTGAGCTGCATTCGAGTGTGGCGGTCTTTGATGGCACTGCTTTCACTCTTTATGAAACCACCCAGGGCGTCGTGAATCACCGCAATGTTCTCTGCCAAGTTCTTGGTGTGGAACCTGAGCAAGTGAAGGTTATTTCGAAATTCCTTGGCTCTGGATTTGGCAGCAAGATCACACCCTGGCCGCAAAGTGCAGTTGCCGCTGCTTTGGCTAGAAAACTTCGCAAACCGATAAAAATTGTCATCTCCCGAAAAATGGCCTTCCATGCCGCAGGACATCGTCCGCGCACTCAACAGCGTGTCAGAATCAGTGCTGATAGCAACGGGAAGCTGACTTCGCTGCAGCATGATTACTTGAATCACACGTCACTGCTCGACGATTACAAAGAGAATTGTGGCGAGTGCACTAAATATTTGTACAGTTGCCCGAACTTACGTATAACTACGGCACTTTCCAGAAGACACATCGGAACTCCGACTTCGATGCGTGGACCTGGTGCTGTACCGGGATTGTTCGCAACTGAATCTGCACTCGACGAATTGGCAATCAAGTTGAAGATGGACCCGTTGCAGTTGCGGCTCCTTAACGAACCACAAAAAGATGAGGACTTGAATATTCCCTTTGCGTCGCGCCACCTGATCGAATGCTACAAGACAGGTGCGGATAAATTTGGTTGGTCGAAGAGAGATCCTAAAATAGGTTCGATGAAGCGTGATGGTTTGACGCTCGGCTGGGGAATGGCCGGTGCGGCGTGGATTGCGGAAAGGTTTCCCGCAGAAGCTACTGTCGAGTTGAGGAATGATGGAACAGCCAAGGTAGCAACAGGAACACAAGATATTGGTACTGGAACCTACACTGTTCTCGCTCAGATTCTTGCTGACAAAGTCGGATTGAGCATTGACAAATGCGAAGTGGTGCTTGGTGATTCATCCTTGCCACCAGGTCCTTTGTCCGGTGGTTCGATGGCGACAGCATCCCTGATTCCGGCGGTATCGAAGGCTGCCGAAAAGGCAATTGGTACTTTGCTCAATGCGGCGATTAAAACGCCGGGTGCGAAATATTTTGGTGTAGATCAGAAGGATATGAAATACACCGAAGGGCGTGTACACAAGAAGGACGAACCCGCCTCAGCAGGGCTTTCTTTCCAGCAAGTGCTTGATTCTGGCAATTTCAAGTTCATCTTGGGCAAAGGCTCGTCGCCTAGTACCTTTGGTGGAAAGCCTGAATCTTCAAAGCATTCATACGGTGCTCACTTTGTAGAAGTAACGTGGCAAGAGGAAATTGCACGATTGCGAGTCAGTCGTGTTGTCACCGTCATTGATGCCGGAAAGATCATCAATCCCAAAGCTGGACGCAATCAAATCGAAGGCGCTGTGGTGATGGGAATTGGGATGGCGTTGTTTGAACACACAAACTACGAGCCAACCAAAGGTGCACCTCTCAACAGCAACCTGGCCGATTACATATTGGCTGTGAATGCTGATGTTCCGAATTTGGAAGTGCATTTCCTGGAGTATGAAAACAAAGATTTGAACGAATATGGCGCCAGAGGTATTGGCGAGATTGGACTCGCCGGTTTTGCAGCAGCAACCGCGAATGCTGTTCATCACGCGACCGGAATTCGTATTCGCGAGTTGCCAATTCGAATTGAAGACTTGCTCGCAGATGTCTAATTGACAGACCTAATAGCTGGTGATATTGACTGGCGAAAGAGAATTGACAACACACCAAAATTATCGGAATCGAGTTATGATATGGGCGTACACTCGGAAGCAGGAAACAGCTGAGTCATGAGCGAGATACAGGAAATACTATCTTTTTATGAGCAATGCTTGCGTCAGGAAAAAAGAAGCGCGCTTGCAACTGTAATTGAGACTTCCGGTCCATCATACAGAAGCCCAGGTTCTCGCTCAATTGTTTGCGACGATGGTTCATTCCGCGGCGGACTTTCGGCAGGTTGCTTGGAAGGAGATATTTCTTGTCGCCT
>DTSE01000193.1:554-3663 GCA_012965515.1 Candidatus Melainabacteria bacterium | reverse complement strand
CCGGAAGTTTAATGAACACCGTGTGGCAAATCAACAACCTGACAGAGGCTCAGAAATCCATACAAGCATATTAGACCAAACAGCTCGCCGAAAGAACATATAGTAAATAACTGATATGGCAGTTGATCTCCGTCGAACCGGTGACGACTTCCGGGGCGGACGACCGCCGCGTCCGACAGGCTGCCATCGCAGTAACCGCGCAAATCCGTCGATGGAGGAGGTCTAGTGAAAAAGCGTGAATCTGATATGTTGTAATGATCGTCTTCACGCCACATACGATCATCAGGCTGACGCTGAAAGCATCGCGATTGACCGCTCATTCGACATTTCGTGGAGATGATTCTCATGGCGAAGAAGAAAGCTGCAAAGAAGAAGACTTCTGCAAAAAAGAAGGCCGCAAAGCAGACGAAGAAGAAAGTTGCGAAGAAGAAAGTTGCGAAGAAGAAAGTTGCGAAGAAGAAAGCGGTGAAGAAGAGCCCCCAGTCGGTCCCGCGACAATTCCAAAAGCCCGAAAGCAAGTGGATTGAACTCGATTATAAACACAAAAAACCGATACCTAGCCAACTTCTTGATGCGTTAAGGGTTGAATTAGGCTTCCCAGAATCTGAAGGCGAATATGTGTTTTGGTACGGCCCAAATCTGGATTTGCTTGGATGGACCCCTGCCGAGAGCAAGATACACACGAAGCTAATTCATGCGGCGCCAAATAATTACGATGTTTTCGCCGACCGCGGCAGAAATGGAAGAAGTTGGGCGGTGTATGGTTACGGCAAATCTAGTCCCTGTTTTATCTTCATGGAGAAACGTGAAGTTGGGTCTGGCTTGTTTGTAAAGGGAGATAAGTATCTTGATACGCTCATTTTGCGATGCTCCGACAAGCTCGCAGTACTGAAAGGCGATATTGATTACGACGAGTATAACCAACGGTCCGGTGATGTTTACCTTTCGGATCCGGATTCTGAGTTAGGTGTCGAATTTTTTCTGGAAGAGGCTGACCCCAAGAAAAAAATAAAAGTACGCGAGATTAAAAAAGGGGTTAAGCATAAGGAAAGGGAGATCGATCGTCAGCATGATAAATTAAAGAAGGAGTTGGCTGCATGGTTTTTGGAAGCTTGTCTGGAGCAGTTGACAAGTACTAAATAGCTAAATTCGTGAGGTTCGTTGACGGCGAGAGCCTCAGTAAGCACAAACCTAACTACCTCCACCTCGAAGGCCTGACAACTCTGTCGGACGCTGCCGTCGTCCGCAATCATCCCTCATTCGCAGACGAAGACTAATGCTCGACCCTAACGACCTCATCAACTACGAACTCTGCCTCGCCCGGCCCCCCCGGATTACGGTTGGGAAGCGAGTTTCCGTGTCGCCAGAACAACTCCCACCGAACTGGATGACGCGATGCTACAGCGACTGGCGATCTTGATAGAGGAACGACGCCACCTAGATTCCGCTCAAGGGAGGCAAGATGACGATTGGAGCGATCGCAAACCGCTAATGCAGATCCCTTCGCTACTGAAAAGTGTTGGCTTGCAGGTCGTTTCATGTGAGTAACAGATAATTAACTGGAGGCCGTTCTGTATGTCTAATCTCAATCAACGCGAGATGAAATACTGGGCGTTTATCAGCTATAGCCACCAGGACTCTAAGTGGGGAAACTGGTTGCATCGGAAACTAGAGACCTATCGTGTACCGAGTCACCTCGCAAGGCACGATCGCGACAACAAACTTCCGCGCAGACTCTTCCCTGTCTTTCGGGATCGCGAAGAACTTCCAACATCCTCAGATCTAGGAAGCTCTATTCAAGACGCCTTAGAGGCATCACAAACATTAATCGTCATTTGTTCTCCTCGCTCCGCGAACTCACGATGGGTCAATGAAGAAATCCTGCACTTTAAGCGCCTGGGAAATTCCAACAACGTTTTCTGTTTAATCGTCGACGGCGAGCCTAATGCTTCGGATAAACCAGACGAGAAATACAATGAGTGTTTTCCAACCGCCTTGCGCTATCGAATGGCAACCGATGGTACTCTCAGCCCAGAACGGGCTGAGCCCATCGCTGCGGATGCTCGGCCTGGCAAGGACGGCAAGTCTGATGCAGCTCTAAAACTGATTTCTGGTGTACTGGGGGTCGGCTATGACGAATTAAAACGACGCGATTTACAACGGCAGATCCGTCGTTTGATCAGCTTTTCAGTTGCCGCAACGCTATTGCTGACATTAACGATCGGACTAGCCACATTTGCTTTATATTCTCGCGCCGATGCTCTTCGACAACGGCAACTTGCACATGAACAATTCGTACGTGCGGAAAAGAATTTCCAAAAGGCTCGTGCCACGGTAGACCGGTTCTTTGTGAACGTGAGCGAAGAACACCTTTTTGCCACACATGGCTTGCAGCCTCTGCAAGAGAAACTGCTAACAGACGCTCTGAACTACTACAATGACTTTCTTAAACAGCATTCAGACGACACTTCTTTGCTACTCGAAACATCTCAAACGGAACAAAAGGTCGGAGACATTACGTCACTGATCGGAAACCGCCAACAAGCGCTGATCCACTATCAGAATGCACTGGTCACCCTAGAATCGCTAATCGCAAAAAACGGTAGTACAATCGAGCTACAAACCAATCTGGCAGAATGTCTCGACGGCCTGGCAGTTGTCCACTGGGAACTAAAAAACCCGGAAAAGGCGTTAGAACTACTACGCCGAGCCCGAAAGATCCTTCGTGTGGTAATCAACGAACAACCAGCTAATACGGACGCCCTTGAAACGTGGAAAAGTATCATTAGAAACATCGGCCCTTTTCAACGACAGGCTGGGTTAAAGAAAGAAGCACAAACGACCTACCAGCAGGCCTGGAACTACTGGGAACAAAATCAGGGCCGTAGGGGACGCAAGATCGGCATCACCATAGCAGAGAATGATCCGGCAAAGCCCAAAACCACGCTACTTATTACAAGCGTACTTCCAGCGTCAGCGGCCCACGCTATCGGCCTTGCACCGGGAGACCTGATAAAAGAAATCAATGGGGCTCCCGTAAATGATAAAACAAACCTAAAGAACACGGTTGCTTCATTATCAGAGAGATTAACCCAGGTCGCTTCTTCTT
>DTSE01000193.1:0-544 GCA_012965515.1 Candidatus Melainabacteria bacterium | reverse complement strand
CGACAGACTGGAGCTTACGATTCAGCGAGATGGGGACTCTTACACAAAAATCCTAACACTTCAAAATCGCGTTGATTTATTTGCAGCCATCGTCGCCATGAATGCCGGTGTGCTTAATCAAGAAGAGTTTGGCGACCTAGACACCGCTTTGCAATGGTATGAACGTGCACAACAAATCAGTGAAAACCTGTTGATTTTTTCCGCCGCAGAAGGCACTAGTACCGAGTCAACCAAATTGAACACAACCAGGCATCTTCTCAGTAGCATCCACATTTACCTGGGAAACCTCTATTTTTCCCGCCAGGATTACGACAAGGCTGTCGCAATTTTGAGTGCTGCACCTCCAGAGGAAGTCCCAGCTGTGTGGGACGTGTACAACGAGGGAGTGGAAGACGGAGACTTTGTGTTTGATACCGTTCAGAACCAGTACGTGCCGCCAAAGGACAAGACTCCGGGGCTTATCTACGACGCCGAATCAGGCAAATACATTAAGCCTGGCACCGAAGACGACGCTGCGGCCGAGGCTCGAAAGGCTGCGCGGCAA
>DTSE01000192.1:827-3669 GCA_012965515.1 Candidatus Melainabacteria bacterium | reverse complement strand
CAGATGCCGGGGTGCTTCGCATACGCAAGCAAACCGGCAGCATAGTTCTCCGAGTCAACGCTCAGCCATCCCTGGCAATTCGGCAATGACGCCACTGTCGTTAGGGAATCAAAAAGCGTGTCATCCTGAAAGCTTCTGGTATAGAACCAGAACGAGCATTGAGAGCGGCGCTGCATGGCGAGCCGCCAAGCTTCCACATATTCCAAGCAGCTATCAAAATCTCCAACGTCGTGCAGCCTTACGCTCCACGGCGTCTTGGTTTCCTGCCCTGTGACCATTGCGGCGAGCCAGTCCGCTGGTTTGGCTTTATCAATCAAACTTACCAGGTTCTCTGCCAGCAAGTCAGGTCCACCCATTTTCAGTAGCAGTTTGATGGTGCGCAGGTTGCGATACCGTTTAGTTTTCTGTGCCGTGCCCTGATAGCGGATGCCGTTGCCATAGCACAGTCTCTTGCAAACACTCGTCGCCATAATGCAAGTTTCGCTTCGCGGCAGGCTGAACGCCCAGGATGCCTTGCTATTATTCGTAAGTTCTAGTCCGTAATCTGTATCCATTGCCCAATTCCTCCCGGTGAGCTGCGGCTTTTCGCCGGAGATCTGGGGGGCGGGGATGGCTCCGCGGGTCAAGCGGATAATTTCGAGTGGATCACGCAAGCGGCAATACACGCGCTTGATGCGCGGTGGCGCCAATCCCGCAAAATTGCAAAATGCGAAAGCAGCCAAGACCGACTGCAGCTAAGTCAGCCGAACAGGAGAGACTGGTATCGCAACGACGGTTCGGCAGGCAACAAGAACAAGCACGGGGCGGGCGGCGACTGGTACCTTGACTCGCATTGTCGCATAGGAAAATTCGAAGACCAAAAAGGCAATCAGCAGGGGCTCTCGCCCCTGCCATTTGCTTAGCTTGCGCTTTGGACTATTTCTTCTTCGGTGCTTCCTCCGCCGGCGATTGATCGAGAGAGGCGGGCTTCTTGCCACAGAGATGGAAGCTGGTGAGCTTTATCACAGGCTTTGTCATCTGGACTTTGACACCGTTCACTTCCTTGGGATAAGTCGCGATTGCCAGTCTGCCATTTACCACCACTTCGCGGCCTTTGGTGATTGTTTTGAGCGCTCGCTCTCCCAAGCCGTTCCAGGCATCCACATCGATCCACAAGGTTTTGTCTTCGTCCGTATTGGAGGAAAACTCCTTCACTGCGACCGAGAATTTAACTACCTTGTTGCCTGTATCTCCGAAAGAGACGGTGTGAGGATTTTGGCCGACATGTCCGACGATCGTGATTGAGTTATTCATTTGGCACCTCCTTAGTGCGTGTCTGTGCCCAGGAGAAGGACACGAGCGTGAGCCGCGCCAGCGCTTTTCGCAGGCTGCATGGACGCGCATGCGCGCCCCGAAGGGGTTTGCCATTGCAGCACCGAAAAGTTGTGTCAATCTCGGCACGTTAAGACATGCACGGAGGTAGCCATAACTGAATAAACAAACCGCCAGTCGGGCGCGTCGGCGTAGTTTCATTCCGCCATCGGACGGTAGGGAACAAGGCTTCACAAGTCGCCGTGAACGAATCCCAGATAGGCACGAAGAGTATTGTGAATCGCTGTCGCTGCCAGGCTTGGGCTTTGACGACGCTTGACACAATGAGCGCACGGTGGTGGATATAGACTGGCACGAAAACGGTGACTGAGAAGGGTGAACGGTCTGTCGATGACAAACCGGATCGATGGGTGACGGTATCAGTCGGCGTGGGTCACTGGCTGGTCGGTGCTTGCAATCGCCACGGCTGAGCACCGCTGCCGGATTTGCTCCGTCCTGAGCGCAATCCTGGCAAATGTAGGAGCGTGCTCCTTTGCGTTCGCCGTGTTTGTCTTGACCGCTCCGCTAAAATTGAGCGGGCGAAGGCGCACATGTTTTGCTTCTGCCGTCTATCGCCCGCCTTCGCTCGCAGCCATAGAAGCGGGGCGAGTCAAGACGGGTCGTCAGGCCTGCCCGAATGGACTGCAAACTGGAGCGGAGTTATGCTTAGCCACGCTGATGGGGGAGACTAGGAGAGACGCGCTGACCGGCTTCAGTTAGCAGTGGTGGAGTCATATCATTCGCCCTTCAACTGGCTGTAGGTCTTCAGCACTCGATCTATTATTGCTCTCTCTTCAGTTTCCGTTCTTGTCCGCACGCGGTTTCCTTCAAATTTATCGAATGGGATCATCGTCCCGTTCTTTTGCATTTTTTCGAACGCCTGAAACGTGGGCGAGTTGTCTATTGCAGGAGGATATGGCGCGAAATTGCAGAAGGCAGTTTTCTCCTCAAGAGATAGGTTCTGCCAGAACGAAGTCAGGACGTTGAGGTCCACGCTAAGGTCGTCGGCCCAAATGAAGACTTGCTGCTCTTGATCGCCAAAGGCTTCCCATAGCTCCCGGTGCAAATTGTCTTTTGAAGAAAACACTCGCACATGTGGGAGGTAGAAAAGATACTGAATGTCTATATGAGCTTTGCCCTTCTTTGATGTTGTGATCAGGTTATTCGCCAGTCCCCACAGGAACACCGTTTGAACCAGATAGCAATGGTACGTGTACGGAGCGAATTCCTGGAATGTTGCCGAACTGGCGAGAAATCTTCTCTTGATCTCCCTCTTGAGCGCGGGACTTAAACCAAGTGCATCGCAGTACCAACCAATGAATGACCATTGCCCCCTGGCGGTTAGCGTATTGTTGCTTATCTGCTGACGCAGGTCCGTCAGTGAATTGCTGCTGAAGGTTGGCTTGAAGTCCTTCAGTCTCTCCTTATAGCTATTTAGATCGACTTCCTTGCTAGTCTCTCTGAAGGCCTTTGCGTACTGCACTTCATCAGC
>DTSE01000192.1:0-791 GCA_012965515.1 Candidatus Melainabacteria bacterium | reverse complement strand
ATGTGAATCATTTTCATTTCGCGTTCGGCATCGATAAATGCCCCTATTCCACCATCTGGCGTGGTACTGAGGTTCGTGGGAGCCACGCAAGGACGGAAGTGGGAGCTGACCGTTTCGCCATCAAGTTCTGCCGCGCAAAGGTATCGGTAGTCCACGTTTTTTACTGCGGAGTGAGTGATCAATTTCTTGGCTAGACCTTGTACCAGGCGTGTGTTGAGCTCACTGTCTGGAGTGGTAATCTTGCCCTTATTCGAATGCAAGTCACCCATTATCTCCACGAGTAAGATTGGTGGCAAAACCAGGAAATAATGGCGCGTAAGTGTTTCGATGCTCGTATAAGTCAACGATTGAATCGCCGATTTGTCGACAAGTAACGGCAAATTGAATAAACTCACAACCCCTCCCAACGCTTATCGAACATGCTCTCTGCTCATGGTCAAGAAATCGCCCATAACGTAGCTGCATTCAGCGTGTAAAAGCATAGCACCCATTGTCCGCGGCACTTAGCTCTTCAGGCGGCACTATTCGGAGCGAACGAGAAAGGACAGTTGGCAATAAGGCGTCTAGTAAAGGCCGATGCGACACCCCTGCGCATCAGCCGGCAATAAGTCTTATGCGACTAGCTCCTGAAGATCCTTTTTCAGATCAGAGATAATCGCTTTTGCATATCTCTTGCACGAGAATGAATTGATTGGGGATTTGGCTTTTACCTCAAGCGCTACGACGGCGCCATTAGGAGCGGACTTAGCGGCGAACTTGATGACCAGCCGCCGCTTGATCTTCCATTCAGC
>DTSE01000191.1 GCA_012965515.1 Candidatus Melainabacteria bacterium | reverse complement strand
ACAAAAAATGGCACTCTTTCTGATGCGGACTTCAAAGAAATTCTTCCGAAGCACTTCCCTAAAATGAAGGAAGCGATCACGCTCGCTGATCAACAAGCTGCAGACGGAAGACGCACTGCAGAAGCTGAGTACAAGAAAGTTGGTGCAGATCTCGCGAAGTTCTCTGAAGATTTCCCGAAAGCTATGGAACGCGTAGGTAAGGCATCGAATGCGGTGCCCGAGTCTGAGCAAGAAAAAGTCGGCGCCTTGCTTTCTGAATTGACGAATGAAAAAACCTCAGCAGATCGCAAAGAAGCTATCAGAAAGGATCTCGCGAAATATCCCGATCTCACCGCCTCCGCTGAAGAAGTCATTAAACTGAGCACTGACGCGGAAACTAAGTTTAGTCCATTGTTTAAAGCTGTTGAGGATATGCAAACAGGCTTGGCCACTGGACTGTCAAGTCGAGGATTTTACGCTGCATGTTTGAAACAATCTGATAGCGATCCCCAGGAGTTGGAGCGCGTAACCAAGGAAGCGCAAGCTTTGGCTCAACTGTTCATCAGAGCAATGCAAGCTCCTGAAACGCTCTTTGTTCCACCGGAAGAATTACAACCAAGAAAACCGCTGCCGCCTATGCATAAAGCATAGAGCGCTAGCAGCACAGTCGAAAGACTACCAGGCGACAAACGAACAGGCGAATGACAACACACTGAAGTTGGCGCAAGCCAACGGTCCCAATCCCAATCACCGCACAATATATACCTGTTAAAACCCTCTGGGGTTTTGACAAACCTTAGGTTTCACCGTGGGGACGGAACAGGCGCGCTCGAAAGGGCGCGTCTGAATTTTTGGGGTTTAAAACCAAAGATCGGTCCAACAAAAAATGCTAAAACTGAGGAACTAAGCGCGAACTGATTCTTGGTGCTGATGTTGTTTTCACAGCAGCATGTTCTGCCGCTTCAAAGTAGAGACGTGCAAGATATCCGCTCGCAAAGGCTTGCTGCTCGAATGCGTGGCGCATGTATTGGTCGTATGAAATCTGGCGGAATCCTTGCAAGTCTCTCGCGACAGCGCTCAGCTCGCTTTGAATTGCAGGCACATCAGAGCTACCGGCTTTAAACATTTGCCCTACATTGCGCAGTCTCTCTTCTACATTGCCTAGCGGCAGTCCGTTCAACGATTTTCTGCCTGCCATTACATCGAAGAGGGGCCCTCTGCTGTTCGTCAACGAACTCTGCAATCGTGCAATGCCGTTTTGCTCGCCAAGTAAACTCATAACCGGCTGCATTTGGCTCAACATTCCATCAATTGCAGGACGTGTGAGCAGCGGTTTTTCCGAGAGATAGTGTGCAATCGATGCCTCGTTTCTGCGCGCTTCCATTCGTTCGGAGAACGAAAGTTTTTTGCCCTGGCGGTTGCTTGCAATTTGGTCAAGAAATTCGTCTGTCGGCTCGTCACCGAATTGCTTTTTGTAGTTGTTTTTTATGTTGCTTCTTTGACCTTCCGTCAGTTTCATACCGACACCGCTTTCATCCATCATGCGGCGGATCGTTTGATTCTCTTGAATGACGTGTGAGTATTCGTGCACGATTTTCTCGACAAGTTCCGGTGACATCTTGTCTGCGACAATGCCATCCGGGCCGATTTGAATGACGCCTTTTCCTTTCAAGCATTGTGCTTGCAGTCCGGGAGTATCAGCAATCAATAGCGCAACGCGTGGCAAATTCTGCGTCTCACCCCAATGATTGAGTGCGTTCTCAATGTCTTCAGCTCGCCGAAACAAACCTTGATTGAATGTTTCCACCTTTGCACTTAGCTTTTGCTCCATTTCGGCCAGTTGTGGCGTTCTTTCACCTTTCGCTTTGTGCAATCCAGTTGTTATTTCGTCGATAGAATGTCCGATTTCCGTCGACAAATTCTTCAGGGGCTGCCGCGCCCATTGCTGCGTTTCAAGCTGAAGCCCTGCCACCAAGCCAGTCACGGCGCGCTCATTGTTCAATGGTGCGATCGCATTTTTCGCCATTTTGTCGATGAGCATTATTCTCTGACCGCGGGAGAAATCTGTGAAATCAACTGCCGCGGTTTCAGCATCGCCATGCATCGGAACTTCTTTTATCTTGCGTCCTTTTCCGCCTACGCTTAAGCCGTCAGTCTCTTTGGATAGCCAACCAAGGTATCGATTCGCACTGGTGTTTTCTGCTGCCGGCGATACTTCAGTGGAGAATTTTGCCAACTCTGAATGTTTTGCACGAACGGAAATCTCGCTTTCCACGCGAGAGAACAAGCGGTGTCCCAGTGGAAGTGCCATGTTCAGTGCTGCACCACCTGCACCACTAGTCAGAATGTCGGTCGCCGAATGTTCTTTCCCTTCGCTCAGTTCAGTGTGCACTGCTTTTGCGGTTGCTGCGCCCGCAAAACCCGCTGCACCACGTATCAACAATCCGTAAGGAGAGCGTCCTGCCAACGCGTTGCCCGCTTCGAATATTCCGAAGGCGACGGTTCCGCTGGCAGCGTTTCCTAAGCGTGTCTCGCCATGCAGGGGCATGCGCATTGCGTCATAAGTTGCTGCTCCCAGAATGTTTGCTGCGTGCGGACTGGATATTGCCCTAGCGACATGTCCTTCTGCTGCAAATGCACCGCCGATTTTGCCTAGCGGTTTGGCTGCAAGCTTGCCTGCCACGACATAAGGAACGATCATTCCGACCGTGGAGGAAACCGTGCGCACCGCCTTCGCCGCGGTTGAATCGGTCGGTTTGCTTTCGATCAAGTTGCAAACGGGAAGAAGTTCGGTGCTGGTAAGTTTATTGAAACTCGAAGCAATGGCGCGCTCTGGTTCAATGAGCGCACTATTGATAATGGGTTTCACAAGATTCTCCGCTGTAAACTCGACAGCAGAAGAACCAGATCTTTCGACCATAGTTATTGGAGCAAGGGCGCGGGAGCACGTTAAGGATCCGCATCTTATTTCTTTTAATGAACCGCTTCAATGGGGGATGTCCCATCAGGATTAATCTTGCGAGCATAACCAAGCAATGGCTCGATCTGTCCCGTTTTACCCCCTCTGCTCTCTGCTGCCCTTCTCCTGCTTGTCTTTTGGGCTAGCGGAAATCACTCACTTATAACTCACGGTACCTGGTTTTTAATGTTGCCACGGTCAGCTAACGACCGTCCCCAGCACAAATCTATATATCGTCAGAGCAAGCCGCACAGTGAACCTCTCAGAGGAATGCGACTGCACCATTTGCCCGACACAGAAACCTCTCGTTCCGCGACGAGAGAACACAAATTCGAGGATAAAAGCAATGGTCGAGAATACCCCGGAAGGCGACAGAATCAGAAACAATCGCAACGCAAGCGATGCAAGTATTTCAAAAGAGATAGCCGACAAAGTCCATCAGGAAAGTTGGAGAGGTGGAAGCACTATTTCTGATGCGTCCAATACTCCTCTTGTGACCAAGCCTTCAGACCCACTTGGTCCATATTTTCGTTCGGCAACGGCTAGCGAAATCACGAGTCCCAAACCAGGGACGCTCATCGAAGGACATGACGGCTTCGCGCTGGTCGTAAATGAGAAGGTGCGAGTAGAGGTTAATTTGGATCGTGCTCGCCTTGCATTAGATAACAAGGCGGAAGTCACGATCAGAATTGCTGGTCCGGAACAAGCTAGACAATTGATGGAGTGGCTGCGTGAAAGAAACGGCTCCATGCTGCTGGCAAAAAATCCGTACAAGGTAGAACCATACGAGATTAAGAGCGCAAATGGCGCTAGAGTCTCGACCAGCGAAAACCCAATGATGCTGAATGGAGAACGGTTGCCTGTTGGAACCGTTATCGAAGATGGCAAAATTCGCTCTGCCCATCCGAATGATACGGGAGTAACTGTAGGTGGACGCCTAATTCCTAACGGAACAACGGTTTCGGATTACACTGGCGGACAACACGGCGAGAAGGGCAGCATCATACCTGCGCGCTACTTTACCAATCTGCAGGGCGAGCGCGTTATGGACGGATATCCGCTCACGCTTGAACAATTCAATAGCAAGTTCGAGAAGAACGCCAGCGGCGATTGGGTTCTGAAGGCTAATGCAAATCCGGTCGAACATACAATTTTGCCGCCGAATGTGACAGTAGAATTCTACAAAGTTGATGATAAAGGCAATCCTGTTCTTGATGCGAACGGTCGTCCGAAAATTGAAGCAATCAACAAACCGGGAAGCGCGTTTAGAGCCGATGGATATAGTTTGACTCCAGACATTCTCGTTTCCACCTGGAACAAGTTTGTTGATTCTTTCAACTCCAATTTGCTCTTGAACCACCTGGAGAAACTCAAGGTTGGAAACACTCTGGAAGCACGGGCCCTTCGCGACCAAGTACGTGCCGCTGATGATAAAGGAAACTTCAAAGCAAGCACTGGTCTAACTCGGGCACAGTTGGAAAGACTCAGTGAACCAGTCAGTCCAAATCCGACTGAAGCTGCTGAAGCTGAGATTGCCCGCCGCATCTTGCGCGCCACCTCGCCGGAAGAGCGAGCACGTTTGGCAAAAGGCCTGCGTAGTAACGAACAAACCCAGCGCGAGATCCTGAGCGGCAAGAGCAAGGGACTAGCTTCAATTGCCGGTGCAATTTTGGCTCTGACCGGGGCAGCGGTAGAGAGGGCTCACAGTGCTCATGAGGCTCCACCACCTCCTCCAGCCGCTCATCCTAACCCCGGCCGCGGCGTAAGATTTCAAGTTCGCTAATAACCAGTTCAAATGAGCACCAAAACGATGACATTAGATGCAATTTCACAAAAAGCTGAAAAATGTGCAAACAGCACTGAGTCGCAAGCCGCCGCGTCGTTGTTTGACTGTGCCTATGAGGATTTGAGACAGAGAAGAGAAGCACCGGCAGCATTGCCTGCTGCCGGTGTTGACTCTGCATCCGGTGTTCAGACAGACAATGTTGTTCAAGCCCACTCGAACCCTTCAAATCCGGTGGATAAGCTTTATCAAAGCCGCTATCAAGAGCAAATGTTGCTGCAACTGCAATTGTTTTCCAAGCCAAGCTCAGCCCGCGAAGGCGAAACTGCAGATCAAGCAAGAGCGCGCAATGCCGTTGAGTTGGCTCAACGCAAAGAGAGAATTAGAGAAGAAATGCACAGAGGCGAGTTTGGTCCCGCCAGCCAAGCTGCATTCAAAGAGTATACGAGCTGGATTGGGAAGGTTTTGTTGCCGACGGTGCTGCGCCAGCTCGAGTCGCGCAACCTGGCTGTTCCTACCGACAGTCCATTTGAAGTTCAAACGAAAAACGGTGTGCGTGTTTCAGCAAACGAAACCATCACTGATGTTCTTTCCTCCAACCAATCCCCTTTTGAACGACTTGGTTCGGAAATTCCAAATCGAGAGTCGGCACAGAAAATTGAAAATGCGTTCGACTGGCTTGGCAGAGCGACCAACTCTATTATTGAATCTGAGAACAAGGCACAAGATTCGCGCATCGAACGCACTATCAGAGAAAGTGGTCTTCCCCATGGTTGGCTGTATCAGGAAGGACAAGACCGCAATGCTTGGAGAGCTGCCGCTGCACAAATGATCGATCTGGCTCTGCGTGTCGGTTCGCAAGTAAATATGATTGAAAAGTATGGCTTGAACATACCAATGCCGGCCGGAACCAAAGTTGAGAATGTTGGTCGTGGGCAAACTGTTATCCAGCTAAACCTGCCGCATACGCTCGAGCTCAACAAACCCGAAAACGTGCAGAAGATTGCAGCAATCAAAGACTGGCAAAAGTCAGTTGAAAAGCAAATGAACGAGGTTGATGCTCGTTTGACCGAAGTGAACCAAACACAGCGCAACATAATCACTTGGGGAGATGCTCCAATCCCTGGCACAGTCAACGATTTTGGTCACGAGGTTTGGGCGCAAGCACGGATCGGCGCCGACAATCGCATGATTGGCTTGATAGATCCTGACAAACCCGGTTTGAAACCGAATGAGAGAGCGGAAGCAGTCAACCTGATGGAAGCGCGCTTTTCCGTCACTTCCAACGCTGAAGGTAATATCGAAGTCTCTCAAACACTGCAGCCACAGTTCGTACCGATCTACGGTTATCTCAATATGGTTTACTCAAACGTCGGTGCTCCCATCGAGGTGCAAAAGCGAACGTTCAAACCTGACGAGTTGGTTGCCGTCAAAAGAGGCAACGGAATGGAATTCATCCTGGCCAAAGATCTCGCCGCGTATAAGTCTCGTCAAGAAATCGCCCACTACGGTGAAAAGGCATTGACTGCGATTACCGATGTCGCGATGCTTGCGTCCGGTCATTTCGAATTGGCCGTGGCATTGAGAGGTGCTAGAGCCGCAGCAGCGGTCGGACAGCAAGTTGGCATTGCGGAACTGCGCGGAATCTTGATGGGTGGATTGAATACCGGATTGGGCTATTCCAGCCCGCTTAACAGCGCATACTTTCATGCTACTGAAGGTGGACGAACCTCCAACGAGTTGCGCAACTTGCTTTTCGTTGCCACTGCCGCCTACGGTTTGACGCGAGCCGGCGTCGGATATTTGCCTGGTCAAGCAGCGAAACTTGAAACAGAAGGCGCACGCAATGCTGTTTTGGCGTCTCAGAGTTCGAGATTAGCTCAACGAGCAGAACGTGTTTCTCAGAACGTTATGCATCTTTCGCAGATTCCCATGCTGCCCATGATGGGAAGTGGAATTGCCTCGCAGATGAAAGAGATCTGGGGACATAAGACTGCTCTTTCAATTGCAGATGCCGGCGAAGCATTCCAAGCTCAACAGCAAAGAAGTCGTGCAGAATCAGGAATCGGCAACAGACCGGTCGAATCGTACACTGCTGATACAGCCACTGTAGAACGTTTCAAAAATCTCTTTTCCCAATCCGCAGAGAATCACGCAAGCAACGAACGCGTTACACAGATTTTTGAAAAGCTGGCACAGGCTGTTTCGAGCAACGCAACACCCGAACAGCGTGAAGCCCTGAAGCGTGAACTGGCAGCAAACCTTGTTTTTACAACCCAAGAAATGGAATTGCTCAGAACTGCCAATCGTCGTTCGTTAACTCAAGAGCAATACGCCGCTCTCATCAACAAGGAAACGCGAGCTAAGGCTGACGTACAAGACACCACAAAATTTCTTGCAGAGAGATTTCTTTCTCAGAAAGACCAAAACGTCGTCACCGCAAGTCAAGTAGGCTTGTTGATGTTGGCAGGAAATAGCGGGGATAAAACGCTTGCTGCTGCTGCTGTGGAACCTCCCAGACCTTCGGTACTGAAAGACAGAATGGCCGGCTTCCAACACAACGGACCAATCAACTTCGCAATCGATACCAACACTGTAGTAGCAAGCTTGAGAAATTCTTTGACTCAAAACTCAGCAAACGGACGCGGCGAAGTCATAGCAAATACGCTCCTTCGCTCCGGAGTTATTTCACAGCAACAGTACGGTGCAGTTTTGCAAAACGTTCTGCAAAACCCTGAAGTTAAGCCGGAAGATAAAATGCGCGCGATGCTTGGAGCTAGTGGTGTCAATCTCGCAGCAATCGTTGGTGGCATGATAGACAGAGAGCGTCAAGTTGCATCTGATGCAAATTCATCTCAAAGCCAACGCGATGCATTTATGGCTGAAAATTTCGGCAGTACTGCAACTGACTTTATCAACGGTTTTGCCAAAGTCGCTGCGCAGGATGGAAACTCCGATGTAAGAGCAATGGCAGCCGCACTTAACTACAGTCTGAAAGTGTTGCAAGAGAATAGAGAGCTTGGTGTTGAGCTTCTCGATCAAATGATCTCATTGCGCGAAGCTACATACGACAAGGGCGCTTCCGGTTTTGCAGAAGCTGTGATTGGTGGACTGAGCGACGCAATGAAAGACCAAGCCGAAACGACAAATAGCAGAATCGCTGCTGCGCAAGCCTTGTCGCAGTTGTCCGCCGGGTTGCCTTCGCAGCAGGTTCTCCAATCCGAGATAATTTCCAGCATCGCGAAAATCGCCACTTCCGCTGATGCTCATAATCTTGCGCAAGTGATAGGTTTTATCAGCGCTGGACGCTATGACACCCTGGATGCCGAGACCAAAAATCAAATTGCCAATCGAGGGCTCAACCTGATTTCAACACCACACCAATATGATGCCGCCAGAGAGAAAGAGTTGATGGCTGTGGTCAAAAGCATGCCTATACTGCTGAACAATGCGAATGAAGAACAAAGAGCTAGCTTCATTGCGAAAGCCGTGGACATCTTGCAGAACTCGCATCGTCTCAATTCCGACCTCCGCGTCGCATCAATCAATGTTTTGAATTCCATGGGTGAATTCAACAATATTGCTCTGCTGAGAAGCATTGCTCAAAGCGACTCGTCAGCTTCGGCACGATTGGCTGCATTGAAGGCACTTGAATCACGCGATACTGAATTGTCTTCAATCCTTCCTCAAATGATCGTTCGCGAGACAGACATCACTGTCAGTCGCGCACTGAGTGATATGCTTCAACGCAGTAAGGCTGCACAAACAACCGATAGCACCAGCGCCTTCAACGAAATCGAGAATTTCTATTCCGGTGATCAAGCAAGATACCCTGGCCTGCAAGGTTTTGATGCTGCGTCGCAACGAGCATGGCTGAACAGCATTTTTCCACTTCTCGTCAACGAAAACTTCATTAGCACTGTTGAAAGAGAAGGTCGTCGTCAAACATACTCCGCGTTTGGTCAGAAGAATCTCGTGGCCGCACAAGCAGTGGAAGAACGCAAGTATCGTCAGTTCCAACTTCTTGCTGAATTAGCTTCGGGCGATGCCGGCGACGTCAATACTCAAAAAGCACGTCAAGTGTTGGCAGCAGTTATCGCCAGCAATGGTCAATCGCTCGACACTTCCGCGACCAAAGTCGACCTCGGAATTTTCCATGTCGGAATGTCCGGCGCGACTATGGACGTCAAAGTTGTAAGCTTTAACGAGAAGTCGCGCAATTGGGCAAGAGAAGCTGCTGATGCACTTGCCGCTGTGGTCACGAATGGCAACACTGGCATTGATTTGACTGCTCGACTGATCGCTCAGTCGCTTGCATCGACTAAAAATCCTGAGGCCAGAGAATCTCTTAAGAGGGCATGGGAACAACTCAACAGCGCCTCGAGTGCAACTTCGACAATTCCCTTGCGTGTGCGTAAACTTGTCAGCGGCTTAGCTGCATAGTCGAGCGAATCTCTTTGATTGTGGCTTGCGCAGATTGAGCATCTCCCGGGAAGGTGCTCAATCTGATAAACTCCTTGCTTGCAAACAGGGGGTTTTCATGGATATCTCGCTCATCACTTATGACGGGTTGCCGGATCTCGATCCGGACGATTGCTTGCTTCGCGACGAGCTGGTCAAGCGCGGGCACAAGTGCCACACGTGCATTTGGGACGACGATTCTATTGACTGGTCTAAGTTCGATGTATCCATCATGCGTTCCGCCTGGGATTACCACCTGAAGCAAGATAAGTTCTACGCGTGGATTGATAGGGTTTCCCGCGTGACCAAGCTGCTCAATCCGCCAGACATGATGAAATGGAGCAGCCACAAAATCTACTTGAAAGAATTGGGCGAGGCCGGGCTGCCTGTAATTGAAACTCTTTGGGTGATGAAAGGTGAAACTGCCGGTGGTCTGTTTGATAGCCTACAGTGGGAAAAGGCGATAGTGAAGCCGGCGGTAGGACTGGCAACTTTCGGTGTAAAGCGCTTCATGCTAGATGAGCAAGGCAGGAAGGATGCGCAAGCGCACGCCGACCATCTTGCGATAACAGGTGATGTGATGATTCAGCCTTATCTCACATCCGTTGAGGATTACGGCGAACGCGCATTGGCTTTTATCGGCGGCGAATATTCTCATACGGTTCGCAAATCCAGCTTTCAAAAGCTTGCGCCAGGTGGGCATGCAGGCGAAACTTCCGTCCCCACCGATGAGGAGGAAGTGGCCGTTGGCAGAGAGGTGCTTAAATTCCTGAAGAACAGACCACTTTATGCTCGCGTGGATTTGGTTCGCGATTTTGAAGGCAAACCGAAAGTTCTGGAGTTGGAATTGGTCGAGCCTTCGCTGTTCCTCCAGTTCGCCCCTCCATCAGCACCAGCTAAATTTGCCGATGCCTTAGAGCGCATTGTCGAGTTGCATAAAGTTTGAACCTCGTTCTTCCACCCGTGCAAATGAAACCGGCTTGGGGCATAATCGGACTATGTCCCCCCGATTCCGAGTGACTTTACTGGCTTCCGTCTGCCTGCTTTCCTTTGCGGGCCGGGCGATGGCGGACGTCAATGACACTCTGCGGGCTCGCATCATTCAGGAGAAGATTTTTACCCCTCAGACCAACCTTAATGTTCAGCTCTTGGACAAACAGGCGATTCTGAGAGTCGGAAATTATCAGCCGAGTACCGAAGAGGTCATGCGGATCGACAGTGTTCTTGCGGCGAAGAAAGTAATCGACGCTTATCCGCAAATCTCATGCGTGGTCATTCGCTACGCGTGGTCCCCGGACAAATACACAGATATCTTCGTCACCTCCAAGCAGATTATTTCCTTCGGCGCAGGCACGATGGAGAAGTCTGAATTGCTTGCTGGGCTCACTTGCATAAAGCTAAGTTCCGGAGACTCGCCTCAATTCACTTTCAGTCGTTATTTTGTGGAAGGAGAAGCGGCCTTAGCGAAGGGCGACAACGGCAAGGCTGAATTGCTCTTCAACACTGCTTTTCAGGAAGCGCCCAGTTACAAGGCTGCTGCATTGGAGTCGAAAGTTGCAACGGACTACACTGAGCTGTCTCGGAATTTTTCAGCTCGCGAAGACTACGATAATGCTGCGCGAGTGCTGAAGAAAATTATTGAATTGCGCGAAGCGGCCGGTGGAGGCCTGGACAATATAGAAACGGCAAAACTCTATCTTGCTCTTAGTGACAACTACATCGCCGCGCGCCGGACAGCCGATTTGGAAGAAACTCTCGGCAAATTGGTGAATGGTGCAAAAGGCACACCGTTGGCGAGTACTGTTGTCTACGCTCAAGCTCTCGAAAAACTTGCAAGCGGTTTGCAACCGGGGAATGCAAGAGAGCAAGAACTTCTGCGGGAAGCGCTAAAAGTAAGAGAAGCGCTTCCTGGAGCTGAAGATATAAATCTCGTTATGTCTCTCGAAAAACTTGCCGACAGTTTGAGCAAGACGGCAAAACACACAGAGGCTGTCGATTTGTACAAGCGTGCGATCTTCGCACTCGATAGGGCGATGGCATCTAAAGATCAAGCCAGACGCATCAGCTACGAAGTTTACAGCACAAGCGTAAATCGCATGCACCATAAACTCGCAGCACTTGGGCACGGTCCAAACGCAAAACGCGAATCATCCGCGCATTGGTAGATTGCAAATGCCGTAAGAGAGCCGCATGCGACTCTCTGCTAGAACGACGCATTTGCCGTTCCTACGGTAAATTTGTGTGGTCGAACAAACGAAGGCGATAAGCCTACGACTTACGCACTGTTAGAATCCTCGTGGATGACGCGCATGATGAGCGCGTTTCACCGGAATTCGAACAAGTTGATATGTGTGCGTCTTTGGTGCACTGGCAACGAGTGCAAATTCGATTACCTGAGAAACCAAAGACTTAGTAAATGCGGACAGTGTGTGGTAGGCAGACAAGAGTGGGGATGAGGGTTTGATTCTCATTTTTAGAACTCGCTTGATTTGCCTCCGACGGGATTTCCATTCTCGTCGAAGAATTGAGACATTCTTTCTGTAATCTCTCCATCGTCTGCGTATTCGACTACATCCACGCAGGTCCTAACCCCTTGCGAATTGTAGACGCAGAGCTCTCTGCGCTTGAGAGTGTTTGAAGCAGTGTAGAATTCTTGGCTCTCCTCCAGAAAAGAACCTGCTCCGGAATGAAAGAGTGTCTTAGTAAAACGTGTCACATAGCCGGCTTCATCGAAATAGAGGTTTTCAGTGGCAGAGCGATGTTTGGAATCGAGCCATTGAACTTGCTCACGTCGAAGCAGGCGGCCGCTTGTGATATCAACATAATGATTGACTGTTGTTTGTGGTGCACCTCCCTGATATTCCGTCTGTCCTTGAAACACGGTGTGCATGCCGACCATCTGGCGTTCGACACGACGAATAACGTCTCCTTCTGCAGAGATAACAACAACAGATTCGCTTGATTGATTGCCCTCCGTGTAATTAGTTTCTTTGGTCAATCGACTTCCGTCCGGCAAAGCATTGTGCTCGGTAATGCGAAGTGTCGAGCCGCTTAAGGGATCTAATTCAGTTTGTGACTGGCTTGAAGAAGAATGTTTGACGATGCGTATAAGACGCTGTTCGCTGTCGAAAGTCTTTTCGGTTTCAATTTGAGTCTTAGCGTCGCGAGTGCGCAATTGATATGTGGTGACGCCGTCCGCGTCAGTATGCGCTTCTAGCTTGAGCGACTCGTCCTTTGACGATGCAACAGCGGGCGTGAAATCACCCAGTGAAGAACTCATGTGGGACTCCATTTAAGGAACGGTCCAAAAAGTTTCCGCGCAGCAAAATGCCGATTGGAAGTTGGTTTTAGGACTTTGGTAGTAAGTTGATGCGACTAACAGGCTAACGAAGGCGGAGCAAAATACTCCAGGGTGACCCACTGTACCTTGGAAATCAACCGGTTGTCAAGTAAAGTTTTCGTCAAGGCGGCTGGCTTTCAGGGACTTTTCAATATTGCTGGATTGCATGTTTGAGCAGTCCGTTTGAGGAGTTTCATTGTGTTGGAAACATTCCGTGTGGAGCGCGTTGCAGGTGCCAAATTTAGGTCGCATGCAATGCGACCGCACGCAGATTTAGGTCGCATGCAATGCGACCCTTCCATGAGAGCGCCCGATATGTCAATACCCGAATTCAGAGGGTTTTGGGGATCTCAAAAACGAAAATGACCGC
>DTSE01000190.1:845-3674 GCA_012965515.1 Candidatus Melainabacteria bacterium | reverse complement strand
ATTGCGTAATTCCTTAGTGGTACCAAATACGGTGATGCTGCCGATGCGCTTTTTCAGCTTCATCGGATCGTCATCAACCATACCGACAACGTCCACACCAAGATCGGCGCGCTGAGCCAATTCTCGAAGAACCATCTGTCCGGCATCGCCGGCACCGACTACCAGTGCACGCTTGCGAACGGGCTGCCGCCAGTGACGCCTCTGATTATGTTCTGTCTGCAGGCGACGGAGCACGCGGCTGGCGCACAAGAGCAAGAAGCACAGCCCGGCATCGATGGCGATAATTCCATAAGAGAGCTGGCTGCCCTCGACAGACATGAAGCCGAGAGCGCGAGCAATCGTCAAAATCGTAGTTACGGTAAGGACGGAGCATCCAAGCTCCATCACCTCTGTCAGCCCCGTGTAGCGCCACAAGCGTCTATACGTGCCGAATCCCCAGTTGGACAGGAGGCGCAGCGACACGATAGCAGGCGCGAAGATTAGGAGCTGGTGGAAGAAATGACTGTTAAGGTGTCCGTCGAAGCGAATCAGAAATGCGCCCGCAAATGACAAGAATGCGAGCACGCCGTCGAAAAAGACCTGCATGACGCGTTTCCACCTGATCATTTCCAAAATCTCGGAAACGACAGTGGGGTTGGGTTGCGCACTCACCTCGGGCGATGCAATCGATGGCTGCACGACCTTCTGTTGAGCTTCCTGGGTGACAGAATGATCGATCTGTGACTGGACCACCAAATAATCCTCTAGATCAGCACCGGTCAGGCATTGCGGGTTTTGAGTGAATGCTCTAATCGGACGCCAAGACCAAGGTCATAGTTTACCTCGACAACTCCGCACGCGCGTTATTAGAAGCTCACCTTATAAAGAACGGTTAGGAGTGATTAATGCAGACTCATCATTTTCGAAGCAGCGTAACCCTTTGTAGTGGCGATGCCATGCATCGCCCGTATACTAAAACGAGCGACGCATGGCGTCGCCCTACGCCAGTGAACGCTTACGCCCCCTCCATACAGAAAAGCGCCTTCTCGGTTGGAGTCTCATCCAGTCGCACGAGCGGCGCTTTCTTTAGTTTGAGTTAATCAGGTAACAGACCGAAACCGTTTGTTTATAGGTTTCGAATCTTCATCTTGCCCTTGTCCTTATTGACCCAGTCGCGCACTTGTTCGTACGGCAGACCAAGAGCTTTCGATGTTCCCATCAGAGCCTGCTCGTGGGGTACGTCGATAGCGATGAGCTTGCGATAGTGGTGCAACACGCCCAGTTTCATAGGAGCGTCTTGGACGTTGCCGGTGGCGGCAGACAGCAGGAAGTGGGCTATGCCATAACCGATGCCGAAGCTGATCGCGGTAGCGACCAGGTCAAGCGTGTCAAAGCCGGGGTAGAGGATTCCGCAGGCGAAGTGGAAGGCGATTTGAACGACAACAAATACGCCCACGAAAACCATCGGATTCTTGATGTAGTGGTCGCGAACGTCTTTCCTTTCCTCCGTGTCGAAGATTTGGTGACGGTTCTTCGGCATCCAGCTCTTCAGCCTTTGCTTCTCGGGCGGGAGCACCAGATACGCGCCCATCAGCGCAGTGGTAACAAACATCGGACCGACATAAATCGTCTCACTACCTTTGCCTGAATTGAGCAAGGCTACAGCTACCCACGGCACGGTCAAACCGAGCAAAACCAAGAGCCCGAGCCTGCCGGGTCCCATCTTGCCTTCGATGTGACCGCCGAAGACCCAGATGAAATAAGCGCTGAAGAAGAGTTGCACATAATGCAGGCTGGCAAAATTCGCATACATCATGTTGAAAATCTTGCCCCAGTTGCCTGATTGGAAGGCAAGGACTGCATCATCAGCTCTGAAGCCGTGACCAGTCATTTCGAAAAAACGGTCGTTAGCGGTGGTCGAGCTCATGTAGTAAACGACCATCAAGCCCAGCAAAAGGCTGACCGTGATGAGCGGAAAACCTGAAGCCGACTCAATTTGAGCTCTACCTTGGGGTTGGGGTTGATTCATACGCTCTTCCTAAAGGTTCTAGCTGAAGAAGTATCTCTTATGATTAATTACCTCAAACCGGCTGCTGCCAATCGGCCCGAAGCATTAACTTGGCTCGGTCGGTTGTAGCGAGACGTCGTAGGACAACGGCCCAAAGGGATTGCCTGTATATGTCGGGGATTTATCAGCCCCTGCCTCGTCTTCCGCCTGTTCTGCACAACTTCGAGGGAGTAAGAAGCTGCGCCGAGGGTCTTGTCAGTAAAGCAGCGCCTTACCTTTTCTCAAATTACCACGTTAACAAGCTTGTCGGGCACGACAATCACTTTTTTCACGGAGCTTCCGTTGAGTTTGTCTTTGACCTTGTCGTCAGTTAAGGCAATCTCTTCGGCCTGCTGCTTGTCGAGTCCTCGGCGGGCGGCGACCTTGTTGACGATTTTGCCGTTAACCTGAATAACAAGCTCGATTTCGTCGTCGACTGTCAAAGCGTCATCGTAAGAAGGCCATGTTTCCGTGTGAATCGAACCGGTTTTGCCCTTGCGGGACGGCAACATCTGGAAGAGCTCTTCCGAGATGTGGGGCGCCATTGGAGCAAGAAGCAAAAGCAAGTGGCGGCTGGCGAAACCAAGCAAAGCCTTCTCGGCGTCCGAGAGATTTTGCGGATTCTCGACGGCTTTTACAGCGCGTAAGTAATCGTTGAAACCGTTAACCATCTCCATCAAACGAGCGATGGCAGTGTTGAAAACATACCGCTCGGGCTGCAAGTCTTTGGTGACCGCTTTAATGGTTTTATGCACCAACTTGAGCGCCGTTTTTCCAGAATCCGGCAAAGAGTCGAAGGACGG
>DTSE01000190.1:0-767 GCA_012965515.1 Candidatus Melainabacteria bacterium | reverse complement strand
ACCAAGGAAGCGGTACTGACCGACAGCACCGTCCTCGTTCCACTCGAGTTCTTGCTCAGGCGGCGCGGCGAAAAGCGTGAACAAACGCGCCGAATCGGCGCCGTACTTCTTGAAGAAATCGGTCGTGCCGACGACGTTGCCGCGAGACTTGGACATCTTTTCGATGCGCCCGGAAGTCGGAGAGAACTTTGTGACCATGCCTTGCGAAAGCAAATTGGTGAAGGGCTCGTCGCAATTTACATATCCCAAATCGCGCAAGGCTTTGGTGAAGAAACGCGCATAGAGCAAATGCAAAATCGCGTGCTCGATACCGCCGATGTACTGATCGACGGGCATCCAGTAATTGACCTTTTCTTTGGCGAACGCTTCCTTATCATTCAAAGCATCGGGATAGCGCAAGAAATACCAGCTGGAGCAGATAAAGGTGTCCATGGTGTCGGTTTCGCGCTTAGCAGGACCGCCGCACTTATGGCATTTGACGTTGATCCAGTCTTCCATGCGTTTGAGCGGAGAGCCGCCTTCGCCAGTGATTTCAACCCCTTCTGTCGGCAAAACAACAGGAAGGTTTTCTTCCTTCTCTGTGACCACCCCACACTTCTCGCAGTGGATGACGGGAATAGGGCAACCCCAATAGCGCTGGCGGCTGAAGAGCCAGTCGCGGAGCTTGTAGTTGACCGCCTCCCGACCAAAACCCTGATTCTGGAGAAAGCTGGTGATCTGTTGTTTGAAGTCGGCGGTCGAGAGCCCGTCGTAAGGACCGCTGTTGA
>DTSE01000189.1:29838-34066 GCA_012965515.1 Candidatus Melainabacteria bacterium | reverse complement strand
TTTTCGAAAAGCTACGTGAACAGTTGGATTTTGCGCGCTACATGATCTGGATGCAGCCGTTATTCGACGATCAAAGCATTGCTAGTGAATTCAACCAGTGGTCGATTACCGAGAGATACGCGGACTACGTTCTCACCGGCAAGAAATACTAGCTGTCGACTCCGAGCACTTGGCTGAAGAAGATCTGGCGGAAGATTTTCATGGGCTTTGTGTCGCGCAAAACTTTGGAGCGCATGAGTGAACCTTCGAACGAGCAAAGGAAAAACTCTGCGGCTTCTGATGTTTTTACCGACTTCGGAATTTCGCCAGCTGCTTTGGCTTCATTGAGAACGGCAGTGAAAGTGGCTGCGCGGCGTTGAATGATTTCTTTCAAGCGCATGCGGAAGACTTCATTTTGGTCCGCCATTTCTTGACTGAGATTGGCGATCAGGCATCCGCGACTGCACTGACGCTTTTCTGCTTTTTCGATGGCGCTATCTATATAGTTCTTTATTCGTTTGAGCGGCGCCACTTTCGGATCGGTGAGTGCCTTGTCCAATTCCTGGACGTAATGCTCGTCGAATGTGTTTATGACCGAAAGACCGAAGTCTTCCTTGCTTGAGAAATAATGATAGAAAGAGCCTTTCGGCACATTGCAGGCGGTCAGGACTTCGTTGATGCCTGTGGCGTTGTAGCCCTTTTCGAGCATGACGTCGATGCCCGTCTCAATGAGGAGGCACTTGGTGTTTTGTTTGGTGGAAACTTTAGGTGACATGGTGGATATATTAGACCAGTCGGTCTAGATATGTCAATACCTCTTAAGGCTGAGTGGTAGATGTTTTACGCGCTTTTTGCATAATTGCGAGACAAGATCCTGTGCTTGCTGAAACCCAAGCCAGGCTTGAATTTTTAGCCTGTAGCGCTCCTTTATTTTGGGTGGGTTGACAACAGTAGACGACCGGTCTATTGTTGAGTGGCTGATAGACGACCGGTCTAATATGAAATCCGAAAGGAAAAGGAGGTACGAAATGAATTGCTTTAGTTTCCCAATGGCAATGCAGACGCAGCCCGGTTATAAGCCTGGAGAGGACGGCACTTTGGAAGATAGCTTGATTGGCGAAATCGTCGTACTTCTTCTTGAATCGCTGGCTTCCGTCAAGGCAGAGCTGAGAGCCCGCCTAATTGAATGGGTGAATTCCTAAGGTTCAAATGACGACGCCCGAGGGGACTTGCGAAAGCAGGTCCTCTTTCATTTCTTCGGCGTTCTTGTAGCGGTCGTCGGTGCTTAGTTGCGTGGCGCGAAAAATGATTTCGTCGAGGCGGCTCGATACGGAAAGGCTTTTCTCGCGCGGGCGTGATGCAGAAATCGGTTCCGGATCTTCTCCGATTAGCGCAAAGTAGAGAGACGCACCGAGTGCATAAATGTCGCTCTGCGGCGATGCTTTGCCGCGGAATTGCTCCGGCGGCAGATACGAATGTTTTCCGACAACCGTCCTGGTTGCCGTGGATTCAGACTGACGTGCCACATTGAAGTCGATTAGTTTCGGTGTTCCGTCCTCTGCGATGATGATGTTCTCCGGCGTAAAGTCGCGATGGATGACTGGCGGCGACATTGAGTGCAAGTGGGAAAGAATGCCCAACAGTTGTACTGCCAGCTCCATGGTTTCCAAATTCGAGAGTGGTCCGTTTTTTTCGACCAGCTTGCGGAGCGAGTCCCCTTGCGCGTGTTCGAGAACTAGGTAGAAGCGGTGGTCCTCAATGAAGTTGTCCTTCATCTTCACGACGAACGGGTGATCGATGCTCTGCAGTAGTTCGCATTCGCGGTGCACAGAATCTAGCGCCTTAGACTGTGCAGTTTGTCCGGCATGCGACGGGATGATGAATTCTTTGAGAACAACAAGCTCGGCTGCTTCTTCGCCTCCGTCAATGGATAGCGCTTGATACGCAATTCCCTGCCCACCGGCTCCGATTTGTTTCACAACCTTGTAACGTCCGGCGCCGATTATGTCGCCGGCTTCAAGCGGTTCCGTCCTCACCCTTTCTTTGGTCAAAGAACTGAGCCACAACGAAGTGAAGTTGTTTTCGATTGGCGGGCACAGCCGATCTAGCAATATCGGATCGATTCTTTCAGGTGGAAGAAAACGCAGTATCGCTTCGTGGAAAAGCTTGTTCTGCGTTCCGTAGAGCAAACCGCTTTCGATGAGGGTGATCCGCACATGATTACTGGATGAGAAGAACGGATGGAAGAAGGAGAAGTAGAACAGACGCTGTCCCTTGGACATTGTGTCAGGTTGAACATGGAAGTTGATGGTCGTGTTTATTGCCCAACTTTTTCTGGGTTTTGTGTAACTTACAAACGAAATATTGCTCCAATGAATGCCCGGGCAGGAGAATTCTAAGTCGCCACGTTTCCACGTGAGCCTTAGGCCTTTCTCGGAAAGTGTGATGTTTGCCGGATTTGTGAAACTGAATAAGATCAGAATAATCGGAATGCCGAAAATTACGCTGAGCACTATCGGAACGAACGCATTCAGTTCAAGCATCTGCATCGCAAAACCGACTAGTACTAAGGGTAGTGAGATGAAGAAGAATGTTAGAGATCCGCTGCGTTCAATTGATTCCAGCATTGGACGAAGCATGCGCAGAGGCTTATATTCGAGGACGATTTTGCCGTCTTCTTTGTCGGAGTTCGGAAGTTGATTGTCTAGTAACTCGCCTGGTTTAAGCCCAAGACTACTGCGTACCTTTTCTTGCATGATTGAACGCGGCAAGAGACGCGCCATGTTTGGAACATACTCACTCAGCTCCGCAGGGTTGGCTGGGCTATCGTAGTCGAGCGTGTTTCTGCTCACTTCCTTTCTTTGCTGTTCGTTTAGGAAAGAACATGCCATTTCGAATGCGTTTTTCCTTTCGACAGCAAGCGGATAGCTGGAGTCGAGTGAACGCAATACATCGGCATGTACTCTACCTTCGGGAAGTCGCTCGCTTAGTACCTTTGCAAAAAATTCTCGATCGGCTTTGTGCGTTATTCCGGAGATAAGAATCCGCAGTTGAAGATCAACGGAGCGTAGCTTTTCCCGCCAAATCTTGGAATCGAGAAACTTGTACGAATACTCGAAGGGCGCGCACTGCGGCAGCTTGTTTACTGTCAAAAGAATGGAGCCGTCGACTGATTCTCCAGAGTCTGCGTTTTTCTCGAGTGTCGCTCCCGTGATAGTTGTCCATGGTATCGTCGGTGCGGTGAGGTTGAATAGGATGTTGCTCCAGCCAAGCCCCATGCCGTTTTCCATTAACCTGATTTGATTTGGAAGTAAACAGTTGAGAGCGAAGTTGAATAGCCACGCGACCGTCAGCGATATCAGTACCATTCCGAACTGATAGTCGCGGATGTCGTACCATAATTTGGCCATAGTAAGGTACACTGCCGCGTAGGTGAGAACGCTGACTACGAGTGTGGATGCGCGAGGCACAAGGGTTGGACGTGCATTGTAGTCGAGTGTGACGAGGTCGGAAACCTCGTCGGGGTGGGTTTTGCTGACTTCAGTTGTGGAAGTGTCGTCGTCGTCGTCGTCAAATCCTGCGCTATTGAGTATGTGAGTCGACATATTTTTTTCCCCGATGTTGGGCGCATGCAATGCGCCCCTACGCTCCGCTTACCGATTTGTTTGGCGCATGCAATGCGCCCCTACGCTCCGCTCCCTACGGGAATGCTGCTTTGCCGGTTAGCTGGTCGATGGCGTCGTTCAACGCGCGTGCGGATTGAATGCGCTCACTCGTCGAGAGGGCGGTGCATGATGCGACCAGTTGGTCGATGTCTTGTGAGAGTTCGCCTCTCACGCGGCGCGGATGCGAGGGGGAAAGAGGTTCTGGATCATCACCCGTGAGCAAGAAATTGAGCGTTCCTCCCAGCGCGTAAATGTCGCTGGACGGCTCGGCTTTCCCTCTGAATTGTTCGGGTGAGATGTAAGACTGTTTCCCGATCAGTGTGCCGGTAGCTTGTCCGACGTACTCATTGGCGGCGCCGAAGTCGATGAGTACAAGCGCTCCGTCTTCTCGCAGAACGACATTGTCCGGGGTTAAATCTCTATGCACCACGGGCGGTGAAAGTTCGTGCAGATACGTGAGTGTGGATGCAAGTTCCTGCGCCCAGGAGAGGACTTGCTTCTCCTTGCATGGCCCGTTCAATCTCACGTGCTGGCGCAAACTTGTTCCTGGTACGTATTCCATCCGTTCTTCTCATCCAGTAATC
>DTSE01000189.1:0-29828 GCA_012965515.1 Candidatus Melainabacteria bacterium | reverse complement strand
GCAAGCTTGCATATAGTCGCGACCGTTTTCCACGAGATGATCCAGCACTTTTGCAATTGCGGGATGGTCGAGTTTCATTAGCAAGCTTGCTTCTCTGCGAAATAACTCCTTCGCCTTCTCTTTGGTTTTGTCATCAACAGAATGCGGTATGACGGACTCTTTGAGAATAGCCAGTCCACCGGAGTCTTTCTCGACGAGGTAAACAGCGGACAAGCCGCCTGATGCGATCATGCTAACCACTTTCAATCTGCCATTTTGCAGTGTTGCGCCTTTGGTGAGTGGGACAAAAGTCGTTGCACCCAAATGGGATTGCATTTCTTCTTCCCACATAGCGGTGTAGGTTGCGGGTAGCTCTGGCTTTGATTCTGTCTTGTCCAGCTGGAGTACTTTTTTGATCAACTCCTGCGCTTCATTAGAAATGCTCGCTTTTTGTCCCCAGTCATGTAGTGCGCGGCAAAGGGATTCCAGATCCTTTTTCGAGAGCCTCTTAAGTTTTAGCGCTGTGTTGCCGCCCGACCGGAAATAGAGTCGCATCGTCCAGTGTGCCATCGACTCGATATCGTATGGATCAGCGTTGCCGCGTAGCATCTTTCGAGAGAGAGAGATGGAACTTAGATCGTTCCACTTTCGCGAGCGGCGGAAGTGCATCGCAGGCGACATCAGAAGCGGGAAATTCAGTCGGGTCTCGGTGAGGAGTATGCGAGTATGCGGACCTGCAATTGCGTACAAGAACGCGAGAAGAGCGCCCACTCCGTAAGCACCTGCGACGATATACTCATCCATGCGGTATGGCTCCGTCACCGAGGAGAAGCGAGTGCAGCAGGTGCAGACAGCACCACAGTGACAGTCGCTGCAAGTCATCGGCGCAGAAGTCTTTATCGTTTTGACATGGGAGAAGTTGAGTCCCCTATCTAGTCCATACTTAACTATGTCAATGGTCCGTCGCGCTGTTTCGAGCGGTATCTTGGTTCCAATTGCAGCAGCGCCGAACAGGCTCATCGTCAGGAAAAACGAGAGTAACCAGACAGGCAGCACATGATAGCGAAGGACAAACTTATTGCGACTCACCGTTCGATCCTCGAAACTGGGCAGTGTTTCGATGATAAGGTCGAGCCGTCAGAGAATACAGATGGCTAGGTGCTACAGAGTTCCAGGACTTCGGATAGAACTGCTCTGGGGTTATGGATAGTACTTTTCGATTGCGCGAATCTGAATCGCTTTCACAGCATTGGGATCAATGTCATACGTGACGGCACAACGGTGTTCGAGTGTAGGTGCCATGGATCTTTCGCGAACTTGGATGAGCCTTTTTTCAATCCTTTTCACGATTTTGCTGTTTTCATCACAACCGCACTCGTCTTTCGAAATTTGCAAAGCTGTTGTGAGTTCGCGATCTGCTGTTTGCCAGTCACTAGCGCGCGCTGCAATTCTGCCTGCCTCGTAATGGAGGTCGCGGCTGCGGTTTGGTTTGTCGGCCGTATGTTCTTCAGCACAAGAAATGCCGCCGCGGATGAACATTTGAGCCAGTCTGTAATTGCGCTTAAATGCGTAAATGCGAGCGGCGCGGCGATATTCTCTCTGCGCCATTCTGTGCCCGAATACTTTGTGGTCGAAATTGATCACCGCATATGTGCGAGCAACGCTTTCCGGGCTTCCGTCCAGCGCGAACCAGCTCAGACCGGACAGGAAAAACATCGAATATGCGATGAGTGGGATGGGAAGAAGGAGGCCGATTGTGCGGATGAAATTGGCGGTGCCGATTGAAATGCCGAAATCAGCAGGATCGATGAACTCCGGCGGGCGGCGGAAATCGTTCATGCCGTGATGGGCAAGCGCGCCGTACAGGAGGAGAGGGGCGGTAAGAGCAAGTAAGACGACGCCGCAGCAGCTTATGGAAGCATGGATAAGAACCACAGCACCAACGAAGATGGCGGTGGTCAGGAAATAAGCGGAGGTGAGGCCGATTGAGATTCTTCTCTTGCGTTCGAAGCTCATGATGCGTTCTCCATAGTTGGCTTTGCGGCGCCAATAGGACCTAAAAAGTAGGAGGGACACTCCTGCGTAATTTATATATGCCCACGGGCTATGAAGGGTTTGCGCAGCGCAGATTAATCCTTGCCAGTCGCGCGAATTGTGCGAAATGGCTTGCTCACGCGATTTTGCTTCTACCGCGGTTTACCGTATTGGTCGATTTCGGGGCGCACGAACTGCCGCGTCCATTCTTCCGCGTATGCTGAGAACGTGCCTTTGCTGCGCAATTCTCTGAGCGCACGCAATTGACCTTCTGAAGCGTAAACGTCGCCTTTGTTGATTCCATACACAAGCAGAGCACCGCGGAACATCGCCTCTCCGACAATCGATCTCTTCGTATCGTCCGAGCCGTCTTCGTGTGCTTGAATTGCTTTGGTTGCCTCTTCCGGCGTTTTGTTGATGAGGAAATTGCCGTGATAGCCGTCGTCCATGGTGATTAACGCGTGACCAATATCTTTCTTGCCATGCCAGCTGTCGACCATTTCAGGCTTCTCGTCTTTGTCGAGAATTGGAACGCCGCGCGCTCCGAGACGCAGCTTGACCTCGGACCAGAGTCTGCATTTTTCAACTTCGGTGAGATTCTCCATCTTGCCGATGTCTTTCATGATGTTGGATATGTCGTTAAATCCAATCTCGCCGTCTTTCGTTCCGTCTGGTTTCAAACCGTCTTTGTATTTGTTGATCAGTCCATCCGCTTGTCCGTTTACTTGTTTCAAGCGCCAATCAGGAATGCCTGAGAAATCGACCGGCAGTTTTGTGATCTTCTGGTCTGGGAATCTGTGGGCCTGCCCTTTGTCGTCATAAGCCACGACATTGTCCGGCCCGCACTCCATTTTTTCGCGCACAACCTTTCCGTTTTGAGAAACTGTAGACAGCACGTCGTTCTTGCCATTGTTGTTGGCGTCGCGGCACACCGCTGAGTCAACGATGACTGGCGGACCGTTCTGTCCGTCGAACTGCCTGGTCGCCGCATCAGTTCCGGTTTGCCCACCAGCGGCAAGTTTGAGTGTGGCGCTGAAATCCATGGGATTGCTTCGCAGCGTATTGCCCAAATCCGCGTCGCCACTGGGCGACGGATTTACAATCCGCGAGTCGGTTGCATCGTTGCCTGGTTTGGAGGACATAGTAAATAGATTCCTAGCGAAAGCGCCTTTTAATTCATTCCCGTAACCAGCTCGCCGGTCACAACGCTTTTCGATTTAACACTCTGCCAGTTTGCAGAGAAAGTGTGGCAAGAGTGTGAAGTCGATTATTAGACGTCTCCCTTGTCACGTTTTTTCTGCTGTTCGATTGTTTGTGCGTTTTGGCGGAACTGGCGCCGGCTTTTGTTAAACGCCGCCACGTCGAAATCCACGGGGTCTCTGCGGGTCGCCGGTTGAATTTGCCCGTGCGTGACGATTCGACCGTCGCCCAACCCGTAGCGATCTTGCAAGTACGAAACCAGCCGGGTCAATGCCATCTTCTGTGCGTAGGTATATTGCTGCTCGCCTGTACGAACGATTTCAATTCCGACCGAATTCTGGTTCTTCACGCCTCTCCTGGTCAGGCTGTCATTGACGTGAATTGTCGCCTTGTCGGGGCTAGCAGTCGTGTAGATTTTTCCGTCGCGGTCCACTACAAATTGCGTGCCGGGATTGAGGCGTCTGCCGTTGTCGCCACGATTATTCCAGCTGTCGATGACGCGCTCTGCATTCGCCGGATGCTTAGTCTCTGTCGAATGCAGCACGATGAATTGCACGGGACTTGTGCGTTCAAAGACACTTCCTTCAAGAGGTTTTCGAATGAAGACTCCATCGCGCACAAGTTCTGTGTAGCCAATGTGTTTGGCTGTTCCTTGCCTGAAGTCCTTTCGGTGCTCGGAGTGTGGATTTGGTTTTTCAATGCCGCTCTCGGTTGAACGTTGTGAACCTTCTGGCTTGCGCGTTAAGTCCGGCTTCCTCTGGTTTTCCGATCGAGAATACAAACCAGCCAAAATCTCGTTGCGCAAAGCCTCTGCAGGGTCCGAAGATTCAGATTGCAAGACCTGCGCCGGCATTTCAAAATGCTGAGAAATTCTCATAAACCTATATGCGCGTGAAGATTCCCAGATTTCAATCTGAGACAAATCGGAAAAGGTGGCTGCATCTCATAAGTGTGCAGAAAAAGTGTGGCATAACTGTTAACGTCCGCAAGGTCATATCGCCTTTAAAACACTTCTGGAAAAACAGCGTATGAGCGCATCCGAATACCTGGAAAATGCAATCAAGCTTCTGAAAGAAGAAAAGGAACACGATGCAATTGTGCTGCTAAATAAGGCACTGGACCTTGAACCAGAATGTGGAAGGCTCTATTTCTGCCGTGGTGAGGCTTTTCGAGCACTTAATCGGTTTAACACGGCGCTGAAAGACTTTGAGAAAGCTGCCGAGCTTGGGATCGTTTCATTTGATTTTTGGCTTGCAATGGGCATCTGCCAGCTGAAGACAGGATCGTTCGCTGAGGCGGAAGCATCGCTCAACCATGCTTTGGAGTCTGACGCAGAAAACGCAGATGCTTATTACTGGCGCGGAAGAAGCTACTTTGAGTTGAAGAACTACGATAGCGCTATTGCAGATTTATCTAGGGCAGTTCAACTTGACGATGATAACCAAGGTGCAAAGGCATTTCTTTCATTGTCTCGTTCCGCATCTATTCCCATCGCGCCGCCTCCTCCAATTGATTGGAACAATATGCCGAAGTCTTCTTACTACAAGAAGGCGCATAGGGATGCGAAGGCTTTACTAAAAGAATCGTTCTTCTGGTCAATTGATGAATACGGTCCAATTGGCGGTGATCTTGGCATGGACTGCATGGAAATGCTTTGGAAATGGAGAAAGAAGAACCCCGCGGAATCAATGCGCAAATTTCTTGACGCATTGCTTTACGATTGGGGTTACGACTTTGTCGTTATTGCACAAATCGCTAATGGTGATCCATCCCATTGTGTAGGTGAACTCCATTCAGTCGCGAACATCTACGATGACACGTTAATTGCAATCTCTTTTGGTCAATTCATGGTGGACGGCTTCCTGGATGACGAACTTCGACTTCTTGTGCTTCCCGCCATAGAGAGGCAGTCCCAGCAAATGGTTCTAGACTTCAGAGCCGGAGATACCGATTATGCTACGTCTAGGCAAAAGATCAAGGAAGCTCTGTTGCAAATGCCAGACCCGCCGTGGAAAAGGTAATGAGTCTGGTTCTAGAACATTTTTACCGCAAACATTAGAAGTTCACATTTAGATATGAGTCGATGACCCTGTTCTCTTTTACAACGAGGCACAGATCAAACTGACTCGCAAAGAAAAGGCATGAGTTTGAGTAGTATGGATCGCCAGAGTTGGGAGTGGCGTGTTCACCTAGGTAGTACTCAACACTCTTTAGTGGCATTCCTACTAAAGTTTTACCAAAAACCAGATCGGCAGCGTATCTGAGTCGGTCGGATTCTGGAGCCGCTTTCCAGCTTTTTAGAGCATAGTCGCCTATAAATTTATCAAAGGCGGTTGGAACCCGTCTTTGGTATCCATATGCATTTACTCCAGCTGGTTTCCACGACAAATACCTAAGTCGCGATGCCCAAATGTGAAATTGAAGTGTAGGCAAGACCCAACAAATTACGAAGAAGAGCAAACACACCACGAGTAATGGTTTCTTGAAGTGCAATTTGACACCGACCAACAGACGCTTGTAACTTCAATACCACTATAGGTTAGTTAGCTCTAGTGGACAAAATGTTTACTCCGGGCTGTATTCCGGGCGTTGCTTTGGGGCTTTCTCGTCGAGCTTTAAGTGCGGCATCAATTCCAAAAACAATTCATCGATTGTTTTCGGATTGGCGATAACCTTTTTTGCGCCTAGGTCTAACGCTCTTTGCCCGTCGCTGCCGTTTTTGCCAATGAACAAAATCGGAATCACCCCAAGCTCGTCGTCAGTGCCCAGCTCAGATAGAAGATCAAAGCCGCTGCCGTTGATTAGATCTTCATCTGTGACTACGAGGTCCGGCATGTTTTTGTTGGTGAGGTACAACGCCAAAGAAAGGTCCGCAGCCACAACCACGTTGTAATCCAGCGACTGGACTGCTTCTTTGGCTAGCTCGCCAATTCGCTTGTCCTTGCTGGCGATGAGTATGTGCCTGCTCATGAACCCGGAAACCCTGCTACCTTATGTGTTTTGGTCTTGTCTAGTCCGGCAGAGACCAAATGCGAATTGATTTATCATTGCTCCCCGTCAGTGCCTGACGGCGGTCCGGCGTGAAGGCTTCGCTCCAAATGCCGAAATTGAGTCCTTTGAATTCAACCAATTCTTTGCCCGACGAAAGCTCCCAGGTGCGAATTGTTTGGTCCAAGCTGCCTGTAATCGCGCGGTCGGAGCCCTCTACAAAAGCGACTTTTACCACCCAATCTTTGTGTCCGTCAAGCGCTTGTGTCTTTTCACCTCTCTCAACGTCCCAAACTTTCGCGCTCAGGTCACGGCTTCCGGTGAGAACTCTGCCACCGTCTCCTGAAACTGCTACTGAGAGAATGCTGTCACCATGCGCTGCGAGCGAACGGATTTCTTTCTGCGTGCTGAGGTCCCAGATTTTCAGAACGCCGTCATCAGAGCCTGTGACCGCTTTATTGTTGGAGAGAAACGCGACGCAGCGCACTGGTTGTGCATGCCCGACCAGTGTCATTACTTCTTTTGCGTCAGGCAGGGAAAGGACTCTGGCTGTGCGATCGTAACTACCTGTTATTGCACGTTTTCCGTCTGCAGAAACATCAACGCTAGTGATCAGATTTGTATAACCGCGGAAACATGCGACTTGGTTGCCACTTTCCACTTCAAAAACGCGCACAGTGCAATCGTCAGACCCGGATACGATGTATTTCTCATCAGGCGTGAAGGCGACACAGTTAACTTGATTCGTGTGTCCAGGGTACATGCGAATTTGTTTTCCCTGAGTTACATCCCACAAGCGCACTGAGTTGTCGGCGCCGCCGGATACCGCTTTCGTACCGTCTTTGGAGACGACGATGCTCTTAACCCAGTTGATGTGCCCATTCATTTGTTTCAGCTCGGTAGCCGTTTTTGTCGGAGCCGATGAAGTCGACGGGGAATCGTAAGAGCTGGTTGTGTCTGTATCAATTTTTGTCTCGCTGGCCGCGGGCGGTTGGCTTACGGCTGTTGGCGCAGGCTCCGCACTCGAGGCTGTGGCTGCTGTCGCTGCGCTTGCTGCGGCGCCGGATGTCGTGGCTGTCGCGGAACCATCTGCGCCAGGAGTTGCCATTGTAGGCGCCGGATATGTAGCAACAGGAGGTTCCGAGCTTGCAGTCGACGTTGTACCGGCAGCTCCGGGCGCAGCTGCGGCTGAGTAAGAACTTGAATTTTGACTTGCTGTTTCGCCTTTATTGCTTGCGGCGTCTGGCTTTGCCGCATCGCCAGTTGGAACCATCCATTCGGGTTTCGGTTTCTCAGCAACTGCTGATGCGGTTGCAATAGGCTTTACACCGAGCTTGCTTTCCATATCCGCAATTACTTTGTTGATGCTTTCCTCTTCCGCAGTGCGTTTCTGCAGTTTGTAGAGTTGCGACATCAATCGCAATGTCTTCAAAACGTGCTCGTCCTGTGGTCCGAAGAGCTGCGCCTCTTTCATGCAAAGGGTCAGCTGTTTCTCGGCGTCTTGCAATTCACCTGACTTCAAAAGCCGGTTGCCGAGGTCGTAAAAGGTTTCCCAGGCGAGTGAATTGCCGGCCGCCATAGCTTGTAGCGCGGGCAACAAGGTCATGGTCGAGGCGAGGAAGACGTAAGTTGCACTGCGCCGTTTGTTGGTCCATCGAGTTGAAATCACTGGCTGTCAAACCCCTCTGGTTCCGTGAGAATCCCCATATTTTATCCGGTGGGTATCTTTTCTTCCATTGATCTTGGCGGTTTTTGAAGTTCAAACCGGCGAGATTCTATTGTCGCTTGGTATTGCATATGGTGGCGCTGGTTGCGGTATTTTCGAAATTGTTGTTGTGCTCTGCGGGCCTTGACGTGCGAACTTTCCTTGTCAGGTTGGCGTAAAGTTGCGAATATTGATTGAACAATTTTCTCCAATTCAAAACAAACTCGTTTCCATCGGGTATAAAAGAATCGAACATATATAGACGGCGACGCCGGTTGTCAGGCATGGCGTGGATAAATACCTCATGGCATCGCCGTAAGAGCCGTGCAAATCGACGCGACATTTAGACTCTCCGGGAGGAGTTATGCAGAAAAGGTCCTTTGGCAAAACCGGCATGGAAGTCAGCGTTCTTGGCTTCGGTGGTGCAGAAATCGGTTTTGAAGGGGCCAACGCAGCCGCTGTGAGAGAAATTCTCAGTGCCGCTCTCGACGCCGGCTTGAACGTCATCGACACTGCTGAGTGCTACATGGACAGCGAAGAGCTTATTGGGGAAGCCGTTTCGTCGCGCCGTGATGACTTCTATCTCTTTACTAAGTGCGGACACAAGTGGACCTACACTGAGGAAGCTTGGGGCGCAGCCGATATCGCCGAGAGCTTGGAACGTAGCTTGAAACGGCTCAAGACTGATTATGTAGATCTGCTTCAGCTTCACAGCTGCAGTAAGAAGATTTTGCAGAAAGGCGAGTGCATCAAAGCGCTTCAGAAAGCCAAAGAAGAAGGCAAGGTCCGATTCATTGGTTACAGTGGGGATGGCGACGATGCGCTGTATGCGATCAAGACCGGTGCATTCGATGTATTGCAAACATCTTGCAGCATTGCTGATCAGGAAGTAATTGAAAAACTTTTGCCACTAGCAGGTGAGAAGGGCATGGGCGTGATTGCAAAACGTCCGATTGCCAACGCCGCATGGCGCTTTCCTAGTCGCCCGCAAAACAACTACCTGCACGAGTACTGGGAGCGTTTGAGAGATCTCAAATATGACTTTATCAACGGAAACACAGATGCTGCAGGCGAAACAGCTTTGCGCTTTACGCTCTCTTGTCCGAATGTTCACACGATGATTGTCGGCACAACCAAACCAACTCGTTGGTTGGAAAACGCTAAAATTGTCGACAAAGGAAACCTCTCGGAAGCCGAGTTCGAAAAGATCCGCGCCCGCTGGAAACAAGTAGCCCGCAAAGACTGGGTCGGTCAGGTTTAAGCTGAAACGTCGTCGCCGTCTGTTTTACAGCGTAGGGGCGACGCCATGCGTCGCCCGGTCGAGTAAACA
Source organism: Candidatus Melainabacteria bacterium (assembly GCA_012965515.1). Taxonomy (GTDB): domain Bacteria; phylum Cyanobacteriota; class Vampirovibrionia; order Obscuribacterales; family Obscuribacteraceae; genus QKMZ01. The sequence continues at coordinate 20,592 of DTSE01000189.1, read as the reverse complement.
ATCGATTAGGCAATTATGTTTGAACGTTTTACCGAATCAGCAATCAAAGTCATCATGCTCGCGCAGGAAGAGTCTCGACGCCTGGGTCACAACTTTGTTGGTACCGAACAAATCTTGCTTGGTCTCATTGGCGAAGAAAACGGAGTTGCTGCTAAGTCACTCAAAGAATGTGGATTAACTCTTGCGGCTGCACGTGCTGAAGTGGAAACAATTATCGGCCGAGGCTCTTCTCGTATTTCAGTTCAAATACCATTCACTCCACGCGCGCGAAGAGTTCTAGAATTGGCGTGGAGAGAAGCTAGATTGCTTGGTGACGACTACATTAGCAATCAGCATCTCCTGCTTGGAATTTTGCGCGAAGGCGCCGGTGTAGCGAATCAGATTCTCGACAATCTAAAGGTAGACAGAAAGCTTCGAGTTCTTGTGCTTGAAGCTATGGGCAAAGTCGATTGTGATGAATCTCATTCTCCTGTCCTGCCGGAAGATACTTCGACCATCATTGCCGATGGTGGCTATTTCTGGTTAGACGAGAATTCTAAAGCAGTTATTGAGCATGCGCGAGGGATTGCGGAAACATTCGGTGCAAGTGTAATTGAAGAAGAGCATTTGTGTTTGGCTTTGCTCCGGGACAGTGATTTGATGCGGTGCGTAAAGAGCGCTGCCGAGATTAGTCTCTCTGAGCTGCGCAGGAAACTGATTTCTAAGTTGCAATATGGAGATGCGGCTCCCAGTAAATCGATGAAGTTTTCTCCGTCGGTCCGTGCAATCTTGGCGAACGCTTGGCACCTATCTGAGGAAAGAAAGTCCTACTGGGTGACGAGAGAAACTATCCTGTTTGGAGCATTTCAACACGAGGATGGCGTTTTTAGCAGTGTAATGCGATCCGCTAATAGTGATCCGCTTGCAATATCTAAATCTTTACTTGAATCGATTGAAGCAAGTCGAGATGACGATTCTCTCGATAAGGCTGAGTCTTCACCTGCGATATCTCCAACTGAGAAGGATGCTTGGAGCACAGGTGGATGGTTCATTACCCTCGTGGTTTCTGCGTTGCTAATTTACGCAATCTATCTCACGGACCACGAGAAGTTCGTCCTTATGGCGCCGGTTCTCTTGCTCATCTGTTTTGTGATCTTCGCCGTTCTTCTGTTCAGAAAAGCGGTTCTTAAATAACAGAATTCGTTTGTATAAAACTACGGAATTATTCCGTGTTCGCGCATGACTTTGTCCATGTTGTCGTCGATGATGTGCGCATTGGTTTTGTCGACCTCGGCGCCATGCGGAAGCAGAGATGTTTTCAGCTCGTTCATGCGCTTGGCTGATTCCTTTTCGCCGCGATCTAGGTGCAATTTTTCTTGCGCCTGAATTTCTTTGAGAAGGCGATGTTTCGCTTTTTCGCTTGAAACTTCCAGAAGCGGAATTGAAACAAACACCCAGTTTTCAGCGCTGGACATGTCACCACTCTTGTGTGAATGCTCGGCTAGCAAAAGGTAGGTATTGAGCCTGTCTTCGGGAGTGATGCCAAAACAGTAATCTTGAATGTCGAGAATTTCTTGGAGATAAGCACCAGCTTCTTTGAGATCGTCCATCAATAAATTACTGCGCACTAAGCTCGAAAGCGAGCGAACGGATTCCGGATGGTTGTAGCCGAAGAGCCGCTCTGTGAGGTCCATTTCTTGCTTGCGGAAGCGAAGCGCATCAACATATTTGCTGCGCTCTTCCAGCATGTCGGCAAGCTGCTGTGACAGTTCGCGAAGACGAATGGAATTGCGCGGATCGTGTTCTTCGATATGTTCAAACTCTTGCAAGAGCAATTCCAACTGCTCATCAGCTGTTTGTTTCGCTTTCTCCGCGGGGGCTGAACCCTTCAGTTGATTGATGCGTGCAGTGAGCTTTAAAACTTCGTGAGGCGCAATTGACTTGTCTTGCTCGAAGAGCACCAACGCTTTGCTCAGCAAATCAACAGCAGCTGAAGTCTGTCCCATTTGTAGATACACTTCCGCGAGCGATTCCAAAATGCGGATGGATAGCGGGTTCTTGACGTTTGGTTCACCGACGAGATTTAGTGCTCTAAGCAGAAGTACTTCTGCATCGTTGAATCGCTCCATCCGTTTCAACAAATCGCCGAGATCGAAAAGTGATTCAGCCAGTGTTGGATGTTCCGATCCGAAAATTGCTTCTTTCTTTTTAAGTGTCCGCCGCATCAGTGTTTCAGCCTCGGGCAAATTGCCTAGCATGACTTCGGCTTTTGCCAGTTTTGCCAAAAGATTGGCCATGGATGCACTCTTCACTTCGCCTGCTGCTTTGCGAAGAACGGCTGCACGAGAGAAGAAAACCGCCGCGCGATAATGCTCTTTGCGCAACAAATAGACGTTTCCCAAGGCCTCCAGAATGGTGCTAACAGCAAGGTTGTCTCTCGGTGAAGCGCATTCGAGCGCGTTGAGAGTTTCAAACAGAATCGCTTCAGCCTCGGTATACGCCGAACGCTTCGCGAGCAGCTCGGAAAGTCCTTTGACCGCTAGTGCACGCGGTGCGTGCGCAGACTCGTCTTTCTTTGTTTCGTCAAAAAAAGAACGATAGAGACGTTCTGCGTCTGCGACCTGACCCTGCGCCAGCGCCTCTTCTGCAGCCTGTTGAAATTGTTGCCAACTCATAGAATCAAAGGATCGCCAGTGTGATGCCGATAAAGAATTTGCACGCCTATATTAGCTTGCAAGACTAGCGTTTTGCTTATCGCTAGTGCATAGCATGATGTTAACACGGCGCAGCTTTGCGAGCCGCAATTACTTCTGAGTCGAACCTTTCGTGTGCCTGTCGTCTATTGGGCGATGCGGGAATAGGCTCTGCCGCGGCACGATGGAGGATCTACGCAGGGGTTGCCGCGCAGTCCGTTGCGTCCGATTGCGTGTGCTTCGTCATCTATCATTTGACCCGCATAAAGCACTGTCGGCGGAGCTTGTGTGTAAACCTGAGTCTGCTGCATCTGTTGTGGCATCATCAATGGCGCGCCGGCTTGGATGTATTGCGGTGGCGCTATGGGTTGTACCATTGGCTGCGCCATGGGTTGGGCCATTTGCGGCTGCATTGCTGTTGCTTGTGCGTAGACTGCTTGTTGGTCGTCGGGAACCGCGACTGGTCCGCTACTCGGCAGGTTTTCCATAGCATGAGCAGCGCCCGGTCCAGCGTGGTCGACGTGTGCGGCCTGGGGACCTTTATTCATCATGCCTACTGCGCCGCAGTAGACGAACGTTACTACTCCGCCGATAAAAATTCCGAGGAGCAAGAGAATGATTTTGCTTAGGACTTCGCCGTTGTCTTCGGTTGGTTGCATGATACTCAAAGCTCTCTACCATTCAACAAGAGGTGACAATCGAATCTATTGTATGGATGAGAGACCAAAAGACCATGGTGAAAACCGCAAGGGCGCTACGTAGGCGGCCTTTTGGGTTGGTTGGACGAAGCGGTGGAAACCCCGTAAGGCTCGCAGTAAGGGAGGTTTGGACATTTCGCCTGGTGCGAAAATGCTCCCAAAAACTCTGTTTAAGTCTGTCTCAGGCGTTAAAGAGGGCTAGCGGGCACTTAAGCAGAAAATCTTTGATGCTCGGCGTATCCTTCAATGGGTCGGTCATCGCCTTGAACGCGCTGTTGAACGATGACTCGCCTATGTTCAGACCGCTGATCAAAGCGCTTCCTACGTTCTCGATTGGAGCGCTAAGCCCAGCATCACCTACTGATGCTATGTCTCGTGACATGTGAAAGGGATCCACAAGTATATGACAACCGATAGCGTACCAGCGGCTGCGGCATTTTGCAGCTTAATTCTTCAGGAGCCGCTTATTCAAAAACCAAGGTTCACGGAATTACGTTAAACGACCTGGCGTGGGCTGGTTTATATGCATGAAAGCCGCGCCGGTCCAGTGTCATTATTGTTTTGATCTTCAACTCCTCTGCTGTCGTTACTAAAACAGCATCAGCAAAATCCATTGGTAAGTCATGGTATTGCGTCATCAGCTCGCGCACTCTGTCGATGTGATTGTTGGTCGTCGGTGAGATAGAGAGCCTAAGAGCTTTAATGAGTTCGAATAGACGAGTCTGACCCTGGTTGATAGAGGACAGTAGGTAGAAAGCCTCAGTTAAAACTGGCGAGGTGGTGATAAGGCGCGTTCTTCTGGATACGCTTTTCAGAACTTTCAAACAGGCCTCATGGTGAGACTCGTCGCTATCTACAATTGCAACGAGGGGACCTGTATCAATCAGGATGGCTTCTTCTTGCTGCATCTCTCATCGCTTTCCTCAAGTGATCGGGATTGGTTGCGAGGTCTTTCTTCCCTGACCGAATAGGCTGAAAATGGCTAGAAGACAATTCATCGAACCAAGTCTGTTTGTCATCTTTCAGCAATTCGCGGCAATAAACTCCAATCGCTTCTCTGATAATCTCGGAGCGTGCTTTGCCTGTCCTCCTTGCCGCCTGTGACAACAGTTCTTCAAGGTCGGCAGTTGTTCTAAATGTCGTCACCACCATTCGCACCTCTGTCGTATTACATCACTGTAACACGCCGCAAACTGCCTGGCAAATGGCATCTAAAGCTAATCGTTCCAGTCTATGAAATTTATGTTGATGGGATCTCCGGTGTTTAGCGTCTCCAAATCGGCGTCGAAATGGAGCATCACCTGGGCTTTTGCAAGACCGCTCAGCATGTGAGACTCTTGACCGCGAGTTGGAATCGCGGCTGTCTCGCCGTTTGGGTTGCGTTTCAGTGTGCCGCGGACGAAATCCAATCTGCCTGGGCGCTTCTTAAGCGCCGAGCCTACAGGGATGCGCAACGTTTCGTCGCGGAAGAATGGGCCGCCGGCTAGTTTTCTAAGCGCGGGCTTTACTATCTGGTGAAAAGTGACAAGGACCGAGACTGGGTTGCCGGGGAGCCCAAATACATATTTTCGCCCCCCTCCTTTTCCATCCAGAATACCGAAATAAACGGGTTTTCCGGGCTTGATTGCGATGCGCCAAAAGACGGTTGTGAACCCCAGCGCTTCCAATGTTTCCTTGACGTAGTCGTGGTCTCCAACGGATACGCCTCCCGAAGAGATGACCATATCGTTGTCCGCCAGCGCCTTTTCGAAGGCTTCTCGCGTTTCCTCTCGTGTATCGCGCGCAATGAAACTCTTGCAATCGCTTATGCCCATTGAGTTTAAGGCGGCGCTCAATCCATACGCATTCGAGTCGTAAATTTGACCGTCTTTGAGTGGATTGCCGGGCTCGACTAACTCATCCCCAGTGACGACTAGCGCTACGCGCGGTTTTTTGAAAACGGAAAATTTGACGTGCCCAAGTGAGGCAAGAAGAGCGATAACGGGGGGTGTTGCTTTGATGCCGGATTCTAAAACGGTCTCGCCCTTCTTGTATTCGTTGCCCGCTCTGCGAATGTTTTCTCCTTGCTGAGCGCTGCATTCGATGATTACGTGGCCATTTTCCTCTCGGCAGTATTCGCGCATTACGACTGCTTCGCAGGAGGACGGGACTCGTGCGCCGGTGAATATCTTTACGGCTTCGCCTGCGCTAATCTGAAGTTCTTTGGGCGAACCGGCTGCGATTGTAGAAAGAAGTTTCAGATGTTTTGGAGATGTTTCGGAAGCTGAAGTCAGGTCTGCAGTCTTGATGCCATATCCGTCAACTGCAGAGTTGTCGAACTGAGGGCTCTGCATTGTCGCGATCACATCTTCGGCCAGGTAACAGCCGGCCATTTCGTTGAGCTTGACCTCTGTCTTGCCCAAAGTCGAGACATTGTCATCGACCAGTTTCAGCGCTTCTTCGTAGGAAATCATTTTCTGTTAGCGCGACTTGCTTTTCGCTTCTTGCAATTTTGGCTCATCTTTTCTGTCGTCGTGGCATTCGTCGTTGAGCATCTTGAATGCGTGGAAGATGAAAGGAAATAGAGCTGCCATGCCGTCTTTGACGCCACCGGTGGAGCCGGGTAGCGTGATGATTACAGTTTTGTCGCGAACTCCTGCAAGCGAGCGGGAGAACATCGCGAACGGGTTGCGCTCCTGACCGTAAGCTCGCAATGTTTCCGCGACTCCTGGTAATTCGCGTTCGATGAGGTTCTTGATCGCTTCGGGAGTTGTGTCGCGTGAGGACAGTCCGGTACCACCTGTGGTGATGAGAAGATCGACTTTCAATTCGTCTGCCAATCTAAGAATTTCGTTTTTGGCTTCTTCGGCATCGTCTGGAATGATCTTGTATTCCTCTACGCTGAGCCCTTCTTCCTTGAGTTTGTCGACGATGATGCGTCCCGATATGTCTTGCTTTTTGCCGGCGGCGCACGAGTCGGAGAGAACAATGACACCAGCTTTGAGAACACCTGGACGCTTGTTGCGGAAGTCGGACTTGCCGCCTTTTTTCTCTACTAGCAAAACGGTTTCAATCTGCATCAATTCATCAACCATTTTGAGCATGTCGTAGATGGTGAGTGCGGCTACAGATGCAGCGGTAAGCGCCTCCATCTCCACGCCTGTTTTGTAAATGGCCTTGACTGTCGTAACGATATGAATCGCGTCTTCGTCGAGTTCAAATTCGCATCCGACAAAATCGACAGGCATTGGATGGCAGTACGGAATAATTTGCGAAGTGTTTTTCGCTGCCTGAATTGCCGCAACCTTCGCTACGGGAAGCGGATCACCCTTTGGTCCGGTGCCGTTCTTGATGATGTTGATCGTTTCAGGGCTCGCCTTTAAAGTGGCGCGCGCAGTCGCGGTTCTCAGGGTGTTTACTTTGCTCGAAACGTCTCGCATTTTCTTTTCTCTTGGTTCTCTGGGAGCGCGGGTGTCTCGCCCGCTTCGGTTTTATATCGGACGACGCATGGCGTCGCCCCTACGGTGTTTTACTATCCGCCTATCTCAATCATGGTTCTGTTGTCTGACTGCGATAACTCTTCGGCTGGTGCGTGCGCTTCCGGCTTGAGCGAAAGCGAGTAGCGGATCATTTCTTCGATTTCCGCGTCGGTTGCGCCATCTCTCATCCTGTCCCGCAGGTTGATTTCAGCTGGATAGAACAAGCATGACTTCACAGAGCCGTCTGCAGTCAATCTCAGTCGATTGCAGGTCGAGCAAAAACTATCCGACATGGAGGTGATGAAACTTACAGTGCCTTTGCCGAGGTTTCCATTCTTGTCAGACAGTGCAAAATCCTTGCCCACAGCGGATGGATCGGCGGACAGCGGCGTGAGACTGTAACGTGTCTCGATCGTCTGCATCATATCTCTGTAGGTGACAACTTTCTCGATGTTCCATTCGTTGTCTTTAAAGGGCATGAATTCTATGAAGCGAACGTTGATTCGGTTCTGAAACGCAAAATCGACGAAATCCAAGATTTCATCATCATTGAAGCCTGCCATTACAACTGAGTTTAACTTCAACTCTTCAAAGTTTTCAGCAAGAGCGCATTGGATTCCATGCCAAACTTGATCGAACTGATCTCGTCTTGTAACTTGCAAAAAACGTTCTTTCTTGAGCGTGTCCAGGCTGATGTTGAGCGCTTTTATACCGTTGTCTTTTAAGACTTTCGCTTTTTCTCCAAGCAAGGTTGCATTGGTCGTCATTGCGAGAGTTTTCAAACCTTCGAGTTGTGAAAGACGATAAACGAGTTTTTCTATGTCGCGGCGTACCATCGGTTCGCCGCCCGTCAAGCGAATCTTGGTTATTCCATGCTTGACCATGATTGAAGCGACGCGTTCAATTTCTTCGAACGTCAAAAGTTCTTTCTTTTGTTTGTAGATGATCCCTTCTGCAGGCATGCAGTACGCACATCGCAAATTGCAGCGGTCTGTGACCGAGATTCGCAAGTAAGTGTGAACGCGCTGGAAGTTGTCTATGAGGGCGTTTTGGTTCAAAAGCTCAATCGGTGCATTCGAGGGCTTCATGAGTTTGCACCTTTTGTCTTCGACGCTGAAGTCAGCTCTGAATGTTTTTCATGCTCGCAATTCGAAGAGTGTTTGCGTGCCTCGCTTGCGTGCGTTGAATCATGCTTGTGCTCCGATTCATGCCCGTGCGCGCAGTTAACCCATGACGTTGTTCCATCAGCGTATGATTCACGCTTCCAGATTGGCACGCGTTTTTTGATTTCATTGATGATGAATTCGCATGCTACAAATGCTTCTTTTCTGTGCGCTGATGACACCACCACAATCACAGCCAGGTCGCCAATCTTCAGCGGTCCGGTTCTGTGTACGCAGTACGCTTTGAGAATATCGAATTTGCGCGCTTCCTCAAGAATGCGCTGTCCTTCTTTGACAGCCAGCTCTTCATAGGCTTCGTATTCGAGCGCCGTAACTGCCTTGCCTTCGTTGTTTTCGCGCACCCAGCCTTCAAAAGCTACGAACGCTCCTGCCTCGGGCGTGCTGACCTGGCGTTTCAGCGCATCAATGTCAATCGGAGTGTTCGAGATGGAAAACATCACAGATCTCTCGCTAACCACCAGCGACCGGTGGAATGAAAACTACCTTGTCGCTCTCGCAAAGACTCTTGCTCCAATCGGCAAACTCATCATTGAGCGCGACTGCCACTGAAGTGTGTTTCAACGAAAAGCCGTAACGCCTTTGCAGCTCTTCGTACAGTTCTAAAACTGTCGAGCATTCTGTCTGCAATTTCTCGCTCGCCAGCCCGCGCTGCTCTTTCAGCAGTGCGAAATAATCCACGCGGACAGTCTTGAGGTTGCTTGCTGACAAGTGCGCCAATGCCTCTTTACCCGGGCTTTGAGAGTGATTTTCGCATATGCGACGGCGATTGTCATTGCTGGCGCCCCGCCGTTTAACAACTCCGAAATGAGCCGCAACTATTGTGACCGTGGAACCGCCAGTTAGGTACGAGGACCGCGGCATGACAAACAGAGCTAAAGTGGCGTCGGAGTGTGAGGCGCCGCTCTACAAGCAACTCGAAGAGTCATTCATTGCCGATATCGTCGCCGGGCGACTGAAACCCGGCGACGTGGTCCCGTCCACATACACCCTGGCAGAGCAGTACGGCATCTCACGCGTTACGGCTGTGCGTTGTTATGAGGAGCTGAAGGGGCGCGGCTTCCTGACCGCGCGGCGAGGCGGGAGCACGATTGTTAATCCGCGCTTGGCTCTTCAGAGTGCGGCAGGGCTGCTCCAGTCGTTTGAGCCGGGCGAAACGAGTCGATATGACAACGGTCTCGGCGAACTCCTCCTGAAGCCACCGACTCAGCTGCTCCCGACGAAATCGTGGATGAAAGCCATGCAGTCCGTCGTCGAGAGCGATGCGCGAGACTATTCCGGCAGTGCCGAGGGTAACATCGCGCCGCGCCTGCGCGCAGCGATTGCGCCCTTTCTGATGAGAATGAGGGGGCTGTCGGTTTATCCCCACAACCTGCTGATTTTTGATTCGAAGTTGCAGGCGCTGGCTTTTGTCGCCGAAAACTTTTTAGAGCCTGATGACACAGTTGCGGTTGAAAACCCCGGAGATCCGCTTGTTTTTCTCGAGTTTTCGCGTCGCGCGCTTGAGATTAAACCCGTGCCTGTCGATCGGGAGGGTGCGGCAGTCGAGCATTTGGAGCCGCGCTCAGGCGTGAAGTTGATCGCGGTGACTCCTTCAGCGCAATATCCAACCGGCGTCATCATGTCTGAGCGCAGGCGTCAGCAGCTCGCCCGTTTTGCCGGACAGAGCGACGCAATACTGCTAGAGGATGACGGAGCGGCAATGTTTCGCTTTGGGAAACAGCCCGAACTTGCGCTTTATAACAAGTTCAAGGACGCAATTCATTTGGGCTCTTTCGGTACTTATCTTGGGTCGCTGTGCCCACTTGCCTATCTCATCGTGCCTGACCATTTGTTGCTGCGTCTGAAGAACTCCGAGCCTCGCAGATTTACCCAGCCGACATTCATGCATCTGACTCTTACAAAGTTGATTGAAACGGGCGCGCTCGAGCTGGCGATATTCAAGCAGCGAGCGGCGTTACAGAAGCGTAGGCAAGAAGTTCTGTCGGTGTTGCTCAATGAGTTCAAGGACGTGCTTGCAGTAAATGCCGGCTCGACCGGATTTGATTTGTTGCTCCGTTTTCATTCGCAATTGCCGAAAGAAGAAGTTATGCAGGTGTTTCGTGAGTGCGGCGTTGACCTTGATTCGCTGGAAAGATGCTATGTGGAAAGCGCCGCAGCTGACCGTGCTGAAATCCTTTTGCCTCTAATCGCCTGGCACGATCCGTCGCGCAATTCAATTGAAAGATTGCTGGCGGTAAAACACCATCTAACTGCATCGAAACCTTCTTTTGCAGCCCCCGCTGACGCTCATTCCTTCGCGTCCAGCGCTGCTCATTCGCTCACTTCCGTCGAGGCTCGTTCGTGCACTTCGAACGGCGTTCCATTCATTGCACCCATCGATGCGCAAAGTCAGCGTTTAATGTACACCAGGCAGTAATAAATCCCGCAGAAGCTGGTAGAGTGTTGCTCTTCATCCGGTCTTCTGCGCGAGGATTTCAACATGTCAGCCGAGAAAAGACCTTTTGGTTCCTGGACTTCCCCTCTCGCGGCGTCGCAAATTGCGGCGGGCGTAATTAAGGTTGGTCAGCCCGTGTGGGATGGCGATGACCTGTATTGGTTGGAAGGACGACCTCTCGAAGGCGGGCGCAATGTCATCGTAAAGCGCTCTGCATCCGGCAAAACCGAAGACATGTTGCACGCGCCGTTCAACGCGCGCACTCGAGTGCACGAATACGGCGGCGGTGATTACATGGTCGTCGACGGAACTATTTATTTTTCTAACTTTGAAGACCAGCAAGTCTACATGTCGAAAGCCGGTGCACTTCCGACTTTTCTGGCGGGCGGCAAGAACACGCGTTTTGCTGACTACAATTTTGACCGCAAGAGAAAACTCGTTTTCTGTGTGATGGAAACGCACGGTGAGAAAGAACACGATGTCACCAACACCATCGCATCGATAAACGAGAAGGGCGAAATTTCGCAAATCGCGGGTGGTTCCGATTTCTACATGTCGCCGCGGGTCAGCCCCGATGGGCGTTTCGTCTGCTATGTGCAATGGAACCATCCGAACATGCCGTGGGATGAAAGCGAACTCTATCTTGCGGAACTTGATGTCGTTGGCAAAGTTTCGAAAGTCGAGAGAATTGCTGGAGGAAAGGAGCTATCCGTCTCCTTCCCGCAATGGGGACACGACGGAACCCTGTATTTCATCAGTGAGAAAACCGGCTTTTGGAACCTTCACAAGATTGACGCTGAAGATTTAAAAGATGGCGTTGCAAAAGATCTTTATTCAAAAGCCGCAATCGTTTTGAAAGAGGAACGCGAGCATGCCCTTCCAGCCTGGGTTTTCGGCATGTCTAACTATGCGCCTCTCAAAGATGGAAATGTTTTGCTTTCTACAAACGATCGCGGAACCTGGGAGCTTGTTCTTTTGGAGCGCAATGGGAAAGGTGGAATGAAGCCTTTGCGAATCAATTCGCCTTACGCCAACTTCGCCTACGTAAAGGCAGGCAACACGCAGGCTGCGATGTGTGCAGGCTCGCCTGATGCATTCTCCGCACTTGTTTCATTCGATTTGAAAGAACATACATTTAGGATCGAACGAAAAACGACTGAGATGGAAGTCGACAAGAAATACATCTCGAAACCTCAGACCATTGAATTCAAAACCGAAGACAACAAGACAGCCTTCGCGTTCTTCTATCCGCCGAAAAATGACGACTTTGAAGCGCCTGCCGGTGAGTTGCCACCACTGATCGTATTTAGTCACGGCGGTCCAACCGGGCAAACTTCAAACGACTTGCGCCTCTCAATTCAATATTGGACAAGTCGCGGATTTGCCATCGTGGACGTCAACTATGGCGGCAGCACTGGCTTTGGACGCGAGTATCGCGAGAGGTTGAAACGCAGCTGGGGCATCGTAGATATGCACGAATGCGAAAATGCAGCGCGCTATCTCGCCGACAAGGGTTTGGTCGACAAAGATAGAATGGCGATTGCTGGTGGCAGCGCCGGCGGTTACACAAGCCACTTTGGCGTGAGCGATTTGGAAGCGCTGGCACTCGACACTCACAAATTCGAATCACGCTATCTGGATCGCTTGGTTGGAGACTACCCAGCAGAGAAGGAGATCTACATAGCACGTTCTCCCATTCACCACACCGACAAACTTTCTTGTCCGATCATCTTTTTGCAAGGAACCGAAGACAAGGTCGTTCCGCCCTCGCAATCTGAAGCAATGGTAGATGCGCTGAAAGCAAAGAAACTTCCAGTTGCCTACGTTCTCTTTGAAGGCGAGCAACATGGCTTTCGCCAAGCGAAAAACATCGCGCGCGCACTTGAAGCAGAGCTGTATTTCTACTCCCGCGTTTTCGACTTCGAACTCGGCAATCCCGTCGAGCCGGTTGAGATCGTGAATGCGGATGCTTTGCAGAAAGTGGGCGGCAAGCGGTAGAAGTCACATGCTGACCTTTTATCATCGAAGGCGTTTTGGCATTTGTATATTTCTGGTGCTCCTGTTTGCGTTCTCTGCATGTGCTTGGAGCGGTCTACTTGCTCGCGACACCAGCTTTCTAATCAATCACGATAACAAACTCCTCATCGATGCGATTCCAACACAGAAAGAAGAAGAGCTCGTTAGAGTCGTAGACAAATTTGTTGACGTTGGTCGATTTCAAAAGGCGGCTACTTTGTTGAGAGCGTCGGGTGACTTGCATAGCCCATATCTTTTCTTTCAACTGCTTCTGTGTTGTTCTTTTGCCCGTGATGGAGAAGCGCTTACTTCATCGAGTGATGAGTGGATTGCTTCAAAAGTTCCGGTATCAAATCAGTTTCAAGCTTTGGTTTATGCTTTTGCAGGACTTGGTTATGAGTGGAAAAAGGAATATGAAAAGGCATTGGAGTACTACAACAAGTCCATTGAACTCGATCCAGCCAGCGCGGCATTAGGTTCGAAGGAAGCTTTGGTTGCGGTGATCGGACAGCCGTTAAGTGACAAACCTGGAGTGAATTTCGAACCTCCTAGGAAGCTAAGTCGGTTGGAAGAGCGTATAAAGCTACGAGCTGGACAGATTTCCAGCTACAGCTTCATTGAAACTCCGCAAGAATACTCCTCAATCGTCAACGCTGATTTGCGCCGAGAGCTAATCGAGGCTGAAGAGAAAGAGAATAGCGGCTCTTTTGAAGATGCGTGTAGGATTTATGCAAGATTATCGAAGCGTTCTGACTTTGACGCCTCAATGTGGAATCAGTATGCTCTGTGCTTGCTAACATCGCTTCGCAATATCGAAGACCCTCCTTCCGAAAACCTTCCTTTCAAAAACAAACAAGACAATATGCGTGTTGTGCCCGGTTCGTCGCCGGAAGAGGTAAAGGCGCAGGTAGACAGAATTTTTCCGGAAGCTGTGAAGAATGCATATCGAAAACCAGCTAAGGCTGACAACAATGCATTTCAAAGAACGACTACGGCTGAGAACAAGGCAAAAACCATATTTAGGAACGCGGAGAATGCCTTTCGGACAGCGATTCGATTGAATGATGGTGATTGGCGTCTTTGGAATAACTTAGGTATGATCGAAGTCATGCTTAACGATAAGATGGGTTACGCTCAATCTTTTAGGATGGCGCTCTCGTACAAGGACCTGCCTCCTGGTCAGCGTGATGCAATACGGCATGCGGCAGGTATGCGTCAAACAATAGAGTTGCTCAAGGAGCGCTATAAGAAAACGTTTGGTAGTGAATCGAATGACGGCGATGATGAATAGGAGCGCAAGACGTGCGTAAGAACTCCCGAGCATCCAGATTTGCGGCGGTCATGGTGGGTCTCCTTTTTTTGAATTCTCATCCCGTGTTCGCCGCTACGGAAGTAAACGGCGAGTTGGCTTACCTCACGGAGAAGAAAGCTGTCAATCAAGCTGTCGGTAAGAAACGCGATACAGAAAGATCGGTATTGAGCGTTATCGAAACTTTGATGAACGTTGGCAGATATCAGCGTGCAGCGATTGTATTGAGAAACGAGCCAGATTGTTTTCGCAATGAAATGGTCTGCTTGCCTCTGCTGATCAATCTCTATGCGGCACGCGATTACAAAGGACTTCTCCTTGCGTGTGACGAGTGGCTGAAGTTGAACGCATCAAAGCCCTCTAAGTTTGACAGCGTTGTCTACGAGTTCATGGGAACAATTTATACCGAAGTAAAGGAATATGAGAAAGCCACGGATGCTTTTGATAGAGCCATAGCCATTGATCCTCGACCCCGTATTTATTCCTCTCGTGCAGAGTGCAGTTTGCGCAAAGGAAACAAAGGTCAGGCAGTGATTGACGCATCCAAAGGGGCAGTCGAAGAGGGTTCAAGTCTCTCAACTGAATTGAACATGTCTATCTTGCAGGGATCGATTTTACCTGCGATAGAGACCCTGTCACAGTTGAACGTAAAGCCGGCTACCGCTGGAGAACGAACCCGTAACCAGATCGCAAGAGCTGAATTGTTGGAGAACGCTGGAGAATTTGCGAAAGCAAGAGAATTTTATGCGGAAGCTTCTAAGAGTCTAGATTTTGACGCCTCCATGTGGAATGAGTATGCGCTTTGTGTTCTGACAACGATTGGAATTGCAGCGGATCTCTCTGACAGTCGGTTTCTGCCTAAAAATGGTCAGTGTGCGGAAGTGGAAAGCCTCTTACAGAAAGCAATTTCCATCGATAAATCAGACTGGCGACTATGGAGTAACCTCGGACTTGCTAGGTATTTAAGCGGAGACAGAGATCGTGCCATGGAAGCTTTAGATAAAGCTTTGGAATCAAGAGATATTTCTGCCGGACAGAAATACGCTATCTATCATCTGAAGGCATTTCGCAGCACTGAACATTTGTTGAAAGAACACTATGGCAACAGTCCCAAGCAGTAAAACTGCTTTTGGTGCTGACAGCTAAATTAACCTTCCGCGGTCGCTTCTTCTTTGACTTCGAGCATGCCGGAGACTTGTTCGAGCATTTGTTTGCGCTCGCCTTCGTTCGCTTTCTCGTAGCTGCGGAATACACCCGCGATATGCAGCCAGCGTGAATCGTTTGAATCCGGAACAGAAAGGCGCATCGCCACATCGCGCATTAGCTGCGAGAAGGAGAAGCATTCGCCGTCGAGATTTTGATAGCCTTCGTCTTTCTCTATTGCAATGCCGAGGCGCAGTGCGGAAACGTAAGCATCGACAGATGGTTCAATCTTGAGAAGTTCGCGTTCTAGTAGCACCAAATCCGATGCCATGAACATTTGCTCTTTCATGGAGGAAGAAGGAGTGAAAACATCCGGCACCGTAAGCGGTGCATCGTCATCATCTTCTTCGCGGTATTCTCTATCCCTGCGTTCGTCCTCATCGTGCCCGGAGTAAACGTGGGTTCTGAAATGTTGTCTTCCTTCGTGCGCTTCATCTTCGCGCTCGAAATAGTAGTCCGACAAAGTGTTCATGCTGAAGCGCTGTTCTCTGCGTGCCAGGTCGATGCACAGAAATGCAGCCATTATTACAGTCAGTACTGCCGCAAATGGCACCAGGTATGCCGAGTGTGCGCTCTCCACGGGCAGGAATGCAGCGATGAGTCCTTCACGTCTGACCGTGAGCAGCGATCCACACCAGGTTGCCGCAAGCAGGCTCATTACGATTGCAGTGGGAAGCTTGTGGGTTGGAGCTGCTTTCGTACCCAGCAAGATAAACAGCCCTGCCGAAATGATTGCACCGCATACCCAGGCGGCGTCATTGAGGAATGCCAGAGGTGGAACTACCGCGGCAGCATCTTTCCAGGCGCAGTACAGGAATTGCCCGATAGAAAAGCCGATAGCGCCTCCCGGTAAAACGAGAAGCCATCTGAACGGTGAAGTGTAGTGTCCTTCCATTGGTGTCAATTACTGAGTCCTGAGCTACCTGACTTGTAAAGATAACATAGATAATCTATATATCAAAACTCTTGAGAGCCAATTAAATAGAGAACCTAATTTGTTAGTTCCCCAACCTCCTGCCGTTTGAACCCATTGCCTCGCCCGTCATGGGCACAAAACGAACTGGAATTAATCGGTTTGCCTCCATGCGACCGTCTGCCAATCTGAAAACCATCAACTCTTGAGTGCCCTCTCCGATTGGGATGATCAACCGACCGCCTTCGACCAGCTGTTCCAAGAGGTGTTCGGGAAGATGGTCAGGCGCCGCGGTTACGATGATGCAGTCAAATGGGGCTTCTTCCGGCCAACCGCGATAACCGTCACCCGTGCGAATCTCCACGTTGTTGATGCCCAAGCGTGCCAACCTGTGCCGAGTTTCATCCGCGAGATCGGCAACAATCTCAACCGAGTACACCTTCTTGCACAGGGATGCCAGTACCGCGGATTGGTAACCACAGCCGGTTCCGATTTCAAGTACCCGGCATTCTTTGTTTAACCGCAATACCTCGGTCATCAGCGCCACGATATAAGGCTGAGAGATTGTCTGTCCGTTGCCTATAGGCAAGGCACCATCCTCGTAGGCGTGGTCTTTGATGTTTGCAGGTACGAATTCATGTCGCGGGAGTTTCCGCATGACGTCCAGCACATCAGGGTTTCGAATACCACGAGTAGCAATCTGAGTAGTCACCATAGACTCTCTTTCGTTGGCCCGTGCCGGTTCCAATTCGTTGCCGAATGATATGCTCTCGACTTCTTCTGCTAAAGCCATAATCTGTGAGCCGGTTTTCGCAGGCGCCTTCGATTGCGCCCATGTTTTCAATGGCGCAAATGCTTTGTCCAGTCCTGCTTTCAGTCTGTTAGACATGTCAGGCTCCCGCAAATATGTTTGAAGTCGATTGGCTTCCTTCGGTTAGACAAGTTGGCAGGCGGTAAGTTCCGCGATTAACCTTGCGATTAAATTGACAGTTTCCTTCCAATTGCAAATCTGACTTTCTTTTTCGATTGTACTCTTGGATGCCCAGAAAGACTAAAAAATCCGGGCAAATCGCATATGATCACGTTTACCAAATTTGGCGCGCAAGTCAGCGCCCGTATGATTGTGCTTTAGCCGTGATAGGAGTTTGACAGCGATATGAGTCTGAGTGGCAAGACCATTTTCATTACCGGAGCATCACGCGGCATAGGCAAAGCTATCGCCGAACGAGCGGCGAAAGATGGAGCGAATATCGTAATCGCAGCGAAGACTGTCGAGGCTAACGACCGGCTGCCTGGCACCATATACAGTGCGGCAGAGGATATTGAGAAACTCGGCGGGAAAGCGTTGGCTTTGCAGGTTGATGTTCGATTTGATGAACAGATTCAAGCGGCAATTGCTCAAGCTGTCGAGAAGTTCGGCGGGCTCGATATCCTTGTGAACAACGCTTCAGCAATTAGTCTGACAAACACCTCGGCGACAGATGCGAAACGCTTTGATCTCATGAATCAGGTCAATGTTCGCGCAACCTATTTAAATTCTCGCGCCGCCATCCCTCATTTGGAAAAAGCTGCAAACCCGCATATTCTCAATCTTTCGCCGCCACTCAACATGGACCCGAAATGGTTTGGTCCGCACGTCGCGTACACGATGTCCAAATACGGCATGTCTATGTGCACACTCGGAATGTCGAAAGAGCTGCAGAAGAAAAAGATCGCTGTTAATTCG
This sequence comes from Candidatus Melainabacteria bacterium, assembly GCA_012965515.1. Taxonomy (GTDB): domain Bacteria; phylum Cyanobacteriota; class Vampirovibrionia; order Obscuribacterales; family Obscuribacteraceae; genus QKMZ01. Next base: position 2,979 of record DTSE01000189.1, on the reverse strand, counting down.
TTGTGGCCGGAAACCGGCATAGCGACAGCCGCTGTGAAAAACTTGCTTGGTGGCGATGATGCAATGAAGATGTGCCGCACGCCTGAGATTGTTGCTGATGCTGCGTATTGGATTTTGACGCAACCCTCAACTGATTGCACCGGTAACTTCTTCATCGACTCTGATGTTTTGAAAAATGCCGGAGTGAAAGACCTGGACACGTACGCCGTCGCGCCCGGTCAGAAGTTGATGCCCGACTTCTTTCTCGGGTAATTGGGGTAACTTTTGTATTTCGGGTAAATAGAAACTGGATTCCCAAGTTCGTGAGTGTAGAAACCGTCAGCTTGTTACTTGCGCTGCAAGGGAGTTGATATGTCTAATGAACCTAAGAAACCCTGGTCCGTCGCCTACCAAGAATCTGTGGTGAAGATCGCCGAGCTGCTTCGTTCGGGCGGCATCGGCGTGGCGCGAGCGCAAATCGTTGAATTTGAGTTTGTGCAGCTCAACGATATTTCGCTTGGTTGCAATCCGCTGGAAGATAAGGAAAAAATCAGCGAAGGAATAGATGCGCTCATTGAAAAACACGGCGAAGAGAAAATGCTTGAAGTCATGCTTCGCTGGTATGAAGCCAAGATTGAAAAGCCAAAGCCGGAACCGCGAGACTGGGATGCGGAGATAGAAGAAGATTTAAAGGCCATTAAGAACTGGAAGCCACCCACAGGAATCGACAAAGAATATTGGAACATCACCAGTCGTTTGCTGCGCAAGCCGACAGCGGAAAAGATGGATTCGCAGGCGAAAAGAGTAGTGAAAGACTTTGAGGCTCTCGCAGCACATGGCGCTCCAGAGAATAGAGATTTTTCCGCCGCGTTTGCAAAGCATGCAGCTGCGATTGAGGAATATCGACTTGCAAGGGAGAGCACGATCAAATCAGCATGCAGCGATATTTTGGACAAAGGTTTGAGCGCCTCAATCGACTCTGTCGCAAGCGCTTGGGTCTATCTTCGCGCGACTAGGAGTTTCGCACGTGATGAACTGCAATCACCAACAGAAATGTACGTTTCGCAGATTCAAATAATGATTGAGCAATTCGGAATCATTCCTGTAGAAAACTTATTCGTCGATCGGTTGATTGCGGTTGTGGAAACGATGCACTCTCCAATGCTTATTCCAGCTAGTGTTCCACGAGGGAGACCGGTGTCTGATGAACTTCTCGCCGCGTTCAAAGAGTTGAACAGCATCAAGCCGTTTGATACCTAAAGTAGTGTCGGTCCTTTACTAGTTCTTCGCTCTATCTGTTTTCACTGCTGCGAGATCTTCGGAGAAATCGTCAGCATCTGAGTACTTCGGTTCGATGGCAATTTTGCCGTTGTGGTCGAGGAAGCCGGTTTTGTCATCGCTGACTACGCGAGCCATTCCACCGACGAATGGGAAGGCGTCGTCGAACGAAAGCGGAACCACGACCTTGCCCTTCTTGTCGATGAAGCCCCACTTCGCGGCGACCAGCGACGGTGACATTCCCATTTGCCATCTGCCTTTTGCTACTGGTGCCAAACCTTCGGAGAAGGGCAGACCAAAGCTGTATTTGCCGTCGATTGTCTTATTGCCGTTGGCGTCGATGTAGGTCCACGTGCGCGGGCGTCCATCTTTTTCTTTGGCTCCCGACGCGACGCAAGCTAGTCCTTCCGAGAAAGAAGTGGCTCCATCGTAAGACGGTTTGATGATGGTTTTGCCCTTCGAATCAAGGAATCCGAAGAGTCCGCCAGTGACTATCCAGTTGTAACCGAGTCCGGTCAAGCCCATCACGTTGCCGCTCAATTTGAGGTAGGTCAGAGTGTTGTCGGGGCTTTGCAAAATGAGTTGGTAAGACGGTTTTACGAGAAACGCTCCATCGCGGTCGATAACCCCGTAGTGTTGACCGTTTTGGATAATCGCCAGACCTTTGTTGAACTCGTTTGCATCGCTGAACTGCGGTTTGATCACCGTTTTGCCGGTTTTATCTACATAACCCCATTGCGTGTCAAAACCCATTTCGCCGGTGCGCTTGAATTTCACCGCCGCTACGCCTTCCTGGAAGGGATGTGCTTCCTCGAAGGCGGGTTCAATTACAAATTTGCCTTCCTTATCTATAAATCCATAGAGCTTCTCTTCCGCGGAAGCATCTACAACTGCAGCCAGGCCTTCCTTAAATGGTTCCGCTTCAGAGAATCGCGGCTCGATCTTCATCGTGCCAGTCTTGTCCACAAAACCGAATTTGTCGCCCACCTTCACGGCAGCCAAGCCTTCCGAGAATTTTCCCGCCTCGTCGAATCCAGGCGGAATCACCATCCGACCATTGCGGTCGATGTACCCGTAAGCTTCTTCACTTTTGGCGCTCGCAGCCATAGCCTTAAGACCGGGCTGTCCAAAGTTGAACCCAGAACACACAAGCCCGACTTGGGCTGTAATTGCCAAAGCAATAATTTTTCGCATATCGCCACCTCCGACGTCTTTTAACGTGGAGGTTCCAAGAATTAGGAAGGCGATTAGGACTTTGCAACGAGTTCCGATTCGAGAATAGCCTTTGTCAAGCTGGTGACGCGCTTGCCAATGTTTGCGACAGCCTTTTGGTTTTTCTCATCCTTAAGCTTTCCGTCTTCTGTAAACGCATCATTGGCTTGGGACAAGGCATGTTGCTCGGGAACCACAAGCACGCTGATATTGCCCAAAATAGAGCGCAAGGTGACGAGCCCTCTCAGTCCACCCAGAGCACCCGGCGAGCATGCCATGATGCCGGCGACTTTGCCGATGTAGCACTCGATGCTTTTCTCGCCCGGTTCAGGTCTAGATGTCCAGTCGATGAAGTTTTTCAGCGCGCCGCTGATAGAACTGTTGTATTCGGGAGATGCGATGAGCAGCCCCTGATGCTCCTTGAGCATCTTCTTGAGTTTTTTGCCGTTTTCGGGAATGCCGCTTTCCGCCTCAATGTCGCCATCATAAATGGGCATCGGGTAGTCTTTG
>DTSE01000188.1 GCA_012965515.1 Candidatus Melainabacteria bacterium | reverse complement strand
CAGGAACGAAGTATCACGAAGGCAACCAGCACATCGATGAATTCAACGCCGATGTCTGTGTGAAGTGCATCTCCAAATACGAAGGCTTCGGAAAGACAACTCCTTGCGTCGCCGACTGTACTGCAGAAGTGCACCGCGTTGATGTCATCGACAAGGTGAAAAGACATGGTATGTCGTTGGAAAACTGCGTACACTGCCGCACTTGCGAAATCGTCTGTCCTGAAGTAAACCTGCGCGTAAAACCGACTTCGCAAGGCAGCGGGCCGGATTTCCTCGGACTATAAAGGCGCTTTGCCGTGAACTCTTACCTCGCTGGTGGGCTCTTTATCGTTCTCACCACTGCTTTAGCCGTGGCGGGAATGTTGTACGTCCGAAAGAGAGTTGGCGTCCAGCAGCTGATTACCCACCACGAGGTAGCCGGACACCTGCTCTCTGTAATTGGAACGCTTTATGCAGTTCTTCTGGGATTCGTCGTCGTCGATGCAATGCAACATCAGCAAGACCTTCGACTGATAGTCGACAATGAAGCAACACACTTGTGCAACATTTATCTTGCTGCTCACGGTCTACCTGAAGGCATAAAACGTTCGATCAGAACGCACTGCAAGGACTATGCCGAAATCGTCATTACAGAAGAATGGCCTCTCCTTTCGAAAGGTGGATACAGTCCAGAAGCATTTAAGAACTCGTGGGGACTTTGGAAAGAAATCACTACATACGATCCAAAAAATTCACGCGAACAAGCAATTCAACAGCAATTGATCTCGGAAATTTGCGAAGTCACCGAAAGCCGCAGAACCCGCCTGGTAAGCGCCTCTCATGGTGTCGCACCAATTATGTGGATCGTCCTTATAGTAGGTGGTGTATTCACTCTTATCTTCACCTACTTCTTCGCAGTTGAGAGTTTGAAAACGCAAGTGATCATGACTGTACTCGTTGCGATGACTTTGGCGCTGAATATTTTTTTGGTATTTGTATTCGGTTATCCTTTTGCTGGAGACAACTCCGTAAGACCGGATAGTTTCAAACTAGACCTCGGAGTTTTCAAACACTTTGAAGACGGACAAATGCCTCCCAGAGAACATTTGCTTCGAGGCAACTAAGGGTTTCAAAGAGACGATCGAGAGCCACAAAACCTCAGCCAGCTGACCTCTACACGTGAGAGGGCTTAAATTACAGCCGCTTGTGGCTATGAGATAATCTCCTGGCATCTTTATGTAGGCTTAAAAATGGAACATGTAATCATTCTTTGTGGCGGTAAAGGCGAAAGGCTAAGACCTTTCACCGAGGACAAGCCCAAATGCATGATCCCGGTCTTGGGTAACCCGCTGCTTTCCCTCCAGATCAAATTGTTGAGTCTGCACGGATTCAAGAAGGTCACGCTGAGCTGCGGCTACAAACACGAGTTGATTCAAGACTATTTTGGCGACGGCAGCAAACATTCCGTCGAGATCAATTATCTAATTGAAGAAACGCCCCTCGGACGCGGTGGAGCTCTCAAACAGGCGCTCAAAGACCCGTCTATTCCGAAGGACGAACCGGTTCTAGCCATGAACGGTGACATCATTACCAATCTTGCACTTTCGCAAGTAGTCAGCTATCACAGAAAGCACAAGCCGCTAGCAACAATCGTGACGGTGCCACTCAAATGCGATTACGGAATTATTGAGCTGGACGAGAGCATGAACGCAACTGCGTTCAAAGAAAAGCCGGAATTACCATTTTGGGTAAACGCCGGAATCTATGTTCTTGAGCCAGAGATAGTCGACGAATTGCCGGACAAAGGCGACCACGAAGTCGGCACTTTCCCAGCTCTCGCTCAGCAAGGGCTATTGAAGGCGTTTCCGACGCAAGCATTCTGGAAAGCTATCGACACTGCCAAAGACCTGAATGAATTGAGAAGCGACTGCGAACAACTTTTCCTTCAGTCATTCCTTCAAACGGACTTTGCCCCTGCCCTGGCAGCTGCCGCCAAGTAAGCTGGGACAGAAGAAACCAACTTACAGCAGATGTGCGAGAATCTGCACATCATTGCTATCTTGCGCATGAGGATGTTCGATGCCAAGAGCCTGCCAAGCATTCGCTCTTTCACTTTTGCTGACGGCTTCACTTTTGCAACCTGCACTGGCGCAGACAAATAAATTGAAACCGATAACAATCGCTCAGTTCGGTCATGTATTTCTCTACATGCCACTCTACGTTGCCGTTAAGAAAGGATTTTTCAAAGACGAGGGCTTGGACGTAAGGCTGGTCAGCACGGGCGGTGACGAGAAAACATTTACAGCAGTGATCACAGGAAACGCACAGTTCGGTGTTTCCGATCCGACATTCACCGCAATTGCAAGAGAGCGTGGACAAGGTGGCAAAGTCGTTGCTGGTATCGTGCGTGGTGTCCCTTTTTGGGTCGTCACTTTCAAGAAAGACATTCAGAAATTTGATAAACCAGAAGGCTTTAAGGGCAAGCGTATCGCCACTTATACCGCGCCTTCTACAAGTTATGCAGTAATGAAAAAGGTATTGCAAAACGGCGGAAAGAAAGTCGATGCCAAGATTGTTCAAGGTGCATTTGGAACATTGCTCGCGCTAGTGAGAGCAAATCAAGCCGACATGGCGCTTGATATTGAACCGATTGTTTCGGTCGCAACGAGCGAAGGCGCACAGATTGTCTATTCTCCAGCATCAGTACTCGGAGATTTCGCCTTCACTGGGCTCACTGTTTCCGATGACTATATGAAGAAGAACCCTGATGACGTGCAAAAAGCAGTCAACGCTATTGCGCGTGCAATGGATTTCATACAAAAGGATTACGAAGGAGCTGTAAAAGTCGCCTGCGCAGACTTTCCGGAAGTGAAAGAATCAGTAGTACGTGAAGCTCTTAAACGGCTCATCAAAGAAGGGACAATTCCAAAATCACCAATCCTTCCGGAAAATGCGTGGAACAGTGCAATTGCTCTGCGCAAAGAAATTGGTGACTTAAAGAGTTCAGGCGCATATAAAGAAAACGTCGATATGCGTTTTGCAGAGAAAGTAAAACAGGCTCCACAAGCGCCTGCAGGGAAACCCGCTACTCCTGTATCAACGGCAAAACCAAGCAAAAAATGAGCGCTGCACCGCCGCTTTTGACGATCGAAAATCTGTGCTTTGATTTCGACGGTCAGTCGGAAAAAACGGTCAATGCATTAGAACTAAGTGTGAAAAAAGGAGAAATCGTTTGCATTCTAGGAGCAAGCGGATGTGGAAAGACGACTGTTCTAAACCTCATAGCCGGGCTTCTAAAGCCAAAATCCGGCTCCATAAACCTGCAAACAGAATCGGGCAAAAGAAATAGCATCGGCTACATATTTCAATCAGACGCACTCTTCCCCTGGCGGACGGTGGAAGGCAATCTCAAGCTCGCGTTCGATATCAATGGAAAACTGGATCGAAGCAAAGCAAAAGAGACGATGCAACTGTATCTCTCAATGTTTCATTTAAACCCGCACGTGCTGTCAAAATACCCGACACAGTTATCGGGCGGGATGCGACAGAGAGTCAGTATCATTCAGTCACTGATGTTCGATCCAGAACTATTACTTCTGGACGAACCGTTTTCCGCTCTGGACTACTACACAAAATTGAGTCTCGAAGAAGAATTTTGCAATCTCGTCAAAGAGAAAAACAAATCCGCAATTCTCGTCACTCATGATATCGAAGAGGCAGTTTCTATGGGCACTCGTGCATTCATCATGAGCGGAGGAAAACTCGCCAAAGAGTTTCACATCAGGAAAAAATCGGAAGCCGATATTACACGAGGCAGTGAAGAATTTGCAAAACACTATCGGGAAATTTGGTCTGAATTGAAAACAATCATAAGTGGATAAATCCAAAGCAAGAGAATGGAAACTTCGAGCACAACAAAACTAAGCTTCGGGCAACGACTGCTCTACCCGCTTCCGCTCATCGTTTTCGTCCTTGTCTGGCACCTGGCTACACACGACAACAAAGAACGGCAATTCATTTTCTCCAGTCCGTTGCTAGTGGCCGAAGCAATGGAACGCTTAGCAAAGAGCGGTGAGCTATTCACTAATTGCCAAGTAACAATTATGGAAGCGGTTGCCGGCTTTGCACTCGGAACAACCGTTGGTGCAATCATCGGATTGGCACTCTGGTATTCGCGCGTGGTAGCTGAGATTTCGAAACCATACATCACAGCATTGGCCACAGTTCCAATCTTTGCATTGGCACCAATTATTATCTCCTGGTTCGGCATCGATATTCGTTCAAAAATTGCACTCGCATTTTTGACTACCGTTTCAGTCGCCATCGTACAAAGCTATCAAGGCGCAATGTCTGTCGAGAAGCGCTTTCTGCGCCTGATGCAAGTAGCAGGTGCAACTCGCTGGCAGACTTTTAAACTCGTGGTTGTTCCTTCCTCAATCATTTGGGTTCTGAATGCCATGAAATTAAACATCGGACTTGCGCTCATGGGCGCCTTTATCGGTGAGTTCATTTCATCCGAAGAAGGGCTTGGGCACATGATCGTAAAGGCTTCCGGTCTGTACGATCAAGCAACTGTCTTCGCTGGCGTGATCGCGCTAATCATTATTGCTCTCATTCTGACTTTCGTCATCGAACAAATCGAAAGCATGCTTATGCGCTGGAAAACTGTTTAACGCTATGCCGTTTTCGGTGGTGACGATTGCGGTGGATCATTTGGTTCTTGGATGCCTTTGAACCAAGTTTCTACATTCTCAAAGTTTTTGGCGTAATCGAAAACAACGTTCTTAGAACGCGAGCGGCTTACGCATTTCACTTGCCATTTATTTTCGGAAATAGGATTGATCTCTACTTCCAGGTCTTCGCCAGGAGATCTCCAGCTGGCGCCAGTCGAAGCGCGAGCAGTTAAGTGTTCTGTGTCATCAGAAACTTGGTGAACGTATGGCACCATCAGTAGTGCTTTGCGGCAGGCAGCCATCGCTTCTTTGCTGCTCCCTTCGAAAATCAATTCTCTCGACTGTTCCAATTCCCAGAGCTGGCTGTGCTCGCCTTTTGCCCTGTTCATGCGCAAGAAGAGGTCGAGAGGCAACAACACTGCGACCATCAAGATGGCAAAAACCATCCCGATTTCAAAGCCCCACTTCACTCCGTATTCAAAGGCGTTTTGATCGCCCTTGACCGTCAGAAAGACAATGATAATAAGTAGTCCAATGCCGCCGCCGAAGCCCAGGGCTCCTACGACAATTGCTCGGATTATTCTGGCGATGTATTGTGCCATTCAACCGTTCCGACTACAGAACTAACTAAATCTCTTCCTCTGTCTTTTGATAATCCTGGTTCATAGACCAGCGGACAAAGCGGATGAGCATATACAGCGGCGGCAGTAAGACCACTGCTGCTATCACCTTATCAATCAAGCGTTTCATTTCCACTTATCCTCTTACTTAGGAATAGAAAACCAGTTTCCTTCGAATTCCTTTCGCGCGGGCCTTAATTCGCCTAGCCGTTCGTTTTACCGATTGCCTAGTCGTCCGCGTCATCTACCAGACAGGTAGATTCCTCATCATCATTGATTTTGACACCTTCCGCCTGAATATCTTCCACGTCAACGGCTTCTATTTCAAGTTCTTCAACTTGAACCTCAGCGGAAGATGAACCCTCATTGTCCGCCTCATCAAGGTTTTCAGCATCGAGCGAGATTTCATCGTCGGCGAATGCTCCTTGGGCATCCAGCTGCTTCTGGGCTTTCGTGGCGGCCAACAGCTCTCTTGCTTTCAATTTTTCAGCCTGAGAACGCTTAGGAAATAGCCTGGTGCGGCAACGTGAGCAAAAACAATAACTGCCCTCGCTCAAGTGTCCGAAGTCAGCCATTTTGAAGCCGACCGGCAGATAGGCGCGCGTAGCAACAAGCCGTCTATCCAGCCCTTTGAGGCGGCGCTGGTAGATTGTCACGTATTCGTGCCGGCAATTTGCTGGAGCGGCTGGTTCTTGGGTCATTTGAAACTCCGGGAGACCTACTTATATATATGCACGTAAAACGGATATGCCCTCTTGATGAAGCTACTGCTTTACTACGGGATATTCCTTCAAAAGACGCCCACGCCAGTATATGACGACAGCAAGCCGATGCTCGGACTTTACGGTTGAGGGAGAAGAAAAATAAAGCGTGCGAGAACCGCCGGTTTCCAGTGGAGGCGACGATGGCGAGGCCACCGGCAGCGTTACGGAGCCGGACGCGCGCTTGGATGAATGGTCGTAGAACAAAACCTTCAAAGACAGGTCCTTAACCGGCCGCCCACTGATATTGCGGATACGGATTTCACCTTCCGGAGTGAAGCTTCCTCGTGCCAACCAGATACGACTTGAGCTGAGCGCGATCGGCGGAACTCTCTCGAAATATTCATCTGGCTTTTGAGCCAGGCTGTTCTCATCTTCAATTGGTTTTTCCTTGTCTTCAGGTTTACCGACAAGCAAAGAAAGCTGCTCTGCAACTCGCTCGGCGCGGACCTTAACCGAAGCAGAGGCTTCACGCTTACCTTCTTTCAAGAGCTTCTGGCTCCAATCAAGAAGAACAACTTCCAGTTGTTTCAGTAGCTCGGGTTTGTCACCCAAATCAAGAGCATCCTCGAGCGCGCGAACAGCACCAGGATAGTTGTTAAGCTTCAAATCAAGGTTTGCCAGAAGTACATAATTTTCAACGCTTCGTTCTTTATCAGTAAGTTCAATGAGCGCAGTCTGTGCCGCTTGAAAATCGTTTTTCTCACAGAGCAAAGTGACGAGGTGGTGCCTCGCTTCCAAATTGTTGGGATCAGCCTTCGATACTAAATCGTAATTTGCAATAGCGCCTTGCGTATTGCCCAACTGCCTGTAAATCAAGGCTAAATTCATCCTCGTGATTGGCTCGTCGGATACTTGAAGGGCCGTCTCAAGCAATGACGCCGCTTTCTTTTGATCCTTTTCTTTTGTCTCGGCAAGAGCCGCCAACTGTCTGTAGCAATCACTGAGGCGATGCGGAATCAGCGAGCGAAGCGGTTCGCTGACATCTTCCGCATGCGCGTTGGCCTGCTTAAGGTGCGCGACAGCTGCTTCCAGGTCTGTGTTACGCAGGTTTTCTTCAGCCCAAGCGAGATATAAACGAGCTCTTTCATCTGCACCATCATGGGCGCCCATTACTGAAGAGGCTGAGTTGAACAGCTTCTCCGCTTCCGCAAAATGCCCCTTAGTCGTGTAGTAGCTGGCGTAAGCACTCACAACCGGTGCCAATTGCCTTCCTGCTATACGCAGTCGCAGTGCGGTATCCAGAGCGAGGCGCCCTTCTGCAGGTCGGTCGGTAGTCAAATATCCTTGAGCAAGATATGGATAAATATTGGCATCATCAGGGCGTTCGCGCGAGAGCTTCTCAAGAATCGGAACGGCGAATGCCGATTTTCCGGATTTAATTAATTCAACGGCTTGCTCAAAGGCAGTTTTTTCAGGCTTCCCGAAAAAAATCACCAAAGCGACTACTGCTGCGCCAATGAGAACAAGAATCAGGATGCGCCACTTTTTGAAACCACTGACCGTGGCTCGCTGGGCGCCTGATTTTTCTTGTGCATCAACATTGGACATCTAATGCTTCTCAATTGAGATAAAACGCATATGCGAGACTCATCAAAGTTATAATAACGTGCAATATGACCACTGATATAAATCTGACTCCGACAGCATCACCCATTGAAATCGCCAGAGGCGATGGAGAGGGCTCTTCCCCGCCCATTACCGGTAGAACTTGGGGCACTGCTTCCGAGTGTCGCGCAGCGGCTCTACTAATTCACGGGCTGGGCGCTCACAGCGGCTGGTTTGAAGCACTTGGACGGAGGCTGAAAGTAAGGCGGATGTTCGCTGTCGCGCCCGATCATGTGGGCTTCGGCAAACGTCGCAAAGAAACTTTCACGTCGTTTCATCAGTGGCTTGACGACACAGTCACAGCATACAACTATGTGCGCGAGAAAGTCGGTGACAAACCGATATATCTGATGGGCAACAGCATGGGCGCTCTCGTGGCTCTCAAGGTGGCCAATCGCATCAAGCCAGATGGTCTGGTTCTCTTTTCGCCCGGATTTGATGGGCATCCACAGACTTTCGATTTGCTTTTCCGCATTCAATCCGTGTGGACCGCAATGGTTGCTCCTGAGACTGAGCTGGCTTTGCCTTATGCTCCGGAGCAAGTGACCCGCGATATCGGCGTGCGCAAGTGGATCGACGCGGACGCAGAGAGACGTTTTAAGCTTCCCGCCAAGATGCTTTTTGAATTGCTCATGCTTTCGCAAGATGTGCAAAATCGAGTTAAAAGCGCACCGTGTCCGGTATTGATGCTGACTGCCGGCAACGAAAAAATCGTCAACAACAAGATTAACGATGCGGTTTTTGAAAGGATGAATGCTCCTTCCAAGCAGAAGCATGTCTTTAAAGAAGCTTGGCACGACTTGATGTTCGACCCGGTTATCGATGATCTTGTCGAAACGGTAAATAAGTGGACGACCGAAACCGCGCCGGAAAAGCTCATTCTGAAGTAATTTGAGCGGCGACGCACTGCATATGGTGCCCACATAAGCTGCCATGAATCTTTCAAAGTCGGTCTGGGTTGGCCTATTGAAGATTAAGACCGGTTCACAATAGCTTCACAGATCAGTATAGATTTCTCACAAACGGTCCGCCTATTGGGAACCGCAGTAAAATATAGGCGTCTCAGTTATTCGTCTAATTGCGCCAGGGGCGCTGAAATGAGAGGTCTGGCCGTGAAAAAGAGCCTAGCAACGACATTCTTTGAAAGAGCAGAACTACTTTCCGACCGGGAAGCCGTGCGCTACAAGGAAAACAAGTCGCCATACAAGTCCATGACCTGGACCGCCCTTGCCCGTCTAGTTAAAGAAATGGCTGCCGGGTTGGTTGACAGAGGTGTTGAAGCCGGCGACCGAGTCGCTATCCTTTCCCAAACATCCCACCTCTGGGCCGCTGCAGACCTTGCCACCATATCCAGTGGCGCCGTCACCGTCCCCATTTATCCAACCAGTTCGCAAGCGGATATTGACTTTATTTTGAGCAATTCCGGCGCCAAAGTTGTTTTCGTACAGGGCGAAGCACTTCTTAAGAAGGTCCTCGCATCGAAGCAAGAAGCTTTAAAGACTATCGTTCTTGTTTCTCAACTGAATAAAGGTCGCTCGCTTAGTGAGTTTCTCGAAGAAAACGAGATTAGCGAGGACTTCGTTATCGGTCTGGAAGAGTTAAGGCAAAAGGGTCTTTCACAACTGGAAGCGAATCCCGAAATCATCAGCCAGAGAATGGCAGAGATTCACTTCGAAAAAATGGCGACGATTATCTATACTTCCGGCACTACAGGAACCCCTAAGGGTGTTCCGCTGACCCATGGCAATATCGTCAGCGTCCTTGATGACCTGAAAGGCATCATTCCTATTGATGAAAACGACGTCTACCTGTCCTATTTGCCGATGTCTCACGTTTTCGAAAGAGTCTGCGGCGAATACTACTGGATTTACTCCGGCGGCGTCTGCGCTTACGCAGAGGGCATTGAGACCATGGCTAAGAACATGGCCGAAGTCAAGCCGACCATGATTTTGACAGTACCTCGGGTGCTGGACAAGATATATGCCAAAGTGAGAAGCGGCATTGATGGGGCCTCAGGCAACGCCAAGCGGCTTATCGACTGGGCTTTGAAAGTCGGCAACGAATATGTGGATGTAGAGTCTCGAGGCATCGCTCCACGTACCGGCTTGAAAGCCAAACACTGGCTTGCGGAGAAGACTGTCTTCCGTAAACTGAGAGAAAGAATCGGCCCATCATTACGCCTTATCGTCTCCGGTGGTGCACCGGCAACGGGTCATTCCATCGAATTCTTCAACGCAATCGGCATCACCACAATTGAAGGTTACGGTCTGACCGAGACTGCGGCTCCAGCTTGCGTCAACTTGATGAATAGAAAGAAAATCGGCACGGTCGGACCGGCTCTGCCTTGCGTGGAGATGATCATCGCCGACGACGGCGAGATTCTCGTGCGCGGCTCTTCCATCTTCAAGGGCTACTATGGTCTCGAAGAAGCAACCAAGGAAGCTTTCGTAGACGGCTGGTTCCGCACCGGTGACATTGGTATCATCGATGGTGACGGTTACTTGAAAATTACGGATCGCAAGAAAGACATCATCGTCAATTCTTCCGGCAAGAATATCGCTCCGCAGAAGATCGAAGCGATTCTCAAAACCGTTCCATTCGTCAATCAAGCTGTTGTTTTTGGCGACAAGCGCAAACAGCTAGTATCGCTCATCGTCCTTGATGAACAAGCGATCACTCAGCATGCGTCGGATGAAGGTTGGAACTTCAACAGCTATTCGGAACTTATTGAAATACCGGAAGTGGTCAATATGCTCAAGAAAGAAATTGCTGAGCGCTCTAAATCACTTGCCGACTACGAGAAAGTCAGCAACTTCCATGTACTGGCCAACGATCTTTCTGTAGAAGCAGGCGAACTGACTGCCACTTTAAAGATCAAACGCAATGTCGTTGCTCAGAACTACAAATCAATCATAGACAGACTCTACAAAGAAGAGAAAGTTCAAAGCAAACCGGCAGTACAAGGGCAATCCGGCAAAGGACTTGTTTCGAGCGGAAGGTAAATCCTTCAGTCTTGTTTGGTTCCTAGCTGAGCGCAGTTGCTGAAGTTGCGCGATCGCCTTTCTCCAGGGCGGCCACTCTCAGTACGCGCGAGCGACCGGCTTCGAGGACGAAGAGTGCTCCGTCAGCTCCGAAGGCAACGCCGGTTGGATTGACCAGCCCGACCAAGAAAGTCTCGCTTCTGCCTTCGCGGTTAACGCGGAAGACTGAGCCGGCACGCCCCGCTGTGACGTAGATTCTGCCCAAGCTATCCATGGACAGATTGCCGTCATAACCATCGGCAAAGTTGAAACTCTCCGGCTCAGCTACCTGAATGCGCGCCACTTCGCGTCCATCCAGAGAGCGCTTTACGACAGAACCGGTGGCATGCTCGAGGCACCACAGAAATCCGTCCGAGTCGAGAAGAAGTCCTTGCGTTCCGTGTCCCGGTCCGCCGACCAGAACTTCGTACTCACCAGTGCGATCTATTTTGAAGATTCCACCTGTGTTAGACGGGAAATTTGATACGTAGATTTCATCTCTGGTGCCTATGGCCAGGTCGGAAAGGAAGGTTCCACCACCGGTCAGACTGCCGTCCAACTGAGCAAGAATGCGACCGGATTTGTTGGGATCGATTCGGTAAACGGTGCCTTGAATTGTGGCAACGTACAAAACACCCTTGCGATCGAAGCGCAAGCCGGAGATGGTGCTGTTGCCCCGGATGCGTGCGTATTCGGTCAATTGACCGGAACTGTCGACAAACCAGACACTGCCATCGCAGGCAAAATAAACTCCGCCGGGACCGGAAGCCATGCGCGAGAAACGGTTAGAGTACGAGGCATTCAGTTGGGAGAGCACTTTGACGCCGTAGCCTCTAGGGGCGTCCGGCAAGTCGATGACCGACATTTGCGGGGCAGCTGCCGTCTGTTTTGCTTCTTTCTCAACAGGCAGCGAGAAATTGTCTTCTTCCTCAGCCATTTCAGCCGAGGTGATATCAATATGGAGGATGAGATGAAGCGGAACGAGGATACGGCGAATGTGAATCTGCCCGTCGCTTTCGTGCGAGTAAGACTCGACGTCGATGTGATCATGGTCAACCGAAAGGACTCTTCCGGTCACCGTGTTATGGCAGCCCATTCCGTACCAGATTTGTATTTTTTGCCGGTTCTCTACAAACCCTTGTAATCTGGTCCTGAAACTCATAGGTAACCGTAACCCCCAAGATACTAAATCAGCCTAAACCACTTAACTGCCGGACTCCATTTGTTTAGTCTCTTACTCTTCTTGTTCCCACTCGGAGCGGTCAACCATAAGAGCTTGATTCCAAAACTGCTCTAGCTTGTAATACCCTCTTTCCTTCTCGTGCAACACGTGGACGATAACGTCACCATAGTCAAGAAGCACCCACCTGGACTCTGATTTGCCTTCTATCCCCAAAGCTTTACAACCCAGGGGTTCCAGCTTATCGTCCACCGCATCAACAATCGCCCTGACCTGACTGGGTGAATCTCCTCCCGTGATGACAAAGTAATCCGCCAAAACGGTCACTTCTCGTACATCAAGAACAACAGTGCCCTTTCCCTTCTTTGCTTCAGCCGCGTTCGCTGCGGCAAAGGCTGCCGTGCGTGAATCGACTGCAGTTGAGCTTGCGGATCTACGTCCCAAATTGGAATTCCTAGTATGAACAGCTATATGATCAGTATTATAGTTGTTCCCATTTTATCTAGCATTTCACGCAGCCTGAGCGAACTTTTTGCCGGAACTTGTGGTAACTAACGCCCTTATTGGCGCCCCTTCGAGAAATTTGCTGCTTAATGTTGCGGAATCTGCCGTCTGGTGAAACATTTCGTGGCTTTTTTTCGGACGAGAAAAAGCACTGCCACAAAAAGATCGAAATTGGTGCGATTTTTTCTGCGCGCCGATCGGATTTTATCTTTCAATGCCGACAACCAAAAAGAAAGCCACCAAGAATTAAACCCGTAAAGCCTTGTCCACCAACGAGTTACAGCTTACCGCGTGAAACAAAAACGGAAAACGCAGCTACTTATATAGCGCAGATTTTTTCCTTACAACTACATGTATAACTGTCGAAAAGTAGGTTAGAAAGTGCATCTCGACATCCGACAAGAAAAACAATTTTCCAAAAACGTTTATCAAGTGCGACATTTTATGCGCGCCTATCTTGTCTAAGCGTGATAGGTGCTGTATTCTTGCCCTCTACGTAGAGTTGATTACTAGCTCGTAGACCCAGGATAGGCACAGGAGGAGACTCAGTGAACAAAGCAGAACTCGCTGCAGAAATCGCCGCCCGCACAACGACTACAAAGAAAGCTGTAGAAGAATTTTTGGCGGCCTTT
>DTSE01000187.1:3066-3696 GCA_012965515.1 Candidatus Melainabacteria bacterium | reverse complement strand
AGAACGAATGCTGCACACATACTGTGCCGGCTGGCTGCAGAAGCCACCTTTCAATACTCCTTCCTACCGCGGGAGCCGGAGGACACCCTTAAACTCGCGAAAACACCACTTTCCTTAGAATTCCTCAATGTTGTCAAGCGGCAGCGTTTTTCACCCGGCGTATAGTACTGCAAACACAATTGTGGCAAGGGTTTTCAGCCGAGAACCCAGGAAAAGCCCAGGCCGTCGCGCAAATTGGCACTGCCTGATAGGATGGAGTTACGCGTTTGGGGACACACATAGTTTTTCGCATATAGATGTGGCAGTTGTGCGCCACAGCTCTGGCGTAGCGTTGGCTTTTTCAAAATTCAAATCGTGAGACTCCTCTTTGTCTCACGAAGGAGGGCGCATGAGTTTATTCTCTTGGCTCAGCGGAAAAACACGTGTTCAAACATCCAATTCGTCCGCTCAAGACGAAAAGGTATCGGTTGAACCATTTCTTTTCACTGAAGCAGAAATGTCGGGTCCATTCACGAGTGGCAACCTGGCGATGTACTTAATTCACGGAACCGACATAAGCAGCACCAACTTCATCACGCTTGAAGAGGCGCTTGCGAAGAAGAAAGTGGTCATAGAAGAGACAGGACAAGT
>DTSE01000187.1:0-3056 GCA_012965515.1 Candidatus Melainabacteria bacterium | reverse complement strand
CATTCACTGAAAATCAAAAACGCAGGCGACGAAGTTGTCTTCATTCAATCCGGCGACATCGTCAAAGGCGGCAAGCAAGATCGCACTCTGCAGCACGACATGATTCTCAACTCAAAGTCCGGCTTCGAATCTATCAGCTCATTTTGCGTAGAACAAGCTCGTTGGCAAAAACGTGGACAGGAAGCAGATGATCACTTCTCGAAGTCAGACTTCTACCTGTCCTCCGCGAAGCTGAGAATGGCAGCGAAAAGCGGTTCGCAAGGAGCGGTCTGGAGCGAGGTCGGCAAACTGCAACATCGCAGCGCGATGAACGCAGGAGTTGATATATCGGATATTCAAGATCAAATGTCTACAACGAGCTTGCAGTTGACATTGGAAAACAAAAAGATCCAGGAATGCACGGGACAGTACGTGACGGACCTGAATCAAGCACTGACAGAAAAGCCTTATGTGATCGGCTGCGCGTTTGCCATCAACGGTCAGATGAACAGCATCGACATTTATGCATCAACTATGCTTTTCAGAAAGATGAGCGCGAAGCTATTGCAAGCCGCCGCGGTCGAGGCGTTCTCCGAGCAAAGACAGGCAGAGAGCTTCGAACCTCCAACACTGGTACAAGTGATGGAAAGCATGAAAGATCTATCCGACCAAAACGCAACAGTCGTGATGGTAAATGGCGATGCAAAAATCGTAAAACAAGAGTCGAAGCAAAACGTGTTGTACGAAACACGAGATTTGACCAACGAAGGAAAGTGGCTGCATCGCAATTACGCGGTGAAGGCGTAATCAAACAGTTCGCATTGCCGCAAAGCGGAGACTCAAGCTGATCGAAAGCGGGCGATGCATGGCATCGCCCCGATGCTCACAACCGGAGTACGCCTTAAATAGCACAGTCTCTAGCAGCCGGTCGATTCGTGGCTAACAACCTTTTCGACGAGTTTGCCTGGCTTCGCCTTAGTCGACAAAAACAACGTCACATTGCGGACGTTGTAATTGTCGGTCGTGTCCATAATCAAATCCAGCTTCCCGTCTCCATCGAGATCTCCAGCCCATAGGAGAGATGGAAAAGAAGAATCTGCCACTTCTTTGCGCTCATAGACAGTCTGCTTCACACCGCCTGTCTCGAGTACAACTTTGTATTGAGAGCGATATTCCTTGTCCTTTTTCACGCCACCAACTGTGAGCGTCGACTCTTTGCCACCAACATTCAATTTCAACTTGGCGCCGATGTCAGGTCGTTCCTTCTGATACGTCGTGCTCGTAATAACCTTTCCTGCCTTCAAAGCTGGCACGTCCTTAACCAAAACCAAAGGCTCCACTTTGTCTGATGTGGTGACCTTCTTGCCAGTTTTTTGATTTACCGGCTCGTCATTGATCTCGTCGTGCACCATGGTGACATTCACTCTGGTGGGTCGCAATTCAAACTGCCCAACTTTTGTGGGAAAGAGACCCATCCACGTAAGGCCAGACTTTGTGTGCAATTCTTCGCCATGATAGACGGTGACTTCAATGATGTCTGCGGCCCAGGCAGCCGACGCAATCAGCGAGCCAAGCAATGTGGATGCCAATATTGAACCTGATTTATACATCGAATCTCCTTGCGTCACCGCCGTGTCAGATTGCACCAAACTTGCGCACTGAATTCATTGACAAAAGTATGATCTACTACTAGCCTAACCAATTACTTTATTACACTTCCGGATTCTTGGCGGAATATTCCCGCCAGAAGGAAACAAAGATGCCAGCATCTGCCGAGACCAAAACAGAAAAGCGCTTTGACGAGAAGCTTCTTGATATTTACAACGGTGCAGCGACAACATTAATGATCAGCATCGGTCATCGCACCGGGCTATTTGACAAGATGGCGGAAATCGGAGCGGCGTCTATCGAGCAATTAGCGAAAGCCACGTCGCTCAACGAAAGATACGTTCGCGAATGGCTCGACTCGATGACTGTCAGTGGCATCGTCAATTACGACGCGGAGCAGAAAAGTTACACATTGCCACCCGACCACGCCCACCTATTGATTCGAAGCTCTGGCAAGGACAATCTCGCAGTCTTCGCGCAATATGTCAGCGTGATGGCAAATGTTGAAGACGAAATCATCGAGTGCTTCCACAAAGGTGGTGGCGTTCCATATTCGTCGTACAAACGCTTCCATGAGGTGATGGCAGAAGACAGCGGCCAATCACTGGTGCCGGCACTACTGGAAACAGTTTTGCCACTGGTCGATGGTCTTGTAGCAAAACTCGATCAAGGCATCGAAGTCATGGATATCGGATGCGGCCGCGGTCTGGCGTTGATGCGCATGGCTAAAGCATTTCCGAAAAGCAAATTTGTGGGCTACGATCTCTGTGATGAGACGGTAGCATTTGCCACAAAAGAAGCGAAAAGCAGGGGACTCAGTAATCTTACTTTCGAGGTTCGTGACGTTTCCGCGTTGGGCGACGTTGAGAAATTCGACTTCATTACAGCCTTTGACGCTATCCACGATCAAGCGCAGCCGCAAACGGTTTTAAACAACATTAGCAAAGCATTGAAAACCACCGGTACGTTCTTAATGCAAGACATCGATGCATCGAGTCACGTCGAGAATAATCTCAATCATCCGCTTGGTCCTTTCCTGTACGCTGTTTCTTGTATGCACTGCATGACAGTTTCTCTCGCGCAAAATGGCGAAGGTCTGGGCACCATGTGGGGGCGAGAAACAGCAAAAACTTATTTGGAGCGCGCAGGATTCAAGTCTGTTGTGATTGAGAAACTCAACCACGATATTCAAAACTGTATTTACGTGGCGACAAAATAACAGCTACAAAACAGTCGCCGAATTCCTTGAATGATCGAACGTGATCATAGCCGGAATGTAATGCAAATGAGAAACTGTGGACTACGGTGGCTTCAGCGTCGTGCTGAGCAAACCGTGATCTGACAAGGCACCACTTATCTTCGGGTTGTTGAAGAAGGGACGAACTTCAGGGTTGGACATCAACCATGGAATCTCTTTGTGCAAAAAACCGTCGAGTCTTCCACCCATTGATTGTGTCGATGTCGTGTCG
>DTSE01000186.1:2420-3698 GCA_012965515.1 Candidatus Melainabacteria bacterium | reverse complement strand
CAATTAAGGTACTGCATGGGCACTTGTTGGAAGATCTCTCTTCGAAGAAGCGCTTCGAACAGGAAGTGAATGCAACTAGCTCCCTGAGCCACTCTAACTGCGTCATGGTGTATGACTGCGACTTCTCTCCAAGCGGTCAACCCTTCCTCGTTATGGAATACATCGAGGGGGTAAGTTTGAAGGAAGTCCTGCGCCAGAAGGGACCTTTGAGCGTTGAGAGATTTTTGGAGATTTTCATTCAGTGTTGCGAGGGTTTAGCGCACGCGCACCAGAAAGGCATTGTTCACCGCGACATGAAACCAAGCAACGTCATGCTCATCAATGGGCCTGACGGTGGCGACATGGTGAAGATCGTGGACTTCGGTGTTGCCAAAATCATGCCACGCAACGACGGTACGCTCATGGAATTGACGCGCACAGGCGATGTTGTCGGAAGTCCGCATTACATGAGCCCCGAACAGTGTATGGGCGCAGCAATGGATTGGCGCACGGATATCTACTCACTTGGTTGCGTTATGTACGAAGCTATAACCGGACGGGTTCCACTTCTTGGTGAAAACCCCTATCAGGCTATGTACATGCACATTCATGAAATGCCTCCGCTGTTCAGCGTTGTGCGACCGAACGTACAACACGATCAACAGATTCAAGACATCGTTTTCAAAGCGATGGCCAAACAATTGAAAGATCGCTATCAAGGCGCTATCGATGTTTTCCATGACCTGAAGAACGCAGCGGCGAATATCGATACTTCCAAGCACAAGAAAATATCGCCGACTGCGCCGGCTCCATCAGTGCCGATGCCGCCGCCCATGGGCTATGGTATGCCACCTATGCCTCCGTATCCGATGCAAGGCTACGGGATGCCGCCTATGGCGCCCTATCCGATGCCCGGTTATCCGATGCCGGGAATGCCGGGAATGCCAGGAATGCCGGGGATGCCAGGCATGCCACAGCAAGGGATGCCTCAAGGAATGCCGCAGCAGATGCCACAGCAAGGAATGCAGCAACAGGGCATGCAGCCAGGGTTGCCGCCTAATATGCAGTCTGGAATGCAAGCGCAGCAGCAAATGTCTCATCAAGGGGTTCCGGCATTGCAGCCGACATCCGGAGATTCAGTCCTTGATCTAATCAAGGAAGCCGGGTTGGTAAAAGATTCGCAAATTGATGAAGCGAAGAAAATGAAAAAGCAAGTCGGCGGCGAACTTGTCTCATTGTTGGTCGCCCAGGGTGCAATCAAGCGCGTCGTAAAAGATGCTGCAGTGAAGTGCTGCGGCT
>DTSE01000186.1:0-2398 GCA_012965515.1 Candidatus Melainabacteria bacterium | reverse complement strand
ACACGCTTTTGAAACTTTGCCAGAGCAAAGACAAGAAATACGAAGACGCTGTGGAAGAGCTTGGCTGGCGTTTGAGTTAACGCTCTTTGTTCCAGACGGTGAAAATCTCCATTGCCAATTTCAAATTGGTGCGCGAGAGTAGCGCCGCATGCATTAGCCCTATTCTCTTTAGTCCATATTCGAACTGCTCCTGCAGATTAGCGTCAATTGGAATGAAACCGTTTTGAGCCTGCCGACTGAGCTTCGCCATGCGATGAATCAGTTGTCTCATATCCAATGTTGTAATTGCGGCCTGCGATTCTTCCGGCTCACTTTGCGGCGTGTTGCCGCGATACCAGCACGTCGACCGCGCGAAAGTAAGCAATCGGCAAGCCCGGCGCCGGCTGATTTTGTACTTTCTTTCAAGAACTAGCAAGAGTCTTCGTTTTTCACTCGGACTCGAGTAGATATTGTCGATCAAATGTTTCAGCGAATCATTCTCTCTAGAAAGTTGGTGAACTGCACCCTTTAGGGCGTCTATCTCTTGTATCAATGCCTCTATTGAGTTCTCCGCGGGCGGGCTGAAATCGATTTGCGGGGCCTGCGATTCGATTATAGGGATTGGAGCAAAGGGAAGTGTGGGGGTGTTTTGATTCACGTCGTCATCTCCTACAGAGATTTCCTGCGCTTCTAGTTTGCTTTAAGCAGCATGCAAACGGTGTGCAACAGTATGTGGAAGATTGCACAGCATTTGCACGCGTTTTGCACTAACCTGGCAGAACTTCCCCGGTTGAACGCGATGAAAAATACAAGTCTTTCTGCTGAAGAAATCGTCCTGGCGCTGCAACAGCGTGAAGCTGGAGAGCCTGTGGAGCAGATTTGCGCGCGCTTTGGAATAAGTGTCGCTACCTTCTACAACATGCGCAAAAGGTATTCCGGACTAAGTGTTTCTGTGCTTAAGCAAGTCAGAGAGCTGGAAATTGAAAAGCTCAAGCTGTCAAAAACAATTGAAGTTCTAAAACAAGATCAGGTCATTTTGCAAGAAATACTTGATGTTCACATAGCTTCGAGCGATCAGAATCGATCTTGTAGTTTTTCCGGGCAACTAGTCCAACAGGCTTAAGGAAAGGGTCAAAGAGAGCGGCATTCAACGGTGCCGCTCTCTTTATTTTGAGTTCTTACTAGTGTGAGACTGGGTGGAGCTTTTAGTTTCACGCCCAGGCGTCTGAGAGTATGATGGAAACATGCAAGGTCTCACTTGGATTTGAGAGGTTGCTTGTATGGACCAGTCAAGACGACAGTTTCTCAAGCTAATAGCCGCCGCGCCTCTTGTTGTTCCGTTCGGGCTATCAGCATCTCCGCTACTTCGCTATCTAAAACCGACGACGAGTCCCCTCGGTTTTTTTGATCCGGCGGACCAGCCTGGTTGTGCAGAGATTCTCGGTTTCACGATGAATGACTTTCCACAACCGTGGACTTGCATACCATTTATGTTTCCGCTCAAGATTTCAGCGTTCAATCCTGAACAATTTGAGGTTCGCGAAATACCGGCTTTCATAATCCGTACTGAAGGCAATGAGATTGTTGCTTATAGCCGCGTTTGCAGGATGCACTCATACCGTTGCTTTCTCACTTACATGCCTGAACCCCGCAAAGATTGTGGTTGCGGCCGCAAGACAGGCAGGCAGTGCTGTTGTGCTATTGATGTCGACAATCCGGTGCTGATGTGTCCTTGCAATCTGAGTACCTTCGACTTGGCGAATAATGGTCGCGTGATTCGAGGACCGGCAGTGAGAGCTCCTCGCGCGTTTGAACTGGAAAAGCGAAAAGACATGATCGTAGTCGTTCGCCCTGAACCGGGAGAGATTGTAGGGTAGGGCGGTTGAGCTTGAATGTGGCTAACGCCTTTGCGTGATACTAAATGCGGTAGTGAAAGGCGTTTTTTTTGAAGTGGCGGTCCCTCCTGTTTTGTTGATTATTCAGGTACAGCGAAAAACTCGAGTTTTTCGCTGTACCTGCTTGGGCTTCAAAACGTCCACGGGTGCTGTGTTTTGGCTTGTGGAATTACTTGATGCTTCAATCTGCCATAAGTCGCAAGACCTGGAAACCCCGACTATTTGGATGTTCTGGTTGCAGCCAGGTACAGCGAAAAACTCGAGTTTTTCGCTGTACCTGGCGAGGTGAATTTTTCATTGTGCTCAACAGTCGTTGAGCGAGAATCACTTTAGGGGTCCGTCTTAGAATGGCTTGGCGGTCTTTTACACTTCTGCAATCAGACGAAGACAGTCTTGGTGCCATCGGATTCGCTGACGCAACGCATGAAGTGTCTCAATGTTTAGTGGAATGCGAAGAATTCGCCTGCGTTATTGATACTCAGGCGGCGAAGCAGAGTCACGTCGAATTCGTACTTCGCTCTGCG
>DTSE01000185.1 GCA_012965515.1 Candidatus Melainabacteria bacterium | reverse complement strand
GCCGGTGACTCTTGAGTTTCTGTCTGTTTGGTTAGCAAATCATGGTATCACTCGATACCAAACTACTAGAAGCGGCGGTCATCTATGGGTCAGTACCAAGCTGGGGGATTCCAGGCAATCCAGGAATACTTCCAACAGAAGTTCTGTCGTTTTTGTGCACACCCATTTGCGTCTGAAGGAATCCAATTACTACGCGAGGAGCCCGGTGTATTGGTGGTGCGTGTCACGTGCCATACATGCAGCAAACCGCTAGGTGTCGCAATTGTCGGCACAGCTCCGCGAAATCAAAAAGAACGTCCCAAAGTTCCGCACGATTGGACCAAAAAAGATATCGAAAAACTCCATAATCGTGCACCAATCAGCTATGACGACGTTCTCGATGCTCACGCCTTTATCCATCAGCTAGGATCTGATTGGTCCAAGTTGATACCACGGGCGGGGCGACAAGCCCACTAAGGACAATCTCGATACTAAAAAAACTCCGTTCTCACCGAGCGGAGTTTTTTTTCGCCATCCTTATATATAGGTTCGTATTTGATACCAGATTCAATTCTGAGATCACGAGATAGAAACACTCGTATCCCTTACTCTGTTTTGGTTTTCAGGCACGGCAATACTGCGGATTATTGAAAACATCGACCGGCATAAAACCGATCGCCACCACATTGCCACCACTGATAAAAAATGACACGCCCTCATATATGGTGCCTAGCGATTTGAGTGACACTAAGAGTGGTGCCAAGCAGAACAAAGCGATCGCAGATAAGGATCATATGTATGGTGCCGTGAGCGCATTGGTGGTGCCTGCATCACAGCTGCGTTTTCGATATTCAACAAATTTTCAACGGCGGCTATACAGCCGAAATCCAACCGAGATCTGTTCAAGATCTGATCAAAATCCATTCAGAATAAAGTCGAGCTCTTTTCGCAATCTGATTGAGATAGAAAACCAAAACAGAGTAAGGGATACGAGTGTTTCTATCTCGTGATCTCAGAATTGAATCTGGTATCAAAAACCTGCCCGTCAGTTTCTCAAATTCAATCAATTAAAACTACGATTTAGTTTGCATATTCGATGACACCATTATCGGTATCACAATCGGTTGACAAGTGCGAATTCGGCAATAATTCATTCTTAAGCGTTCCTACTTACTACCGATCAGTCCCAAAACAACCATAGCGATGAGTTTTTTGCATCTTCGACGGGCCATGGACAATACGATCCGATCACATTCGTTCAGTACACTTAGGTATCGGCTGATAACAAAGAAAACTTGGCAGCCCGAAAAAAACAGGAAGAATGGCACCGGAGACCAGAAAACTAGCATTTACAGCGGCGCTCGCAACGCTGGTATCACTGTCCTGTCCTTCCGGTATATGCAACGAGACACCGCGCATTGCCGACGTGCCTCCATTTCAACAGACAGAAACTCAAGAGTCACCGGCGGACACCTCCTTACCTATAGTTCCGGCGCAGGCGGCACCGCCTTCCCAGTCGTCGGCAAGCCAGTCTGAAGTGGTCGAGAAAGCGGAGCAATTGCCACAAGTCAGGGAAGACGAGGGTATCGACGAAATAGCCGGAGACCCGGACTTTGAAGCAAAAGTCCACGATCTCAACTGCAAAATACTGCTCAAAGAGATTGAGTTTGCAAAGTTCAACGTCCACTTCCGCCAGCAAGCAAACGTGCAAGGACGATGGCGCGGACTAAGGTATTTCCTTTCCCAGGAAACCAGTGCTGTCATGACTGGTAGCGGGTTGCTGGGGCAGGTCATTGCCAGAGAGCGTTCTCTCGCCAACACGACTCGGACCGTCAATAAACAGACAGGACAGGTAGTTGCTACACCAAGACCGCTAAACAGGAGGGCTATCCAGAGGGCGCTGGCATCCCAAATGATCGGTCAGCAAATCGGCTCTCTGGGCGCGCTTACGGAGCTGGGCATCAACTACTACCATTCTCGTCAGGCAAAGAAAAACGGATACGACAGAGCAACTGCACTAAGGAAAGCGGCTGTTATGCGTCAAGAGTTGAAAGCCCTCCTGCGTGAGCGAGAACAGCTTGTGGACAGCGTTTTGATGATGCCAACGCAGCGAGAAGTGCTGCGATTGGAAGGCGAGGTCCTAAAAGACATCTGCAATCTGACCTTCGATGAATACAGGCATTTTCACATCAATATCGCTCGCTTTCGAACGGTTCAAAACTCTCTTTATGCCGGAGATTTCCTTAAAAACAGCGTCGGCTGGCCGGGCAATCTCCTGGGCATCATTGGTCAAGGCAGCAGAAATCCGCATTTAGCCGGTCCCAATGGTATATGCGTTATGACTTCAGGTGTTCTCATTGCTTTGAACCCTATCGTCTCTCGAGGATTGGGAAAGCTCATGGAGGTTCAAACTCGCAAGAAGTTGAACCGAGAATTCGGCAATACGGAGAAGCAAGACCTGGACGATTTCGAGAAAGATACGAAATTGCTGCGTGATGCGCTATTGCGCCACAGGCAGTACGGCAACGCGCCGATGCTTGCCTGTGAAGACAGAATGGAATTGTATGAAACGGAAGATTTGTGCAGGAGAAAGTCTTTCGAATTGGGGTTGCAAGAAATCAGAGCCGGTCAAAGAACGGCGACGCAAAACATCGCCAGCGCCCAAATAGTCGGGCAAACCAAGATTGCAAACGGTCTGGGACTGATGATTGCCGGATTTCGATACCCCCGCAATACGCGTGCCAACTTCCCGATCACTGTCGATGGTCAGATCGCATACATGTGTGGCTCGTACTTCGGCGCGGCGGACAACATTCGGATACAAGTGCAAGCAGAGATAGCCAGGCGCAGATTGAAACGCCAAAGGCTGCTGCCTAACCAGGTTTACAGCGATCGACTGAAAGCCCTGGAAGAGTTGGAGAAGCGCGTAAACTCACCGCTGTAAAGCTTGATCCCGCTCATTATTAGTGAGCAAGTGGGCTTCAAGATATACTGATCAGCATGTTTCCAGCAGAGAAATTTCTGATTCCCAGACCGCTCAAGACCCGCAGCGAGTTTTCTGTTGCCTGGTTCTACCCGAACACTTACACCGTAGGCATGGCCGGATTGGGATACCAATTGGTTTTCCGCCTGCTCGATGCTGATGAAGACATCGGTGTTTTGCGCGGCTTTACGGACATGGAAGAGCCAGGAATAAGCGGCGCCAGCATTTTTGGTTTCACTTTCTCGTGGGAGTTGGACTATGCAAACATTGTTTCAATTCTCAGGAAGCACAATATTCCGGTCTCGGCCAAAGAAAGAGATGAAAGCCATCCACTCATCTTTGGCGGCGGACCTGTACTGACTGCAAATCCTGAGCCATTCGCCGACATCTTCGACATAGTTTTGTTGGGCGATGCCGAAGTGGCAGTACCGTCATTCCTCAGCGCATATCGAGAGGCTAGAAAGGCGTCATCACGCCGCCAACAGCTGCTCAGCCTTGCCAATGCTGATGGTATCTACATCCCGCAATTCTACGAGGTTCAATATCACGATAATGCCAAACAGGGCGATGGTTCAATTGCTGCGATAACTCCTAGCGTTTCAGGCGTTCCGGCCTATCCTCGCAAAAAAGTCTTCGCCCCTCCACCCGATTATGTAGCACACTCTATGGTCCTGTCACCGGAAACCGCATGGGGAAACATGTTTCTTGTAGAAGTAGTGCGCTCATGCCCACAAGAATGTCGCTTCTGCCTGGCTAGTTTCCTCACCAGACCATTTCGCGCCACCAATGTAGACGCGCTGATAGACGCCGTTGAGCTTGGTTTGAAGCACACGAACAAA
The DNA here is from genome assembly GCA_012965515.1 of Candidatus Melainabacteria bacterium. GTDB lineage: Bacteria > Cyanobacteriota > Vampirovibrionia > Obscuribacterales > Obscuribacteraceae > QKMZ01. Next base: position 30,307 of record DTSE01000185.1, on the reverse strand, counting down.
ATCGGTCTGCTTGGCCCATCCGTAACCGAACACCCGAAATTTGACGAGATTGCTGCAAGACTGAGAGGTAGAGAGGATCTAAGCCTATCGATCGCCTCTGTGCGTGCCGACACTTTGAGCGAAAATATACTTTCGACTCTTGTTTCGCTCGGGCAAAAGTCAGTCACCATAGCAATCGAGTCAGGGTCGGAAAGACTGCGTTCGATCATGAAGAAGAATTTGACCGAAGAGGAAATCCTGCATGCTGTTTCTCTAGTTGAAGCCGCCGGGCTTGAATCTATCAAGTTCTACGGTATTGCCGGGTTGCCGCATGAAACTCAAGCAGATCTCGACGAGACTGTCCGCCTTTTGACTCACTTAAAAAAGAAGCACAAGCGCCTGCGCTTTGTGTTTGGCATAAGTTCATTCGTACCCAAGGCACAGACACCATTTCAGTGGAACGGGCGCGATAAGGACTGCGGCAAAAAACTCGAGTATGTCCGCAAACACCTTTCCAAAATAGGCATTGATGTGCGTCCAGAGAGCCACAATTGGAGTGATATCCAGGCCCTTCTCTCGCGCGGAGATCGGCGCCTGCATCCAATACTCAAGTCTGTAGAGGAAAACTCCGGCAATCTGGGCGCCTGGAAAAAAGCAATCAAAGAAGCCAACCAAAACATTGTCAGCATGCCGAATGTGAAAGACTACTATATCTTCCGCGACATCCCCAGAGAGGAGATCCTCCCCTGGAGCCATCTGCAGGATGAGGAGAAAACTCAATATCTCGGCAAACATAACGACTCCGCACTGGCCCTTTCGCTGCAGTCTTCCGCCCAATCTTAATTACACATAGAAACCGACCGCTTTAATTAGATCTGGTTGAAAAGCTTATAGACTGATGCCAGCACCCAGACGGGGCGACGTACATAGGCATAGGGAGTGAGCATGGATAAGTCTAAGTCCACGCAGATAAGTCAATTGGTGCAACCGGTCAGAGACGACCTGTTGTCAGGAGCGGCGGAGGTGGCCCTGCGAGCGATCACCATTTACCAGACTGTCCTCCAGAGCGAAGAAGACCCGGTCAAGCTGAAGAATTTCCTCACCGAGCTAACTCTCGCGCTCATAGACGCGCAGCCTGCTATGGCGCCAGTTTTCCACCTGGGCAATTCGGTCTTGCTCTCCGTGCGCTCCGCTGAGACGACCGCGGAGATTAGAACTCTCTGCGATGCAGCGCTTAATGATTTTGAAAGGCAGCTTTGCGAATCCGCCAACGTAATCGCCGATAAAGTTTTTGACTTGATCCCGCCAGGAGAGGTCGTCTTTGCATATTCATTCAGCTCGACGGTGGTGAGCTGCCTGCTCAATGCCCGCGCTAAAGGACGTTTTTTCCGCGTGGCTTGCACTGAAGCAAGACCCGCCTTTGAGGGCAACAAACTAGCGAGCCGCCTGGCAAAAGGCGGGATTGAAGTCATGCATACATTCGACAACGCCATGGGACTACTGTTGCCCACATGCGCAGCAGCATTCATGGGTGTCGATTGCGTGGGGCGCCCGGGCGTCGTCAATAAGGCAGGCTCCTGGCTCTTAGCGATCGCTTGCAAGGAACTAGGCATCCCGCTTTACGCTCTCACCGGTACGGAAAAATTTGTCACCGACGAGCGACTCTTTGAATTCGAGCGTCACGAACGCCCGTCAGAAGAGGTCTGGAGCGACTATCCGAAAGGCGTCAGAGTTCTCAACCGCCATTTCGAACTGATTCCATTTACCCATATAAGCGGAGTTGTCACCGAACAGGGTATCTTGAAAGGGAACGACATCGACAGCTACGTTTCAAAACTAGAGGTTCATGAAGCTCTTAGACTAGAACCGGCCGGCATCTAATCCCATCCTCAGACCTGGAGCAAACCAGCCAGCCGCTTTCCTCAGGCAATGACTATGAAAGCATCCCAATTCTTACTCACAGCGCTGCCCGCATTACTGCCATTAGCGATCATCATAGGCAGCCAACAACCATGCGAAGCAAAGATAGGTGAGCAGATTTCGGTCTTCCGCGCAAAAACAGCAAGCCGATTGAAGTTTCGCACTCAAGAGTCGCGCGGCGCGCAAGTCAATTATCGGTTTGCTTTTCCTCTGACACCAGACGAAGAAACGCGTTGCCCTGGCTTTGCTACTGGCATTACGGTCACGGTGGCAGGTGGAAAAATTGTCGGGCAGTCGATGGCAATAAGAATGGGCGATGCTTATGATGAAGGCAGGATGCTGGCTGCGCGCCGGTCGCTGGACTTTATTCTCGAGGCAATCGGCAAACCGAAAAGCACGTCGCAAACAGAAGACGCGCAGCAATTGGCGAGTATCAAAAGCGCCATCGAACAAGCTCTGATATCCAATCCGCAAAATATACAATTTCCAGGTTTCCCACAGCGCTCAAAACTTTCCTGCTCACCTGACGGAGATTTACTGGTAGCAGTGCTGCCGCCCATTGAGCAAGCCCCACCAGGCTCGTACATGCAAGGCCCGCCGCGATAGTTTCTCTCTAAAGCTCTTGTCCTTTGGGCCTATCGTTGATACCTAAATCAATCAGGTCGGAACTGACACCACACACGCTGCCGTCGGCTCGTTGCGCAAAAACCCGCAACTGGTAAGAAGCATCTTCAGGAAAAGCATTTCTATCCAGAAAGAAAGTCCCAGTTGTCCCTGGCTCACTCCAGGTTCTCAAAGCCTTCTTGGACGAGCGCACATCGCGGTAAGTAAAATTCTCGAGTTGAAACATCAAACGCGGACGTGACAATTCTATTTGGCAATTGACTGCGCCAGGCACATTGGAAACGTCATACTTGAATTCGAGTGGAAACTTGATTGGGCGGCGAGCACCGTCATTGCAATCGCGCAATGTCAAACCAGAAGGCTCCAGGCTAGGAATGAGCGTCTTACCATCATTCAATCGAGCGGCAACTATCTTGAGATTTTCTTTCTCACCCAAGTAAATCCTGAATTCTCGCGTCTCTTTAGATAAATACCAGACGAATTTTTCATCAACAGGAAAGCGCACGGTTTGCATTCTCAAGCTTCGATCATACTCAGCCTGGCACCAGTTATCCATTCCCTGAGGCGGAGTGCGGCTTTCGTCGAACGCTAAAACAAGCACATCTTTTGTTGACGTCTTTGAGGGAGAAGTATTTTCCAAATCAACATCTACAAATTTCACAGCCCGCGTCTCGAAATAGCGCTTCGCAATAATGTCCGTCATACCGCGCAACTTCCCGGGTTGCACTACCAGATCAGGAAGCGCCTCGCTTGCACTGCCAGTCGCGTCTATGCCGGACACCGCAGAAAGACTTGTGAGCTGGAGAGTGTTTGTATCCCAGTACACCGTCTCGAAATTGTCCGAGTCCGCCAATTTCCGTCTCAATGGTCCGGAAGGCACCAGGTGATCGTATGTGTAGAAGCGCGGCTCCAGCACGCATACTCTGTGCGATTGATCCGGCTTGAGCAGGGGAGGAGCCAACATTGATTGAATCAAATAGTAACGGTTGAACATATGAGCTCCAAGTACTTGAATGGGAGCATATGCGAGCAACAATTTCTTCTTTTCAGGAAGTGTCGCAAGCGCACTGTTGATCTGCGTCTGCATTTCCTCAACGTGATGTGCGGCAACGATCCAGCACTCATTGTTCAACCGTCCGACCACAACAAAAAGACCGGTCAGGTATACGAAAAGAATGGCGGCTAGTGCTGGTATCACCTTTCTGTAAGGCAGACTCATCGAACTTTGACTACCGGGAACAAGAACAACCGCAGCGATTATCGAAAGAACCGCCGTGCTCAAATAGAAGAGTCTCGAGCCAGCCAAAGAGTTGTGAATCATGAAGACTTGATAGAGCGGTAAAAGCTGCAATACAAGCCAACAAAACAAAAAGCCCGTCAATCTCAAATGATTTACAGTGAAACGATCGAAGCGGATCCTCGCCAGCAGATAAATTCCAAAGACTATGTAGAATGCGCGAAAAGCGTTTTCAAATCCACCGGCGCGCTTAATTACCTCTTCATTGAAAGGAAATGCCAGCTTCCAGAAGTGAACAACTCTGTACTACAATTTTGAAAACGAAAGAACATTCGCTTCTCCCACAGCGCCCACGTACCCGCCGAGAAAGGCTCCCGTAGCCCAAAAGCGCACAAGGAAATAAACTGCAAGCAGCGCCAAGTAAGGCCCTGATTCGAGCAACGCCTGTTGCAGTTTCTTCAAATTCGTTGGCTCTTTGCGCAGAAAAAACGAACAAGCAAATAAGACAAACGGCAGAGATGCAGACATTTCCTTACACAGAAGGGCAAGCGCGAAGGCAGTAAGAGATAACCATCCCAACATATGCTTAATGGCATTTGTGCGTTGAGGCAGTTTCAAAAACAGCGCAAAAGACAACAAGTAAAACATGGTCGACAGCCCGTCGACACGACCGATCAGCCAGGTAGTCACTTCGGTATGCAAGGGGCTGACAGCAAAAAAGAGAGCCGCAACGTATCCGATGTATTTAACACCTGGGACATTGAAGCGCTCAGCCAAGCTTCTTGCAATTGAAAGAACAGCAAGGGCGCCGACAAAGGAATACAAAAAATTCGAGACGTGGTAACCAAAAGGATTTGCCCCAGAGAAAAATTGATCTACCGCAAAGCTGACTTCGATCAGCGGTCGGTAAAAGATTTCTACTGACTTATCCTGCATCCAAACAGTGGAGAAAGTCCGAAAAAGAAGCTCTCCATGATCGGTGAGCATGCGATAGGCGTATGTGACGTGATTGAGATCGTCGGAAGTGAAATAGCTGTTTAGCGCACCACCGAATTCAAAGAACATCAGACAAAACATGATTGCGCAAAAGCCAACCATTGCCGAAGCGCTTTTCCAACCGCCCTTTTCTCTTGGCGGCCGTGCCTCATCTGCTGCTTGATGCAGTTTGCCGAGCAAGTCTTTCTGCGGTGCATCGGAATGCATAGAGAGTGGCTCGCTCAGTCCTGTTTTCTGCTTTTATGGGTATAAGCCGCGCAGTCTGCGCGCTTCGATAACACGCGACAAAGCCAGGCGCATCGCCGCATCTCGAAGGGAGAGCTTGTGCTCTTTGGCAGTCGCAAAAACGCTGTCGCAGGCGCGAACAACCAGCTGTTCAAGCCGCTCGTAGACTTCGTTCTCGTTCCAGAACAAGCCCATCAAACCTTGCACCCATTCGAAATATCCAACGGTCACAGCCGCAGAATTCGAGAGAATGTCAGGCAGAACATGCACTCCACGTTTCGCCAACACTTCATCAGCTTCCGGCGTCGTGGGCGCGTTTGCACCTTCGACAACCACCTTCGCTTTGATCTTGTCTACATTGCCGGCATGCACTTGATTGGCAACGGCGCAAAGAACAAGGATGTCGCAATCCAATTCAACAACTTCATCTACTGGAATGTACTTGCCGTCCGGGTAGCTTTCCATGTTGCGGTGCTCTCTGTAATGAGCTTTGACCGCTTCCACGTCGAGCCCCTTCGGGTTGTAGACACCACCTGAAGTTTCCGACACGCCTACGATTTTGAATCCCGCCTTGATCAGGTTTCTCGCCGTACCCGAGCCGGCACGCCCCAGCCCTTGAATAACAACTGTGGGCTCATTCTTGGTCATGCCCATGTCTTTCAAGAGTTTCTGAGTGCAGAGTGAAACGCCGTAGCCGGTAGCTTCCAGCATTCCGAGAGAACCACCTATGGATTTCGGCTTCCCGGTAATTATCGAAGGCACCGTATGACCGACGTTGACACTGTAAGTGTCCATCATCCAGGCCATGGTCTGCTCGTTGGTGTTTAAATCAGGACCCATGATGTCGGCGTCCGGTCCGATGATATCGATGATTTCCGATGTATATCTTCTGGTCACCCGTTCCAGTTCACTGCTGCTCATAGCATGGGGGTCCAAGCGAATGCCGCCGTGGGCACCGCCAAACGGCAGATTCATCAAAGAACACTTCCAGGTCATGAGCATTGCCATTCCGGCAATCTCACCCAGGTTAACGAAAGGATGGAAGCGAACTCCGCCTTTTCCGGGTCCGAGGGCCAGGTCGTGGTGGACACGGTAGCCTTGAAACGCCTGAACGGAGCCATCATCCATCCGGCAAGGTATTACAACCGAAAGGGCTCTTTTCGGCTGCATCAAGGGTCCAATGGTACTGTCATCAAGCTTAAGAGACTGGGCGGCGCGGTGGATCCGCTTTTGAGCCATCAAGAAGTCTTCGGTTTCCCACTCGTTCTTGTACTTTTCCTTCTTGTTGTCGGCCTCTTTAGAATCGCCTTTTTGCTTGACTTTCCCCATTAGATTTACACCTTAACTGCCGGAGTAGAGCCAATATTATAGGCACTAAGGGCGCAAAATTGCATTGTTTATCCCGATTTTGCGACTCTTGACCACCCCGTTGCGGAAATGCCCCAGCAGAGCGAGCGCCGCAGCCACAGGGAAATATTAGAGTTCTTGTCCCTTTGGGCGATCGTCAATGCCCAGGTAAATGATGTCTGAGCTGGTTCCTGCGATTTGACCATTACTCTTCAGCGCGAAGATGCGCAACTGATAGCAGGCCGCCTCCGGAAAGTCTCTTTTGTCGATTACGATACTGCCTGTGGTGCCATCAACCTTCCATGTCTTAAGCGGCTTCTTCGAGAGCTCTGCGCTGCGATAAGTATAGTTTTCCAGTTGAAACATCATGCGCGGGCGAGAAAGCTCGCACAGGCACGACCTTGCATCTGGGATGTTTGAAACGTCAAAACTGAATTTGAGAGGAAAACCGGTTGGCCGCTCAACTCCGTCATTACAAGAACGCAGATTTTCGGCCGCCTCCAAAAGTCTAGGGCGCATGTCTCTGCCGTCTAGAAGGCGAGCTCTCCTGATTTTGAGATTACCTCTCATACCTAAACTTATCTGGAAATTCGACCGCTGCTTCAGCATGAACCATGCAAAAACCTCATCGACGGGAAATCGCAAAATCTGCGTCTTCAGCCCGGTGTCGTATGGAAAAGAAGACCAATAGTCCATAGAATGCGGCGGCTCCGGCTTATCTTCAAAGCGCAAATACATACGTCGCAGATTGCCGGCATTTGCAGCCGGCTGCGAATTTTCAAGTTCCACCTCTATAAATCGCACAGCTCCAGTCGCAAATGGTCTTACGCTTTCTATATAAATACTCTCGTGACCGTCTTTAGTGTTAATCGTGAGCTCTGGCAGTGAATGCTGCTGCGATGGCGCAGTTTCGCCGTTTACATACGGATCGCAAAGAGACTCGATGTCGGTTAACTTGAACGTGTCGACGTTCCAGAAAACAGCCCGGTATTTTTCCTGTTCAGCGAGCTTTCTGCGCAGGAGACCCGATGGAATAGTCATGTCGGAAATATAGAAACGCGGCTCGAGCGAACAAACTCGCTCGGCAATACCGGGCTCGAGCAAAGGCGGGGATATGAGAGCCTGCAGTGCGTAGTAGCGATTGAAAAGAAACGCTCCAAAAACCTGCGAGGGCAAGTAAGCTACCAGCAGTTTTTTTTTCTCTGGCAATTGCGCAACTGCTTCTTTGATTTGTTTCTGGAGTTCTTGCGTATGCAGACCGGCAAGCATCAACGCCTGATTATTGATTCTCCCAGTCACGGCATAGAGAACTGAGAGGAAGCCGATGAGGACAATACTGCTTAACTGAAGCAACTTACTCCGCGCACTTATGGTGGTTGGCCCGCTGGCAACCAGTATCACCGCGAGAATCAGAGCCAGGATTGCTGTACTCAGGTAAAACAATCTGGCACCGGCCAGCGAATCGCTGAGACGAAAGACTTGCAGTAAAGGCAAATATTGAATCACCAACCAAAAGAGAAGAAACGATAAGACTTTCAATTGATTAGGATGAATTTTGTCGAAAAGCATTCGTGCGATTACATAAATCGCCGCACCTGCATAGAAAACATGGAAGCTCATAGCTAGAGCACTATCGCTGCTAACAAGTTCACCATTAAATGGATACGCTGCTTTAAGAAGATGTGTGAGTTTCTCAAAAGACACACCAAGTGGCTTTTGCATTGCTTCGCCAAGAGCGCCGACATAGCCTCCCACGAAGGTTCCAATCGCCAGGGCGCGAAGAGGAAGAAATAAGGCGAGAACAATGAAATACGGGAGAGTTTCCCAAAATGCTTCACGCAATTTTCTTAAGAAGTTTTTCTCGTCGCTCGAAAAGATGCATAAGAGAAACAGCGACGGCGGCAAAGTAAAAGCCATCTCTTTGGCAAGTAGCGCAAACACGAACGCCACTAAAGAAAGACACCAGGCGACAGATTTCTTTGGACCACCGTCACCGGCTACAGTTGAGACTCTCAAAAACAGCGCCAATGAGATCAGGTAAAACATCGTGCAAAGCCCGTCGACTCGCCCGACAATCCAGGAAGTCACTTCTGTATGCATTGGATTTAGCGCAAAGAGAAGACCCGCTGCATAGCCAATCCAATCAGCATTCTGCAAAGCAAAACGTCTGGCAATGTCTCGTCCAATTGAAAACAGTGCCAGCGCAGCCACAAATGAATACAGAAAGTTGGAAATGTGATAGCCGAGCGGATTCGTTCCGGAAAACAAGAAATCCAGAGCGTAGCTCACCTCCACAAGGGGGCGATAAAAGATCTCCTGCGTGGAGTCCGGCATCCACACGGTGGCAAACATGCGCAAAAGCAGACCCGGATCGCCGTTGAAAACTCCGTAGACGTATTTAACGAGAACCAAGTCATCGCTTGTGAAATAGCTATTCAGAGTGGCGCCAAACTCATAGAGCATGGCGACACAAGTGACCAGCGAAAAGAATACAAAAGCAAGACCTTCTCGCGTCCCGGACTTCGGCTGATTCGATTTCAACGACTGATTGATCATCGAATCTTCAGCCAGCGCGTCCGAATTCATTGAACGTCCCTATTTCGCGACCGCTTGTTGGAACTCTTTCATCAGTTGGTCTTGAACTTTGGTGGCGGCCTTATTGCTTTGCTTGCGAACAGATTCAATCAAAGCATCCGCTTCCTTTGCTGTCTTTCGCACGAAATCAGAGTGGGATTTGTCGAAGCCAGCCAAATTGATCAGGACGTTGTAATAAGCTCCCTCAGCGGCGGCCAATGCCATAAGCCCGGCAACACCGGCGTCAGACAATGAATTAGGATTACCCTTCTCGATAGCCGTGTCAACCAATTTCAACGCTTCGTCACATCGCTTCAGCACGCCCAGAGGTACCAAAGTCGCATCCACGGTAGCATTGTGAATTGCTTCGTCACGAGCTTTTGCCTCCTCGGGAGAGCCCTTCGGAAGCCGGCGCGATTCAACAATGCGATTGTACGCATTCATGTCATTGTCAACATCTTTCAAGAATTCGACTTTCAACTTCTGCCCGGTTTCTGCCAGGTCGTTCAAAATCGGCTTTGACTTTTCGAAGCCCTTCTTCTCATAGGTCAGATTTCCGACCATTGCGGAAAGCGAAGCGGAAAGCGCCCCGGCGAGAGCTGCAGCACTGCCGCCTCCAGGCGCAACAGAATCCGAAGCCAATTCGTCGACAAAATCGCTGAGTGAAAGCTTCTTCAACTCCTTCATCTTCGGAGCAACGTTGTACTCAATGATTTTCTTATCGATGTCGAATGGTGCAAGTTCTGCCAATCCAAGAGATTGAACTGCTGTTTCCACCAGCTCACGTTCGGAAACACCGGTCGCTCTGCCCTGTTTGCGTAAGTAGTGCCGGCCCGCTTCCAACATAGGAGCCAGCGGAACCAAACCGACAATTTCGCTTCCGGTCACTCGCAACCCAGCTTCATTGGCAACGCGCTCTGCTTCATCGAAGGCCTGATGCAGCGAGCAAACTGAATAATCGATCAAGTTTATCGAAATTTGAGCGCGTTTATACTCGTCAACATACCAGCCTACGGCACGCACGGACTTCAGAGTACCGGGTACTTTGACGGATACTCCATCCTTGTCTTTGACGATGTTTCCCTCAGCGTCGCGCTTAGCCTTTCCGGCTTCACGAATAGTGAGAGCGATGTCGTTGGCAAGCTTCTTGGAACGTGTATTGAGATTTACATTGTAGGCAATGAGAAACTGCCTGGCACCAATCACAGTGGCACCGGATTGGGCGTTAAACTCGCTCGGTCCAAAGTCCGGCTTGAATGACTTGTCTTTCATTTTCTCGGGCAGCGCTTCATACTCACCCTTTCGAATGTCCGCCAGACTCTTGCGATCATCGGTCTTCGCCGCCTCTGCATACAGATAAACAGGAATACCCAATTCTTTGCCTACTCGTTCACCCAGCTGCTCAGCGAGTTTCACGCAATCTTCCATGGTGACGCCGGAAACAGGCACAAATGGGCAAACATCGGTGGCTCCCATGCGAGGATGCTCACCTTTATGCTTCCGCATGTCGATTAGGCTTTGCGCCGTTTTGATCGCTTGAAATGCGCCCTCGACAATCACTTCTGGGCTGCCAACAAAGGTTATTACAGTACGATTCGTGCTCCAGCCCGGATCGACATCAAGCAAACTTATGCCTTGAACGCTCCTAATGGCGTCGGAAATAGCATTGATGACCTTCTCGTTGCGACCATCACTGAAATTCGGAACACACTCGACCAGACGCATGGCGTACCCCATAGAATTTATAGAGATTACAAGTCAGATATTGTATGCACATTTGGGTCTATAATCTGCGTTTAGCGTTTAATGAGGGTATCGATTGGCAGCCTCAGGCGAAAAGAAAGAAGTCCACGCGGACGCGCAGCGCGAGTATTTCCGCACGCGCGTAGGGGTTTTTCTGCAGCCCATTCCTGACGAAATTCTCGCTCGCACGCAGAAGATTGCTGAGAGTGCGGGGCTGTCGGAGAGTTCTCAAGTCCTTGACGTTGGCACGGGTACTGGCGCCCTAATCACGCACTTCCTCTTGCTGGGGGTGAATGATGAAAACATTACCGGCGTCGATCTCAGCGATGAGATGCTGAAAATAGCACGCGAAAGATATCCCAAAGTCAAATTCCTGAAAGCAGACATACTCGACGCGGACACAGTCATCGGTAAACCCGATCAATTCGATGCGGTTTTCTTCAATGCCTGTTTCGGAAATCTATTTGACCAAAAAATGGCTTTGCAAAAAACCGGTGCCCTCTTGCGTTCCGGCGGATGTATCATAATCAGCCACCCGCTCGGAAAGCGTTTTGTCAAAGCATTGCACGATAGCGATCCGGCTATTGTTCCTTTCTTCCTGCCGGAAAAAGAACAGCTGGAAGCATGGGCAAACGAATTGAAATTGGAGCTTTCTGAGTTTATTGACGAAGAGGATTTCTATCTCGCCCGCCTGGTGAAATGAACCGACTCTTTCAGAGAATCATTGGCAGGCTCTGGATCTCAGCGCCCCTGGTACCTTTTGTTTTCGCTACAGCAAATCTTGAAACACAAACGCAAAGTGCTGCAACTCAGAAACAGCTGAAACAATACTCCAACCAGATCAGCAAGCTGTGCAAGAGAAAAGAATTCGAAGAAGCACGGTCGAGGCAGGGCGTAGCACATACTTTAGTGACCCTGCCCTAGCGAGTTTTCTTGTCGGTAGGCAAAACGTTCCTTAAGTTTCAAAACTCTCGATTCGAAAAACTGCCACGATAATATCGACCATACAATGGTGACGATGAACGCGACCAGCTCTCCGTTCATCGTCTTGAATAGCGGAAAGAAATAGCAAAGCATCATGTAAATCACAAAAGCAAACGGATGATACAAGTAGATTCCATAACTGACTTTGCCAAGATAGGCAAACGGGCGATAGTTGAAGACCATAAGTACAATGTCATTCTTCGTCTCCCACAGGCCGAGCACGAAGAGGGCAATACTTAGTGCACTCAATGTGTATTGACGGAACCAAAACAGATCATTGGTGTCAGCGAATCCGGTGGTGGTCAAAACAAAATACTGGTCAATAGCCTGCAAAATGAGGCCGATTATCATTAGAAGTGTGCCGCTAACCTTGTTTCCCCATCCGCGCAACTGGGCATGACCAGCCAAACATCCCCAGAGCAAGAACTGCCCGCACACGGGAAGAAGCATGTAATACGGGCGGTCGGAAAAATTCTTGCTAGCAAAATAGTTAGCCACCATTGACGCTACCAGAAGAATTGACAGCAAATAAACACGAAAGCGCTTAGGGGTCAGCAACAACGCAAGCGGATACAACAGATAGAACTGCTCCTCAACACAGAGTGACCAGAAGTGCACGATTGTTCCGGTAAAGCCTTTGTCGAGAAAAACTTTCAGGTTGAACAGATATGTGAATTGATATGCGGGAAAGGGCAGCTGACCAATAAGAAGTAAAAGCGAAATCAGCAGGTAATACGCAGGAAAGATCCGCAGGCAGCGGCGGATGTAGAAAGTTTTCAAATCAGCAGGAAGAGAGCCGGTTTGATTAGCCTCCAAAATTCTAGTGATAAGAAAGCCGGAAAGCACAAAGAAAATCTGCACTCCCAGCGCGCCATACGGAAAGCTGTTGCCGTTGTGCTGAAGGAACACACCCGCATGGAAATGAAAAACAAGCATTACGGCAATCAGTCGCAACGTATCTAGCTGCGACTTGTAGCTAAGTCTTTCAGTGGTATCGGCTGAATTTTGGTTGGTCACTTAAAAACTTTAGCAGCCCAGCTTCCTATTCGCGACTCTCTGTTGGTCTTTCCGCGCCCAATGGAGCGTTAATTCAGCTAAACTGTATTGTCCATCACCCTTGGAATTGACGGACTTTGGTTTTCTGGCTATGACAAACTTCATGCTGCTTGATCTATGCGGAAGCGCATTGGCCTTGCTGGCCTGGGCAGCGGTGCAAATCAGTCAAGGTTATTTGATCGGCTTTTTCTCCAACGCCCTTTCCTTTCGTGCAAAGACCTTAGGCACCCAACTGCAACTATCAATGATGTTGGCAGTCGGAGTCATGCCCGTACTGAATCATCTTTGCGCAAGCGCATTCGGGGTAGATGCGATTGCCAAAATATCCATGGCAACCAGCGCCATCTTCTTGATCGTGCTGATAAAAATTCACCGAAAACTGCGTGAATTGCTCAAAATTGAACGGAAGCTGAAGCTTTCTGCCGGCGCAATCTCACTCGGGATTACCGCCTGGTGCTTGGTTGCATTTTTGATGATCGCAGACGTGCAAATCGGCAACTCTCTCTACTTTCCATCGACAGCCGGCGACTTCCTAAAGCACATCTCCATAGCTGATGCAATCTGCAGAACAGGTGTGCCGCCGACCAATCCAATGTTCTATCCGGGACATCCACAAGTTCTTTTCTACTACTATTTCTGGCACCTCGAGGCTGCCATGATAGCCAAGATTATCGGAACTCCATTCGACGCTCGGTCTGCGGTCATCGGCGGCGCGATTTGGACTAGCTTGGTTCTGGTTGCAGCAACAGCATTCTGCGCTCGCTACTTTCGATTTGTGAAAAACACAGGAAAAAGCATCGCACTTTTCGCGATGCTTTTTCTTTTGGTCGGCAACATGTACGTCTTGGTCGCCCTGCCATTGAACTTGCTGGCCATGATGGCCAACATTGAGAATTTGCCCTCCATCATTGCTTGCTCCTTCGACACAATTTTTCCCTTCACCACCTCCACCTATTGGGTACCCCACCACATTGCCGCATTCGTAGCGATGCTGACTTGCATGTTCCTCTACATGGAAGCAAGCAAGACAAAATTCTCTGGGAAATGGTTCATCCATATTCTTCTGGCTGGGCTTTGTGCTGCAAGCACACTAGGACAGTCTGTCTATCTTGCATTCGCACTGGCAGCCACGTTCGCTGGCTGGTTATTTTTTTCTGCCTTGAGAAAATCGAATCTATCAATCATATCGATGTTTGCCGTAGGTGGTCTTGGATTGGCATTTGCATTTCCCATCATTCGCGAAATTGTGCACGCCAATCATCAAAAAGGCTTCCCCCTCAAGCTTGCGGTTAAGTACCTAGATCCGCTGCCCCAGCTATTTGTTCAACAGCAAGGTATTTTGTATCTGCTATTGCAAATCGTCTACTTCCCATTTTCATTCATTTACAGCATGGGCTTTGTGCTTGCAGCAACACTTCAATATTGGCGACTTCGGTTCAAAGAGAAGATCACTGAAAGAGAGCAATTTCTCATCACAATGTTCACTGTCTGCCTTGTTCTAAGCACTTTCGTAAGGTCTACCGTGGTGGGCAATGACTTCGGTTGGAGAGTTGTTATTCCAGCACTCTTCGCCTGCATATTGTGGGCGGCAAACTACATGCTAATGATAGGCAAGGCCGAATATCCAAAAGCCAAGATGACACCCCTTTTGAAAGGTCTCATCGCAATCGGCGTTCTTACATGCGGTGCGGATCTTTATCTCACACGCGTTGCTTCAGCCAGTTTTGGTGGTACCGCTTTATATGACCTGCGGGCCGTGTATGCAGAACTAAATAGACGCACAAAGATTGATGCAGTCGTTCAACACAATCCGGGCGGAAAAATGATAGGCGGACTGTATGCTCATCGCCAAGCAGCCGCATCCGATGAGCGCAACGGCTATTGTTTCGGTCCGACCAAGGAAGAATACAAGCCGGTCGCAAACGAAATTGAGTCCATGTTTAGACCTGGACTGACGCTTGAACAAGTGAAAGACATTTGTGCAAAGTATCACATCGACGTTCTCGTCATCAAAAATACCGATGCGATCTGGAAAGACAAAACATCGCCGATTTGGAGCCTGCCTGTGGCAGCGGAGCGGCCATTGTCTAAGGCGCTAATGATCAATTCTAGTGCGTTCATTCACTAGAGAAACACTCTCACTGATTTTACTTCTCGTACATCGAGAGAATTTTTTCGCAAAGCATCAGAGCATGCGCAATTACTTGATCCATATCAAAGTATTTGTATTCTCCGAGTCTTCCGGCAATCAACAGTTTCGGGATCTGGTCTGCTCGCTCTCTATAACGCTGGTACAGCGCATCGTTTGCACTGTCAGGAAATGGATACTCGTACTGCTCGGCATCCTCTGGCGTGAAGGGAGTTTCACTCGTAATTACAGTTCCTTGAATTTGTGATGTGAGCTCCGGATTCATCATGTGTTTCCATTCAAGAATGCGCACATGCGGCCCATTGTTCGGGTCGGGATTGTTGACCTGCCCACAGGGTTGATACACATCAACATCACTCAGATACTGGTGCTGTCGCTGCTGACCTCTATACCCCAAACGCCCCAGGTCAAAGTCAAAGTATTCATCAATTGGACCGGTAAAGACGGTCAATTTGCGCGCCTCAAATCGCTGCCGATTTTTGAGATAGTCGATGTTCAACTCGAGAGGAATACCTTCGAGCATACTGGTCATGAAGGCAGCATAACCGTTTTCCGGTATGCCCTGATACTTGTGAGGCATCAAGCGTGGGTCATCGCCTTTGTGTACCGTAAAGCGGCGAGCGAGGCTGGCAGAAAGGCTTGTCGCTTTCACTCCCCATTGCTTTTCCGTATAGCCTTTGACAAACTTTTCATAGATTGGCTGTGGCATGGAAGCAAGTGATGCTTCTTCGAAATTCGAGGGAGTTCCTGTAAAGCCAGGTTTCCAATCCTTGCCACAAAGTTCTTCTACATAGTCTTTTGAAACCGGCCAGTTCTGAAACTCTCCGTCTATCAGAGTCTTTAACTTGGCCTCGTACTTATAGAATTTCGAAAACCGATTGACGAAATTCCAAATCGCTTCAGATGATGTTCGAAAATAATGTGGACCATAAGTGTGTATGCGAATGCCGCTAGGGTGAAATGTGTCATGCACATTGCCGCCAAGATGAGAGCGGCGATCCAGCACCAGAACTTCTTTCCCGGCATCCTTGAGAGTGCGCGCAATTGTGGCACCGGTCAAACCAGATCCAACGATTAGATAATCAACTTGCATACTGCGCCAACGCCAAGAACTCTCGTCTAAATTTTACTTCGAATAGCAACAATATCTTTCATCAAATCGAAAGCCAGCTCCAACATGCGGGCATGATTGGCTTTCGGCTTACCGGTAGGTCTTTCGCGAAAACCGATCGACAGCCATTTTATTCGAAAACGCTTTTGGTAAATCAGCGAGACAAGCACATTCGCGAGGTAAAACGTCGGTGGAACTTTGCTGATTACTTCCGCCAGATCGATACGATGCATCAAACGATATGGGACATTGGAATCTTTGACGTAAACTGATGACAGCAGAAAAATTGTGAAGGTCAAAACTCTGGAGATAAGAGTACGGTCCAATCCGTCATCGCGATTGACTCGAAAGCCCATGACGGCAACGCCTTGTTCGCGCGCTTTCCAAAACTCCGGAAAGTATTTTGTCTCACATTGCCCATCGGAATCAATCTGCATGATCCAGACTGCTCCGGAGTCTATTGCAGCTCTATAACCGGCAATACAAGTCTGCCCGTGCCCGCTGTTTTCCTTATGAATGACTTTCAGCAAGGGCAGCTTCGCTTGCATCTCATCCAAGTCTGCTCTAGTGCCATCGGTCGAGCCGTCGTTCAGGACAAATAGATTGAAATCGATCTGCTGCCCAAGCAACATCGAATACCACTCGTCGATAACATCCTTGACGGTGCCTTCTTCGTTATAGACCGGAATAACCAGGGCAAGTTCGGACATCTTACTCGTCTAGATGCGTGTAATCGCTGCTGCATCAGTCACAGAATGCCCGACTGAAAAACAACAGATACCAAAGACTTTAGCAGCCCGCGTCGCTTGTGCTGCAAAATATCTGATCAATTCAATTCGAAAGATTCGGAGAGGGAGGGATTCGAACCCTCGGTACAGCTTTTGACCGTACAACTTCTTAGCAGGAAGCCGCTTTCGACCACTCAGCCACCTCTCCAAGAACGCGCCCGTTTAGGGCAGGTCTATAGAACATATCATACATAGCGCTCAGGGTCTCCTGCTCGCTTAAAAATGTCCCAAAACAACGATCCATATCCAATAGTAGCTAATTGGAGAGCCGAAAATCAGGCTGTCGCCCCTATCCAGAAGCCCGCCGTGGCCGGGAATTGCGTCGCTGGAGTCTTTCATCCCGGCATCTCTCTTGAGAAGTGATTCGCAAAGGTCGCCCAATTGCGCCCCGATCGATACAAAAAGCCCCATCAGCGGCGCATGCCAGATTTTGTCGCGAAATGGATGAGTGTTTACAAACAGGAAATTGTCAGCGGCATAAACCACTACCGTCGCCCAAAATATTGAAGCAAGTAGACCGGCAACTGCACCCTCTATCGTCTTTTTCGGGCTAATCTGCGGGTAAAGGAGATGCTTGCCAAACTTCTTGCCGGCGTAATAGGCGAACACATCTGTCGCCCAAACGATGAAAAGACACACCCAAACGTAAGCCAGACCGGGTTGCTGCAGGGGATTCACGGCTTGGGAGACGCCGGGGGCGGTAAGGTTTCTCAGCAAAACCAGATGGCTGGGAAGAAAACCGACATAGATGAAACCAAGGATCGTGGTCGCAATATCGGCAATAGTGGCTGGTGGAGTTTCATGGCGAAACAAAAGACGAAAGAACGAGAGGCAAATGCCCACGGTCAAAAGCAGCGGATAGTGTTCAAGTGGATAAGTACAAGGGATATTGAGCCCCGGGATGACGGGTAGGGCAGCAACGGCAAAAAATGCCAGAATCATACCCTTGACAATTCGCGGCGAAGGCTTAAACCCCTTAGCCCTGGACATATTGACGAACTCATTGCCGCCCCAATAACAGGCAAACGCCATGACAATCGGAAAGACCAATCCACCCCAGAGAATGCTCGCGACAGCCACGAAAAACAATCCAAATCCATAGAGAATTCTTTTCATCGAATTCCCTCTGACTGGTCATTGCTGGGTGTCAACGCACCGCCTTCCGGCATGTCCTCAATCCGAATGCCTTCATCCTCGTTCCCTTTTTTACCTGAAATTGAAGTGGTGTTTCCAGCGCGTCCTATCAGATAAGCTGAGACCAGAGCTGTAAGTGGGATAGTAAAAACCAGACCCAGACTGCCACTCAGGGCTGATGCAATTTCTGTTGCAAACAGATCAAGATTGATTAACTTGGCTGAGGGCATCTGCCTGGCAAGCAGCAAAAGTGGCAACGCGCCACCTGCATATGCCAGCACCAGCGTGTTTGTCATAGTGCCCATGATGTCACGACCGACATTCATCCCGGCGCCATAGAGCAGCTTGAAACTTGGATTAGCGGCAGTGCGGGCCACCTCTGTCACAGTGGACGAAATTGAAATGGCCACGTCCATGATTACGCCGAGAGCGCCTATCAACATGCCGGCCGCCAGAAGTCCGCTGAAGAAAACCGGTCTTTGGTTGTCCAGAGATCCTCGCAATATCTGAGCCTCTTCACTGGAAAGACCGGTCAGCGGAGCAAAAGCAATTACAAGCTCCGCTGAAACACCGGCGATGATTACACCACCTACGGTGCCGATTACGGCAGCAAAAGCTTTGCGTGAAAAACCAGCGACAAAGAACATGCTGCACGAGGCAGCGGCAAGACAAATGAAGATCGAAACCAGCAGCGGGTCGAAACCGCTCAAACTCATAGGAAGCAAGACATATGCGATTAAAGCGACCGTGGCAATTAAGCCGGCAAGCGACTTAAAACCTTGCTTGCCACCAAAAAATAGAAATGCCGCCAGAAAAATCACTCCCAATCCAATGATGATTGGAGCACGGTGATAGTCGGCAATATTCACCTCGCGCTCTCCGCCGCCTGTCACCACGGACAGTATTACTTCCTGACCGGGAACGACCGAAACGTTGAATGATGGATTGTCGGTAATCTCATTGGTCACGGTGAAGGTCTGCCCGGAAAGAGGACCTTCAGTAACTTCCACTTCAACAGTTTGCCTGTTGCTGACCATGCCGGTCTTATCCAGAAGCAGTCGATCTAGTTTCGCGGCAGAGACAGACTTAACTTTGCCGACAACAAAAGATTCGTCAATCGGCCCGGCACCGCGCTCGATTATGCGAGCATTTGGTTTGCTCGACTGCACAGGAGAAGCAGTTTTGGCGGCGTCTACCGGCTCGGCGTATGCCTGCAGTGATGAGATATTTAGAAAAACAGAGACGAGAGCACAACAGAGGAAAAGCGGTGCTCTTGCAAAACAGCCCACAGCTAAATCTTCACTCCTTGTTGAACTCGATGCCCAGTTGCCCCGCGCCGAGGTGATGGTTCATCGGTGTTCGACCTAAATGCGTATATGCTTGCGGAGTCGCACAACGTCCACGCGGAGTTCTTTGAATGAATCCAGCCTGAATCAGGAATGGTTCATAGACATCTTCGAGCGTGTCGGAGTCCTCTCCTAGAGTGGCGGCGATGGTTTCTATTCCAACAGGACCACCCTGATAATGTTCGATCAAAATTTCCAGCATGCGCCTGTCAGTGGCATCGAGTCCGAACGCATCGACCTGATAAGAGTCAAGCGCTGCCACAGCAATGTCTTCGGAAACAGTCTCGGCGCCTTGAAAATGTCCATAGTCGCGAACCAGCCGCACAAGGCGGTTGGCAATACGCGGTGTGCCTCTTGCTCTGCCTGCGATTGCCACCACTGCGTCGTCTGTCATCGGAACATTTAGTAACTTGGCGGTTCTGGCAACGATCTGGGAGAGTTCTTCTTTCGAATAAAAGTCCAGGCGCAAAACAAAACCAAAACGATCGCGCAAGGCGTTGGAGATCATCCCTGCCTTGGTCGTCGCACCTATCAGTGTGAATTTCGGCAAAGGCAGGCGCATCGTGCGGGTTGCATGTCCCTTTCCTGAAGTCAGATCAATCACAAAATCTTCAATTGCCGGGTAGAGAAGCTCTTCGGCAACACGACTGAGGCGGTGGATTTCGTCGATGAAGAGAACATCTCCGGCTTCCAATTGATGCACAAGACCGATGATGTCGCGAGGGCGCTCCAGGCTCGGACCGGACGTCATGTGAATTCTTGCGCCCATCTCATTGGCAATTACGCGCGCGAGAGTGGTTTTTCCCAAACCGGGAGGTCCATAGAAAAGAACGTGGTCGAGCGCCTCTTCACGCGACTTTGCGGCGCCGATGGACATAGTAAGCATCGTTTTCAGACGGCTTTGCCCAATGTACTCAACCAGTGTCTGCGGGCGCAAAGTGGCATCGGACTTCAGGTCCGCGGCTGTTTCTTTAGCTGAGAGGACCTGCGTGCGATTGGCCTTGGCCTTCATATCGCGCTCGGCAATCGGTTGCTTTTCCAGCTTTTCGGGCTTGGATTGCGACGCGCCATCCTTTTTGTCTTTCTTCTCACCATTTGTTGGAACAATAGTCATTCGCGAACGTTTCCGAAAATCTGAAGTTAAGGCCGGCTAGAAGAAAAGACCGTCTTTGGAGACCCGGTGTTTCTACATAAGAGAAATCTAGTCAATATTCGCCAAATGCAAAAATGAGTTTTTCTCAATGTGCCGCCACTGCGCTGGTCAGGGTTCATCTAATTATTGCAAAGCAATCATGCCTTTCCTCCTGTAACGCTCATCATGAAAAGATCTCAAGGTGAGCCCGCCAGTCAAGAGAACTGCAAGATAATGTGTGTGACCAACAAAGGGCTCCATAGAGATGACCACAGGAAGCGACATAAACTTCAACACACAGGCGCAAACGCTCACTTTTGCCCCGGAAGGCACCCGCAAGTCAATTGCGGCGCATCCGGACAGACCTGGCATATCGCTCGTGATACCGGTGTATAACGAAGAAGAGAATGTTGACCTTCTCTATCAAAAAATCGTTGCCGCCGCCGAAACACTGGGGCGAACCTGGGAAGTGGTTTTGGTGGATGACGGCTCGAAAGACAGAAGTTTTGAAAAACTGGAAAAAATCGCGCTCAAAGACACGCGAATCAAGATTGTCCGTTTCGTAAGAAATTTCGGGCAAACCGCCGCTCTGTCGGCTGGTATCGACCACGCGAAAGGCAGCATCATCATCCCGATGGATGCCGATTTGCAGAACGATCCGGCCGATATCGACAGGCTTATTGAAAAGCTGGAAGAAGGCTACGACTGCGTCAGCGGTTGGCGGAAAAACCGCAAAGACGGGCTAATGCTACGTCTGATTCCTTCCTGGACAGCCAACAAAATCATCTCCGTGATTAGCGGTGTACCGCTCCATGACTACGGCTGCTCATTGAAAGCTTACCGCCGAGAAGTTCTTGAAGGTGTGCGCCTGTATGGCGAAATGCACCGCTTCGTGCCGATTTATGCCACCTGGATGGGCGCAAAAGTAACGGAAATTCCGGTCAACCACTACGCTCGTCAGTTCGGACAGTCCAAATACGGCATCAACCGCACTATTAAGGTAGTTCTGGACCTGATCACAATCAAGTTCATGTCGTCTTACCTTACAAAGCCAATCTACATCTTCGGGTCCGCCGGTCTCTGGTCGCTTGTAGCCTGCGCTGCCGCCTTTGTCTGGATGGTTGTCCTCAAGTATGGGTATGGCACTTCCTTTATTGAAACGCCGTTGCCAGTCATCGTCTCCATGTTCTTTATGGTAGGAATTCAGCTGATCCTCATGGGTCTTTTGGCTGAGATCCTGGTGCGGACATATCATGAGTCGCAGGACAAGCGCGTTTACACTGTGAAGAAGAAAGTAAATCTGGACTAGCCCCGTCCAATCGGTAGTTTTTCCAGCCTGGTGTGCGTTTCGGGGTGTTTGAAACAGGCTCGTGCCTCGCATACCCCCAGCCGTTTCTCATCAAAATGGGAAAACCTGCAAAAGCGTCACCAAAAGCAGAGCAAAAACCATAAATAGATATGCACTTTAGGGCATAATTCAGATGGCTCGTTTTACTGCCCGCATGAATGCCAGTCAGGAATATGGCGTCTTATAATGCAAAATCGGTAACCGCTCAGACCGCGCCTTTACCGGTCTATCATCCAGAAATACACCACGATATTTTTCCCACCGGGCGCAGCTTCTTCAACTGGCTGACGATGGGGATTCTTGGCTTTTCGCTTCTATTCCTTGCTCTGGTCACCACTTACGTAGTGCGCCCCGAATTGCGTGCAGGCGATTTTGCAGAAAACACCATCAAATCGACTGCGGATACCAGAGTGACGGACTTTGCCGCCACGTCATTGGCGCGAGAAAGGGCGCAGCGCGGCGTCGTACCGGTATTCTCCGTCGATAGAAGCGGCGACAAAGTCAGCAAAAACCGCCTCGACGAAATTTTTGCCAATTTGAAAGTCTATTTCGACGAGTCCGGCTGGTCACATATGGACCAAGCATCCCGAGACGCCGTAATATCGCACGCTTCCATTTTGACTGCCGATCGAGAACAGTTCGATGCTGAGTTAAACAAATTGAGCGCGCAAGCCACCAACGCTCATTTGGTCGAAACGTTGAAAGCACAGAGGGCTGTGATTCAAAAGATGCAGACACAAAAGCCCGAGCTTTTGGATGCGACCATTTATCTGGCGATGACCGTACCGCAAGATGAAGTTCAGACACTCAAAGCAACAATAGAAAAAGCGACCAACAAATTGCTCGCCGTTCATAAGCGCTATCCGCACGATGCGAGTGCAGAATGGGAGCCGATGATTGTGGAATTCTTGCCGGAGGCGTGGCCGCCTGCAAGGAAAGTAAAAGCGGCGCAATTAATAGCCTCGGCACTGCAACCTAACGTTCAGATCAACGAAGAAGCGACAGCCGAGAAAGCAGAACAGAGTGCTGCACATGTAACACCAGTCTACCGATTGATTACCAAAGGCTCCGTGATCGTGAAAAAACATCAGTTGCTTACACAAGCTGATGTCGAGACACTTCGTGAATTGGGCATGGCTCAAACCAATAGACTGCCGATGATCATGGGTCTGGGAATTTCGCTTCTGGCAGCTATTGCGCTGGCTGCAGGAGTCGTCTACACATTTGATGCGCGCCACCTCTTTCAAACAAACTCAATTGGGCTCATGTACGCAGTTGCTATCGCGGTGGCGACAGCAGCAAGTTTGATCGGAGACAACTATCCGCAATTCGTGCCACTACCGGCAGCGGCACTAGTTTGGACGATATTTTTCGGACGAAGGGTCTCTAGTGCACTGACCATTCCATTGATAATCATTCTTGCCGTAGCGCAGCTCATCGAAGGACGCCATTTGATCGCCTTGAGCACAGCGGCCGCAGCGGCAGTAATCTGTTACACGAAGCACCGCAATTCGCTGATGCTTACGGGAGTCGTCGTCGGGATGACTCAAGCGATAGCTTTCATTCTCTCCTCGATACTTCTCAACGGCTTAGACTCCGTGCACCATCTGGGTCGCCCGACACTGTTCGAACTCTTCGCAGGCGTCGTTTCGTGCATGCTGGCAATCGGAAGCTTGCCCTTCTTGGACCGGTAAAGCATTTTTGGAATGGTCACTCCTTCGAGACTTGCTGAAATAACTGATGCGGAACAACCGTTGCTCAGACAACTCGAAGAAAATGCGCCAGGGACATATCAACACAGCCTTGCTGTGGCAAACCTTGCCGAAGGCGGTGCACGAGCCATCGGCGGCGACGTTAATCTTGTACGTGCGGGCGCTCTATATCACGACATCGGCAAAATGGCGCGACCCAAATACTTCATTGAAAACCAGTTGGGTGCGAAAAATCCTCACGATGACATGACACCGGAAGAAAGCAGAGAGCGGGTTCTGGCACATGTCACAGACGGCATTGATCTGGCTGAGAAGTACCGGCTGCCGAAAGCCGTCCAGGACTTTATTCCCATGCACCAGGGCACATCGCTTATGGCGTACTTTTATCACAAGGCATGTGTGCGCGACGGGGCTGAAAATGTCGATTCCAAATTTTATCGATACCCTGGTCCCAAGCCGCAATCAAAAGAAACGGCCATCGTAATGCTTGCTGACGTGTCTGAAGCAGTAACGCACAGCATGCATGATCCGACCCAAGAGGAAGTCGAGTCTGCAATCGATAAGGTCTTCCAAAACCGATGGGAAGATGGACAGTTCAACGAGTCTTCTCTTACCTATCAAGAGCTGATCAAGGTTCGCCAGGCATTTGTTCGCGTGTGGAGAACACTGCACCACGAGCGCTTGAAATACCCGTCCACAACGACAGGTCGCATGGCGATTGCACCTGAGATGAACGGACAGAATAAAGGAAATAACAATCAGCTTGCAGGGAGCGAACAAGCGCAGAAGGAAGAATTACCGCCGCCGAACACTGATTGCTGCAGCTAAGGCAAATCGGCTTACTGCGGACCCTTCGGTTCACGCAGTCTCGTTCTTGCAGTCCACCCGAGCGTGTGCAAAACATTGTCGACTGAATCGTGCGTTTTTCCGACAATCTCCAGAATGATCGTCGCTTGCTCAAGATTTATAAACTTGACGTCGATCAAATATACGCAGCGCATACCAGCGAAAAGCAGCTCAGGATCCACTAATTCGTGTTCCAGCAGCTGTTTGCTTACGTCATTGATCTGGTTGTAGTTAACCTCGAGACGTTCCTGAATGTCCTTCGTCAGCTTCGTTAAAGTGACAGCTTGAGCGGCGGCAAGCAGCTCGACGAGAATTTTCGCCAGATTGTTGCGGTGGCGGAAAGTACAGGCTTGACCAAGCGCCTTGGCAAAAGAAACATCGCTGGCCCGCATATTCAGAAGAACTTCGTTTGCCATGTTCTGAAGCAAACAACCGTTGTCGATCATTTCTTGCATCTCAACTGCGGCATCGATTAATTCCGGTGTCGCAAAGTGAGATTGAACGAGAATTTCTCCAATCGGCTTTTGAAATTGCAACGAACGCACAAGCGCATCTGGCAAGAGTTTGTCGACGAAAACGCGTGCCTCGACTAGCATTTCACCAAGTCGCAAAGCTTGCTTCATGGGCAACTTTTGATAGCCTTTGTTGATTTCCAAACGCTCTAAATTGCGCTCACGTTTTGCCGCAGCATTGAGTCCCGCTATGGCCTCAGGTCTGCCGATAGCATTGCGACGAATGGATTCTTGGACTTGCAGCGCGGTGTAGAGAAGCGCTTGGGAAACATAACCATGGAAACAGAAAACATGCCCGAGCGGCAATCCGGTGCGAACATTGATTTGCAACGCTTCTTCTAGATCTCTGTCGGTGACGATTCCGGCAGCAACGAGCAGTTGTCCCAGCCGGTTTGTCTCTTGATCTTCAGGCTGCACCAAGCCGGAGCGCTGAAACGCGTCGTTCAGTGAAATGTGTTCTTTGTGAGCAACTCGCAAAACAGTGACGCCCAATTCCAAAGGCAAATGACCGTCATTGACCAGGCTTTGCACTTCCAGCGCTTGACGCAGTTCCGCTTCGGTCAAATAGCCGGACATGACAAGAACCTTGCCAATCGGCAACCCGCGCTGCTCGAAGCGCTCCAACGCGTCTCTTATGAAGTCGGAAGAGAGAATTTCCGACTGCATGAGAAGCTCGCCAATTCGTATGTGGCCTGTTCCCTGTGCCTGTTGTGTCGTATCGGTCATGAGTCTAGTGGCAGATCCTGGCTAAATAGCTTACCAGTTCTGCCGCGAACTAAGTTACAAAGCATTTGCGCAACGGCGGATTTGTTTGCTCTACTCACTGTCTTCGCCCTTTGAAAAGAACGACAAACTGGTTTGACCGTAATTGCGAGTTGACTGGAGAGTCAATACTGCGCACTCTTGCGAGAATTTATAGCCTTTCAAATGCTCGATTACCAAGAGACCGCCGTCGGCCAAGAGGTCATGCTTTTCCACTGACAACGGTATGTCTTTGATATATGGAGATTTGTACGGCGGATCGGCAAAAATTATGTCGAATGATTTTGGTTCGAGAATTGGCAAAACTCGTTTCCAATCCCCGCAAATCACTTCACCTTCTAAATTGAGCTTTTTCAGGCTGTTCTCCACGGCTTTCGCCACGGCCCGGTTCTCCTCGATTGAAATCAGCGACTGGGCGCCTCTGCTTAACGCTTCGATACCAACCAGGCCAGTCCCGGCGCAAATGTCGAGAAATCTCGCCCCATTCATTCGAAAGGCGAGGATGTTAAACAGCGCCTGCCTGACCTTCGCGCCGGTTGGGCGAATCTCCAGCCCGATTGGACTTTCGACGCTCCTTCCTCTTGCTGTGCCGCCGGTAATGCGCAAAATTCGCAAATTCCACTGAGTGACGCCGACTAATAATCTGGAACTAAGGCATGAAAAGCCTGTCCATACCATAATCAGCTGAATACCGGACCATGGTAACATGGCAACTTGCTTCTACTGGCATCCCATATATGAGTGACCAATCATGACCGCCCGGCGCGTTGCCCGAGAAATCGCTGTAATCCTAATGCCGCAATTGCCCAAGACGAGAGCCGGCAGCGAAGCGCTTGAAATGGGCGCTCTCATTGAAAAGACCGTACGAATGCTGGCCGACTATGCCAAGCAGAATCTTTTGGATGCCGGTGCCATCCTCGAAAAGACCAATTTCGAGCTGCATAACATCGAAGCGGAACACCCGGACAATTCGCGCTCGACGCAGGTGCTGCACCCAGTCGCTTTGACGACGGAACAACTGCGAGAGCAAATCGCTCAAGTCGAACGCGCTCTGCATTTGGTAGCAGAAGCGCTGGATGTTCCCGAGATGACACTGGCAAGCGGTTCGTCCTCGATCAATATTCCGTGCAAACAGTGCGGTCACACAAATAGGGCCACGTTCGAGAAGTACTCGCACGCAGAAATTCGCGATTTCCTGCTTACACTGCTCAACGCTTACAGTGAGCACAAAGTCGAAATCGACGAGTACATAAAATCCACTCGTTCGAAGTGGAATGTCGAACGAATGGTATCGATAGACCGCGACATACTCAGACTGGCGTGCGCCGAGGCTTTCTTCATTCACGAAGTGCCCATCAACGTAGCGATCAGTGAAGCAGTCGAACTCTGCCACCGTTTCGCAGACGAAAAGGCAGCCAAATTCGTTAACGGCGTACTTGCGGATCTCTCCGAGCAAGCCAAAGAATTCAGACAGACAGGTGAATTCCCGCAATACATTCGCAATGCATCTCAAGTTGCTGCTGCTGCTGAGCAACGCGGTGAGTCGCTGGAAGAAACCAAATCTTAGGGACGAGTCATGGACGAAGAAGATAAGAAAGAGAAATCCGGCTTTTGGGGCTCCACCCTATCGAAGTTGAAATCAGCGCTGAAGCGCACTCGCCATGAAGTTGTCGACGATGTTCTCGAGCGCGAATCGGCAGATGATACCGAAGTTTCAGCGGAAGAAAGCATAAGCGACATTCAAGTTTCAACCTCTGGCTCTGAGGTTTCTCAAAACGCATCCGGCACCAATCAAAATGTAAGTACCCTTAGCAAGCCTCAATCAGTCAGCTTTCCACCACCACGCGCAAAATCGCCGCCGCGTCCCATCGACAACGATTATTTGGAAGAGCTGGAAGAAAAATTGATCAAAGCCGACATCGGTGTGAAAACTGCCGAGACGATGGTTGAACATCTGCGCAAAGAATCAAGAGGCAAAAACTGGATGTCCAATGACGTCGAGGATTTCCTTAAGGCCGAATTTGCCAAAACACTGAAACAATCTCCACAACATAAGCTTCAATACAAAGACGGCAAGCTCAATTTGTATTTGATCGTCGGAGTGAACGGCACCGGAAAAACAACCAGCATCGGAAAACTTTGCTATCGCTTCAAATCGGAAGGAAAGAAGGTTCTCGTTGCTGCAGCCGATACGTTTAGAGCAGCCGCCGAATCGCAATTGGAAATCTGGGCGGACCGCGCTCAAGTAGACATTTGCAGACTGCCGGACGGCTCCGATCCGGGCGCAGTAGTTTTCCAAGCACTGAATAAAGCAAAGGAAGAAAACTACGACATCATTATTATCGACACGGCCGGGCGTTTGCACAATAAGGCAAACTTGATGGCTGAACTCGGCAAGATCCGCGGCGTCATCGAAAAGCACGGCAAAGGGCTGCCGCTTGAAGCTCTCCTTGTTCTGGATGCTTCAACAGGGCAAAATGGCATGAAGCAAGCTGAGGTCTTCACCGAAGTTTGCCCACTCACAGGCGTAATTCTGACAAAATTGGATGGCACCGCCAAAGGTGGCATCGTTTTCGGCATCTCATCAGAACTGAACATTCCGGTGAAACTAATCGGATTGGGCGAAAAAATGGACGACCTTAGAGACTTTGAGCCGGAGCTGTTTGTAGAAGCACTGTTTGGTTAATGGTCCAAGCACCGACACCTCATCAATCTCAGAAAAAACGAGTGAAAGCGAGTCTACCTCTCGTTTCTGGACTGGTCGTCGTGATGGTTATGGTGGTGCTGGTTGCCATATTTTTTCGTGTCGGCGTCCCCGAGCAAGATGAGCCGAAAGCTGTTTCACCAAGGGTATTGCGCGAGATTAACGCACATTTGATTAAGTCCGGACAAGCAAGAAAGAATGGGAAACTAAAGGCAGCAATTGAAGAATCTGAAAGAGCAATTCAAGTCATGGAACGAGAAAAGTCCAACGATTGGATTCAAATGACCACTCTTTTAGTAGCAATCTCAGACATGTATAGAGAAAGCGGACAGTGGGACAAAGGATTGCCTCCACTGGAAAAAGCCAGAGAGCTTGTCAAAAAGTATCATCTCGAAGAAGAGCGAATCACAATCGAAGTTCTTCTGCGACAAGGCATCTTCAACTACATGAATAAAGACTTCGTAGAAGCCGAAGATCAGTTTCAACAAGCAGAAAGCTGTGCACAAACGCTCACCGGAAGCCTCTCGGTGGAGACGTCACAATGCCTTATCTGGCTGGCACAGTCGTATTTGTCACCGGTCTTCCATAACCCGAAAAGAGCTTTGCAGTATCTGCGCATGGTCGAGGAGGTTTGCGGATCGTCCAATCCGGAAAGACCGCAGCAAATGATGCTTTGCCAAAAGGTGCAAGGAGAGGCGTACTTGCAGTTGAAGAAACTCCCTGAAGCAGAGGAAAAACTGCTCAGTGCGCAAGAAATTGCCGCGCGCATTTACCCGCCCAATCATCACGAAAGAACGCATTTAGCCAATCTTTTAGAGCTTATTCGAGCCGACAAATCTGCCGCCGAGCATCGATCAAAAAGATAGAAAACCTATTCTAGTAGCGCACGAAACTGGGGCTCAACTCCTTTTGCCACCAAACGTGTCCAGCTTCGTTCATTTTCACGTTACCGCGCGGAACCGGCGTTCCGTCTACGAATTTGCCGCCCAGCT
The DNA here is from genome assembly GCA_012965515.1 of Candidatus Melainabacteria bacterium. Taxonomy (GTDB): domain Bacteria; phylum Cyanobacteriota; class Vampirovibrionia; order Obscuribacterales; family Obscuribacteraceae; genus QKMZ01. The sequence goes on along the minus strand of DTSE01000185.1, from coordinate 1,086 downwards.
CTCTCAATCTGTAGCCCGGCACCACACCTTTGTAGGTGTTGGTGGCATCATAATATCCACCATTCACGCTCTGACACCAGATATAGGGCGCGTTGTCTGAACCTTGCTCCTGTACTTTCGCGCGGAATTGATTCTGTTTGTTTTGCCCCTTCAAAACGCGGTCAAGCATGGGCGTTTGCCCTCTGAAATTCTGGTCATCCTGAAAGGCATTGCCGCGCAAACCAGCAGAATTGTTGCCTTGACCTTGTTGCGCAAAAATAGCACGCAATTTAGCCGCTTCGTCATTGTTCAAAGAACCAAGATCGCGGTCAACTGAAGCACCTGCTTTCAATGGATCTTTCGGGCGCTGAATTTGAATGCGCGTAGAGCCGGAACTTTGCGACATGTCATCATCAGCAAGAGCTGACGAAGGAAAAGCTACAAATGTCGTCGTCAAAAGCGCCATGATCCACTTCTGCGCATTGCCTCTTTTTTTGGCATTGCCGTTTGCTTTGCTCTTAAGGATCATGAAAAGGCACCTCACGCTTGCTCTACTTTGAGCTTTCCCTATTCAGGCGCAGATCGAACGGCGCCAATATGATAGGTGACGGTGATTTAACTTTCTTGTGTCCGGATAAGGCGGATTTTGTTTTGCAGACAACATTTTCGAGTCCGAACTTAGCGAAACTTACTTCGCCTGTGCAATCGCCGCTCTGACTGCCTCCTCAACCTTAGTGTCAGCCTGTCCGTGTCTCGTCAATTTGTCATAGATGGAACTGGCTCTATTGGCAGGCAAGATGACAGAATCTCGAAACGGAGCTGTTAAGGCCGAGCTGGCGGACTCCAGTGCATTGCTCATGCTCTCACCTTCCGTAGCCCCTACACCTGAGAATTCGCGATTGACGATACCTTCAGCCGCGGTTCGAGCGCAGCTTTCGGCATCTAAATAGAAGTGCTTGCAAATTGCGATATGTCCGTTTTCGTGGGCAATAACTTTGGCTGTAGCACTAGCCGGTAACCACATGTGAATGGGCAAAGCAAGCGCAATAGCTACTTGTTTCACGCGCACGACCGATTCAAACTCATTGGCTTTCTTTTTCAGACTGG
>DTSE01000184.1 GCA_012965515.1 Candidatus Melainabacteria bacterium | reverse complement strand
ATGTCGAGCTGTTTGCCGAACTGAATTATGGAGCGCCGACAGTCGATCAATTGCCTCTCACGCGCTGGAAGGAAATGCTTTATCGCGCGACGCGCTATCAAGACGGCAACATGCTCGCCTATCACAGCGATCCGTTCGGATACATGCCGCTTCGCGAAGCCATTTGTAATTATCTGATTCGTTCGCGCTCAGTGAATTGCACGCCCGACCGCGTCGCCATTTTTTCCGGCGCGCAGGGGGCGCTCGATTTGATGGGGCGTCTGCTGATCGATAATGGAGATGCGGTGGCCTTGGAGAATCCCGGTTTTCCTGGCGCGCGCCGCAGCATGCTGACTCATGGTGCTGAGATTATTCCAATTCCGGTTGATGGGCAAGGCATGATCGTGGAACATTTGGAGTCCATAAACCAGCGCGTCAAGCTGGTTTACGTGACACCATCGCACCACGATCCAACCGGAGTTGTTTTGTCTTTGCCACGTCGCATTGCGCTTCTCGACTGGGCCGCACGCACAGATTCATTCATATTTGAGGACGACTACGACTCTGAATATCGCTACGGCGACAAACCGATGCCGTCTTTGCAAGGGCTTGATGAGCACGATTGCACGATTTATTTGTCTACTTTCTGGAAAGTTCTCTACCCTGTCGTACGCATTGGATTTATTGTTTTGCCTCGTCGGATGGTGCGTTTGGTCGGGCGTGCAAAGGCATTGATTGAGCGCGATTTTCCTTTGTTGGAACAGAAGGCTCTGGCTGATTTTATTGAGGAAGGGCACTTGGAGCGGCACATCAAACGCACGCGGGTGTTTTATGCAAAACGCAGAGCCGCTCTGGTGCAAGCGGTGACAAAGCAATTCGGCAAGCGCATATACATCTCGCCGGTGACGGCGGGAATGCACTTGTTGGTGCGATTTGGCGAGGAGTTTGAAGAAGAGCAGGTCTTAACAGCCGCTCGCACTGCTGAAGTTTCGCTCGTAAGCACTTCGCATCACTATGTAGTCAATTCGCGGCAGCGCGAGTACCTGATGGGTTTTGCGCATTTGCCTGAAGAAAGCATTCATGAAACTGTGCAGAAGTTTGCAGCCAATTTGGGACTATAAAGCAATACTGCCGCGCGCGTGGTGGCGCATGCATGTTCTTTCATCCACTGCGAAAAATTTCGTTTTGGGGAGTAGATGGAGAAACTCAAATTGGAAAAGGGTTTGACACTGCTTAATGTCAAGTGCCCTGAATGGTGGTGACTAGCAATCGAAATCAAAAGTTCTAGCTGTTTTCGGTGCTTGGGGTTGTCATTTGGTAGCGCGGGTTGGCCATGTCGTTTAGCCTGTAAAACTCGTTTCTTCTTTAGATCTAAACCAAGGTCAGTACATGTTGCTTGATCAAGGAACCTGTTTTGTTGAATCTATTAACTCCTCCTTTTCCAACCAAAACCGGTGCCTAGAACACAAAGTTTCAACTAAACATCCCCACCTCTTCGGCTTCCTGGGAGATACGTGCGAAAAACATTCGTGCGGGGAGTTTTAGGCACTCATAACTGAACACGGGAAGCTGCAAATGGAGATTTTCCATGCAACGACCGAAAGTTGTCGTAGAAAACCCCGTCGCGGCCAAGGCGTCTCGTCGCTCTCTGACCGTCGACAAGGGTGATTTGGATTGGGCCGCTGGCGAAGGGTTGATTTCTCAGCCTCAAGCCGGTGCTCTCTGGGATGCGCTTCAGGCTCGGCATGCGGAACGTCCGCAGTTCGACCTCGCTCATCTCTTCTGGTACGCCGGTGCCGTCCTGGTGCTCATCGCCATGGGTTGGTTCGGTGCGGAAATGGGCTCGCGCTTCGGCGCTCCCGCCGTGCTCGCCACTTCCGTCGCCTATTCGGCGGCGTTCCTCTTCGGAGGCGCTCGCCTCTGGTTCGGGCAGAATCTCAAAGTGCCGGGCGGCTTGCTCGTCACTTTGGCAGTGACAATGGTGCCCGTAGCCTTCGGCTCGCTCGCCGAGACGCTGGGCTACCCGCTCTCCACTTACATGAGCAATCACAGCTTCCAGTTCCTGCTGGAAGGCGTGACAGTGGCCTCCGCGCTCGTAGCGCTGCGGTTCTTCAAGTTCCCCTTCCTGACCGCGCCCATCGCCGCTTCGCTGTGGTTGATGTCGCTTACGGCTGTGGACTTCCTCTTCCAGGGGCAGGGCTCATTCTTCGGGCTCTGGAACCAGCAGCTCACCGTCACCCTGCTCTTCGGCCTCGGCATCACCTTCATCGGCCTTCTGGTCGACGGCAAGCGTGAAGGCGATTACTCGTTCTGGCTCTACCTGTTCGGTGTGAGCGCGTTCTGGTTCTCGCTGTCTCTGATGGACTCGGGCAATGAGCTCGGCAAGGCTGTCTACGCGCTCGTCAACGTCGGGTTGATGTTCACGTCGGTGCTCTTGTCGCGTCGCGTCTTCCTCGTCTACGGCTCGCTCGGCGTGCTGTATTACGCGGGGCATCTGATGTTTACGCTCTTCGCCGGTTCGGTTCTCTTCCCGCTCTTCCTCACCGTACTTGGTGTGGGCATCATCTGGGCGGGTGTGAAGTATCACAAGAACCAGGCGGCCATCGACGGTTTCGTTCTCTCTCTGGTGCCGGCTTCGCTGCGCGATCGTCTGCCCGGGCGCAACTAAGCGCTCGGCACAGGCTGTGATAACAACAACCTGAGTCGCACCAAAACTGCAGGGAGTCGGCATTGCTGGCTTCCTGCAGCAAGCCTGGGGTAAGAAAAACATGAGTATCGCACTCGTTTTCGGAGGACTGGTTGCCTTCGTGGCGCCGATTCTCCTCTATGTCTTCTTCTTTTCCGACAAGCAAGTGCTCTACGAGGGCGCTGCTACCTGCCGCTCTTACACGAAGACCGTGTTCGAGCATCATCGGCGTTATGCGCTGGTATTCGTGGACGTCCCTGGATGCGGGGAGATCCTCACCGAAATCTCGCATGCGCGTGCTTTGCAGCTCTCCGCAATGACCGATCCTGTCAGCGTGCGAGTTACGAAGCGTCCGTTCAAGCGCGCGGAAATCGATTCCATCGCGTTCGGCAATGACGCACCTGAGCCGGCAGCGCCATCCTACGATGGACTGGGCCTTTCGGTGTACTTCTTCTTTCTGGCGGCGCTGTCGCTTCTTTGGGTTCCGTCCCAATATGAAGCCGGTTCGATCGCTCAGCACATTGCACTCTTCTACTCGGCTCTTTGCTTTGCAGGGTCGGGGTTCATGATCAATGTGCTTTCGGAGAAGAACAGCCGAATCGAACTTCAGCAGGCAAAGGCGCAGCTGTTGTTCATTCCGCTAGGCACTGGCTACTTCGGGCTGTACGTGATGTGGACTTTGGCTGTGGTGGCAACGTTGGTTTGCTTCTGGCAGCCCAGCGTCTTCATCCTCATCCCCGGTCTCCATGCCGCTTTCGCCGCCGGTTCTATCCCCGGAGTTCTGTGGCGCAATCGGAATCCGCGGTAGTCGACAAGCAGAAGAGGCTTGGGTCGCTGTGCAATTCGGCTTCAATGCTGGATTGCACAGCGATCATCTTTTTGCCGACCAATACTATGGGGTATCGTAGAACATGCTGCTTCTCTAAAGAACCGCATACGAAGCCGATTCACGGGCGGCAAGAATGCCTCCCCTACAGTGGACTTGGGTGAAGCGGAGCGTGGCGGCGCGTTGCACGCGCCCAAGTTGGATGGAGCGCCGTA
>DTSE01000183.1 GCA_012965515.1 Candidatus Melainabacteria bacterium | reverse complement strand
CTAAAAGAAGCCGAAAATGACTCCATTGAAAAGTCGAGTCAATCGGGTGACAAAAGTGCTACTGGACCAATTGAAAACTTTGCGGATGAAACAGCTCGATTGAACGCTAAATTATCCCTCGACACAAATACTCTTGTTACGGATGCAAACAGAGCCGTCCGCATTGATGGCTCGAAATCATCCAACGATAAAACAGTCCTGTCAACACCGATTGATGCTTCTCTAAAATCAATTCCGCCCGCAAACGAAGCAACTGACTTTAGGATCTCAGGGCACGACAAAATTAGAATGATTGCAGTTCTAATTACTCTGATCGTCTTCGAACCGCTGTATGGACGCTTAGCATTACCAATCGATCCAAGCGAGATGAGAGATGATGGACCATTTTTCATGCTTGCCAAATATCTGGTCGAACTCAACAACCACATGGCGCATCATATTGCCTGGCAGTGGGTGGTCCCGGTTCTGCTTGCAGTCGCCGTGTACAAAATATTGAATAAGTTACTGCAAGATGCCGACGATTAGTTGGGGATCGCATCCAGATCCGGATCTTGCTTGGTTGTTCCCGTTTCGCTCTTGATGCTGGCAGCGCGCGCCTGGTATTCGTCAGCTTCTTTGGTTCGGCCCTGCCGGCGAACAATGTCTGCAAGTTGCAAGAGTGCATCTTTCATTTGAGGACTCGAAGAAGAACCATTTTCAAGAATTGCAATGGTCTTGTTCAAGCTCTTCTCGGCACCTTCTATATCGCCTGACTGCAACAGCGCGGTCGCGTAGTCTTTGTAGAGAGACGCCAGGGCTGGGCTTCTACTGCCGTACAAGTTAACGGCGTGTTTAAGCGTTTCATCATACGTTTTTACTTCGTCATTCTTCATTCCGCAGATTGCATAAACTTTTGCCAATTTCTGCAACCGGCGAACATAAGCAAACGGCTCTGAGCAGCGCAAGTTTATGGCAGCAGCGCGTTTGAGAAGTGGAATCGCACGCGGCGCAGTCTTGGGATCGTGACTGTAGCATGTAGCAATAATTGTGAGTAATGAAGTCAACTCCCAATAATCTTTGACTTCCTTTCTTTCTGCTTCTTCTAAGGTTCGCTTCGCAGGCGCAAGCGCAGCAGCGTAGTCTTTCATGTACAAGAGCAGGAAAGAATGAGTAACACCCATCTCTTTCTCTTGTGTTTTCTCCAATATCTCCTGCGAAAGTTGTGCGTATTTTTTTGCTAGCTCGTGATTGCCGATTGCGTTGTACAACTCTGCGAGTTGGAAGCAGATAGATCCTGCAATGATGCTGTTAGATTCCGTTCCACCAGCTAATTCCAACTCCTTCTGCAAAGCGAGAACTGCTTTCTCGGAGTTGCCGTGCAATTGAAAAAAGTGAGAAGCATCACTGCTAAAAAGAGCAGAGGTAGTCTGCACGCTCGAGGGGAGAAACAGTCGGAGCATCCTTAAGCAGATTCTCTGCTGATTCAAAGCATTTCTCCGCAAAATCGGGTTGACTTGTCGCCAGATAAGCAAGCGCCAGAGTGTGCAATACACGACCGTACAAAGCGTGTTTCTCACCCGTGAGTTGTTTGCATAGCGTCCGAGCGCTAATTAGAATTTCCTTGCATCTGATGGCGTTGGGTCCGTGGATGATCGTAAATTGGCGACTGTCTGTTTTTCTGACCAGGAGCTGGCGACAATCGCCCAGTACCACTGCCAGCTTTCGCTGCAACTTCAGCGCTTGTTTAGTGCGCTCCGGTCCCGGAGGAGGCAATGCATTGATTTGCTTCTCCAGCTCTGCCAGTGAGTTTTGCGCAATTGCGACGATTCTGTAGGTGCGCAAACCGATCTGAGTCTCTTCAGGAGAACTCTCATGCTGGCTCTGGTACTCAATGACCTTGTCTCGGTTCTTCAGCACTTCGTTCAAATCGATCAATTCTTCTAGAGAAGCATTTATTCTAGTCATGTTGCTTGAGCGCTGAGCTTGTTTCAAGGCAAGAGTAAAGAATGTCCCGGCGCGCGTGTAATCACCTTCATCAAAACTCTTCTGTCCACTGTAGTCCATCTCTGGCCAGCTCTTTACACTGTCTTCAGCAAAATACCGGTCGAGCGCATGCCACAGTCCAAAACAGCCTATACCGACACTAAATATGGTGACAAGCCAAAACAATCGAACAGACATACCTCTGCTCTTTTTAGCAGCGGCCCTGTTGAAGTTGAGGTCGATCATGGCTTTCAATGCGCCAAATCCGACCATCTCTTCTTCCAGGCCAATCTTCGACAATGCCTCGTCGAGTTCTGCGATTGTCTGGTAGCGTTGAGCGGGCTCCTTCGCCATCGCTTTGAAGAGTATTGAGTCCAGCTCTAGCGCATAAGGCAAATCTCTTCTGCGGGAACTGATCGAAACAGGCTGTTCATGCATGTGCATCTGAATTGTTTCAAACGCAGTCGGTCCTTGGAATGGTGGTGAACCGACAAATATCGCGTAGAGTACGCATCCCATCGAATAAATGTCAGAACGATGATCAAGCTTTTTGCCCTGACACTGCTCGGGACTCATGTACAGAGGACTGCCAAGAATCTCTCCTGAGCGCGTGAAATTCTGCGCATCGGCGTCATCTTGATGAACAATTTTCGCTATGCCGAAATCCACAATCTTAACGACTTCAGTGTTCTTCTGCAGCAACACGTTGGCCGGCTTAAGATCTCGGTGCACGACTCCGCTCTCATGTGCATGCGTAAGCGCGCTGCACATCTGGCGCAAAACGCTGATGCCACGCTCCAATCCAAGAGGTCCTTCAGACGAGAGCACTTCGGAGAGGGACTTGCCCTCAATATACTCCATCACCAGATATGGTGGTATGTTATTGACGTTGAACTCGAATACTGTCACTAGATTCGGATGCTTCAATCGGCTGATGGTCTGTGCTTCTTGTTGAAAGCGCGGCAAATCCTGAGTCGAGTGACCGGACTGCAAGGGCATCATCTTGATTGCTACATTTCGTCCAAGCGAAAGATCCCTCGCCTGATAAACTACGCCCATTCCGCCAATTCCCAGACGTTTTACGATGCCGTACTTACTATCGAGAATCTCGCCAACAAGCGAATCAGCAACGATCGACAGGGGCTCATCTTTGGAGCGCACACCGGACGAGGTAGTCAGTGCCTGCGAGAGCTCCTGCGCCGAGGGAGGCGGACCCGCGCGCGGCGTTTTGTCCTCCTCAATCGAAAACTCTTTGTCTTCAGGCTCCATGGGGCTACCGGGGCATCTCCAACCAATAGATACACAATTAAGCGTCAGATAATGAGTGATTATCTATTTAGCTTCTTATCTATTCCCACTTGGCTGAGACTTTAAGCCGATTATTAAGCTAAGAAAGTAACCTAGAAGCGCTCATCTGGCGGACCTTTCCCGGATAACCGTTTCGAGCGCCGGCATTTCTAATGCGGTTTAGAAGCCCATTTGGATCGCCTGTTCTATTCGTACAATCCAGCGCAAAACCCGTACACCGTCCCAACTTAGTATCAACTTTCAGTTTAGACTTTGATATCGCATCTGATACCAGAGACGGTTGCATAGAAAGGGAGCCCTTAGCAATCGACTGTTCGAAACTCTTGTTGGAAAACAGCACATCATCCGAATCCAAATTGTCGAACAACCAGATCGCGCCTTTCTTCTGCAAGAGCTTGAATGCGTTGAGGAAAAGACTAGGTGCTCTGAACTTCGGCTCGAGATGTAAATCCAAGCGGTGAAAACCTTTGTCCACGGACGACGGTCTCAGCCCAGGCTTGGCATCACTTTCAAATTCGCACCCGCGCAAAATAACCTCACAATCAGCCTCTTCAACGCAGTAAGCTGCAGCAATCGTAGCCTCGATAAACGCACGCAATTTCATCCGGCGAACGAAGTCCGCATTGCCGGCAACTATCCCTTCAGCTCGAAGTGCGGGGTGCATGCTCAATTCAGCAACGGCTGTCCGCAACTGCTCATTTGCGGACAGTTGAATCAAATCAGGAACCAGACACTCTTTGAGAATGAACCAGTTTAGATTATTGGCCGACAAGCGCAGCCGCAGCAGATAGTCAAAAACGAAACTATTGAGACAGCCCAAAAGGGAGGCTAAAAACTCAAGTCTAACCACACTTGCATCTTCCGCTGGAGTTAAGACAGGCACGGAATTTCCACAAGGCCAATCACCAATCATTGCGGCAATGCACGAGCGCGAATTCGTTGATGCGCCTACAGCCAGATACGCTACTTTTGCTCCTCTATCCGGCTGCATCTCAACATAAGTATCGACGTCAAGCAAGTACTGAGGCAACATTTTTTTCTCACCGAAGGGAAGTTCCGACCACTCAGCGCGGCGTCCTTTCCCCTGCAACCAGGCTTTCTTAGCCCAATCATATTGGCCTACCATTCGACCTTCATAAACGGGCAAAAGCACACGCTCGATATCATCAACCGAAATAGCAGTCTTTCCGTCAGCAGAAAGCGCGATCTCTCCTGCGTGTCGCTGGTCGAACTTTCCAACCGGCTTCCAGTCGCCTTTCAGCCAATGCCCGAACATATCTAGCGCAAAGCCCTCTCTTTGAGCTGAAGTTCGCTCGACAAACAATTTCGAATCATTTGTCATGTCCAGTTCGCGTCGAAATGAAATCGGAAAAGAACCCAAAGGCAAACTGCTCTCTGCAAGTCTTTCCATTAGCGACAAATCAGAAGGGTAAGGAGTCTCCATAAAAGCGAGATGCTCCGGAGATAACGCGGTTAGGGTGTCAACTCTGTATTCAAAAGAGCCATTCACATTGCCGGGCGAAACGCGCAAGAAATCGCAATCGACGACATTCGATTGTCCCCCCTTAACGATTCCAAGCGTGCAGAATTTGAATGACTTATGTATCGGAAAAATTCCCTCGCGGTTGTGATATCCACGCAAGAAAAGCCAGCGGCATTTCTCGACAAACAATCGGCGAAGCGCGGTCGCGCCTTTGTCGCTGTAAATTCCGGAAGGTACTATTTGTGCCATTATGCCGCCAGTACGCAACAGTTGATAGCCGCGCTCCAAAAAGAGCTTGTAAGCATTCGAGTCACCGCCGCTCTGGAAATTTGCATTCCTTTGGATGAACTCACTGAGTCCTTCGTGATAAGCAACGTAGTGATTCCATTCCTGCCGTATAGCGCTATCTCGCAACATCAATTCTTCCTGACGAACGAGAGCTGATTGCTTGCTCAAAGACATATAGTCGGAATCAAAACGAGAAAAGAACTCGCGCGAATTCGGCTTTTCTATTTCCCAAGGGGGATTTGTGAGAACCAAATCAAAGCCGGGATTTTCGCCGGAGAATACCTCAGGAAATTCCAAATCCCAATGAAATATTTTCATCTGCTCGGCAATTTGTCTGTGGTCAAGCTCCTCAGTCTCGGAGCCCAGAAGTATCGAAAAGTAACGCAGACATGCGACATCACGGAGGTCCCTATCCTGATGCGTAGTATTTGCGTCGCGTGCGTTTTTTCCAAGAGCGCGAACATCAGAGCTTTGCCATAATCCCAAAAGTGCATTGCCGCTGCGCAGGTTCGGAAAATTTTCGCTTGCCGTAGAAACTGGCAAAAGACACCGCATTGCCAGACCAATCCTGGCAAGTTCAACCGCACCACTATCAACGTCCAGTCCGTACAGACAATGGTGCGCCACGACCTGTCGAATAAGCTTCTTGAGCTCATTATCATCTAGAAATTTGAGCCGTTCAACTTCGCCACAAAAGCCCACATCTTTCAAAAGCCGCTTGTGCAGAGCCTCCCAGTCGGCCTCCAACTTATCAACAGTGAGTTTTGCAAAAATACAATCCGTTAACACGTCCAGCGACGTCAGAAGAAATGTTCCAGCGCCCATGGCCGGATCGACAATCCTTAGTGAGAGAAGCTCTTCAACAGAGACAAGGGCGTTGCTACTCTTTGATGCCAGCGAAAGGTCCTTTTCACTAATTTCAACATCGCGCAGAACAAGCGGGCGTAGCGCCAATGTTGCAAGTTCTCGCGCCAACGCGTCGGGCGTGTAGAAGACACCGTGTCGGCGCTTCTCGTTCTCGGAATGAACGATCTCGTACTTACCAGACTTAATGGAAAGACGCTGGTCAAGCAAGAATTCATAGGCATCAACAAGTTCTGCAAATGAAAACTCAATGTCAACACGGACTGCAATCTGTCTGATTACTTGTCTTCGGATCTGTTCAAAAATTCCAGATGCGTTCCGGAATCCTTCCGCCATCTCAATTTTAAAAGACTTGCTATTAAGCGAGTCAACAAACTCAGTCGCAAAGCAAAGTGCAAGATCTGCAAGAGCGCAGTTATTAGCTTTTGACTTTGCTGACTTCAATCATCTTCTCCATGCTCTTAATTAGTTTACACTTGTTTTTGTTATTCTTTGACTGAAAGATTGATCTTCTGGGTATTATTCGCGCAGGAATCCATTGCATATACCATTCAAAAGCAGAATCAATCTTCAGACTCCCTTTGGTGCATAGGCGTGTCCGACAACGCAAGAGAAAAACCTGAACAGCCTGACGCGAATGCTGACGAATCCGCAGCAGAGATCGAGTCACCTCCTGTTGAAGAGCCGGAGTCAGCAGGCAACTTCACCAATACGGAAGAGAAGGAGCCGCTGCTTGAAGGTATCGGCGTAAAGTTGGTGTCCGCCTCCGCTGCTTTCGTTGGATTGCTCGATATATGGCTGGGAATCAAAGGTGACATATCCGACAGCCCTTTCGCATCCTACCTGCCATTCGAAAGTCATTTAACCAAGAGTTTGATTGTCTGCTTCGGTCTAATACTGACTTATCTTGCCGTCAATCTCAGTGAAAGGAAGAGAACCGCGTGGATTCTAGCTACTACGATTACAACTCTCTCCTTTGCCACACACCTATTACATAAAGATCTGGGACCCGGCGTATGGGCACTCGGCGCCCTGGCGATGCTGCTTTTCGCTTTGCGTGAAGATTTTTCAGTTAAGAGCGAAAGACAGTCGATCACAAAAGGAATTTACGTATCGATTGGCACCATTCTGCTTACGCTGGTTTATGGAACTCTAGGGTTCTTTGTCATGGACAAACGAGACTTCGGCATCGACTTCAGTATGGCGGACTCGATAAAACGGACTCTCGATGGCTTTTTCTTGATCGGTAATTCCGACCTGGTGCCCGCTACCCATCACGCGAAATGGTTTCTCAAATCGCTCAATGTCGCTGGCGCCACCACCATTTTTTTGATCGTCACCAGTCTATTTCGCCCTCTCAAATACCATTTCGACACTCAAGAAAAAGAGAGAAAACTGGCACTTTCAATCGCAGAAAAATACGGCAAATCATCAATGGACTTCTACAAGATGATGCCGGATAAGTCGCTGTTTTTCTCAAAGTCTAAAAAGTGCTTTGTTTCCTACGGCGTGGCAAATGACGTGGTGGTTGCTCTTGCGGATCCCGTCGGACCGGAAGAAGAATTGAAAACCGCGCTTCAGGAATTTGTCGATTGGGTCACAGACAGCGGCTGGCTTCTCTGTTTTCTGCAGGCAGAACCAGAGTTTTTAAATCTCTACAAATCGCTTGGTTTTGACGAAGTCAAAATTGGTGAAGAGGCACGTGTCGACATCGAAAAATTCGTTACGGAAACCATAAAGAAAAAAGACTTCAAAGGCAAGGAAAACAAGTTCAAAGGCTTTAGCCTTGTTCGCCACGACCCGCCTCATTCAGCTGAATTAATGGACACCGTAGAATCAATTTCCAACGAATGGCTCGCATTGCCAGGTCGAGGAGAGCACGACTTCACACTCGGACGATTCGAAAGATCGTACATTCAAACGACTCCGCTCATCTGCCTGAATAACGCCGAAGGAAGGTCTATCGCATTCGTCAATGAAGCCAAATCATACTATCCTGGCGAAATCACAATTGACCTGATGCGCCATCGCAACGAAGTTCCCTCAGGCACAATGGACTATCTATTCCTTAAGCTCTTACAATCGTACAAAGAGCGCGGTTATCGATACTTCAATCTTGGCTTGGCTGCACTCTCCGGTGTCGGTGACAGTCCTGATGCCTCACGAAAAGAGCGCGCACTCTACTTGCTCTGCGAGCACTTGAACAAGGGCTTCTCGTACAAAGGATTGCAAAAGTACAAACAGAAGTTCGATCCAGTTTGGGAAGCTCGATACTTTGTGTACCGCGGCGGCCCCGCAAAACTTCTGAAGTGCGTCCTCGCCTTTAAGAAAGTCACTGGTTATTGATGATTCACAAGGAAGACAGACGATGACCACATCAACAATCGAACAGGGAATTTCAATCGATTTGATAGACACACCTTGTCTTCTGGTCGATATGAATCTTGTGGAGAAAAACTTGAACAAGCTCTTCTCCAGGTTTCGGGAATCAAATGTCAGAGTGAGACCGCATCTAAAGACTGTAAAAAGTCCAGAATTCGCGAAGATGCTGCTGAACGCGGGAGCCGCTGGAGTATGCGTAGCGAAAGTCTCTGAAGCGGAAGTGATGGCGGAAGCGGGAATTGAGGACATTCTGATCACAACTGAGATGATCGGACGGCCAAAGCTTGAACGGCTGACGAAGCTCATTGCAGCACACCGTCAGGTGAAAGTCGTCATCGATAGCACGGTTGGCGCGCATGCAATGCAGGAAGCGGCAAAAGATGCGGGCTTGAAATTGAATGTTCTAATCGAGCTAAACGTCGGACAAAATCGCGCAGGTGTTGAGCCTGGTGAGTCGGCGCTGAATTTGGCAAACGAAATTTCGAAACAGCCTAATCTCAGTCTGATTGGGGTGCAGGGTTACGAAGGGCATCTTCAGTTGCTAACCGATGAGTCCGAAAGAAAACGCTTGTGCGCCGAAGCCATGGAAAAACTCATGAGCACGGTTTCTTTACTTCGTAAAAATGGACACAAAATTGATGTCATCACAACCGGTGGCACGGGCACGTCTGAATATTGTGTTGCTGGTGGTGCCAATGAAGTACAACCAGGTAGCTTCGTCTTCATGGATGGTGCTTACAACCGGGCAATCGGAAATCGCTACGAGAACGCACTCACATTAGTCGCCACGGTCATAAGTAAACCAGCCGCGAATAGATGCGTAATTGATGCAGGTTTCAAATCGCTTTCCACCGACAGCGGTAACGCGGAATTGAAATCGCATCCGAACATCACATACCGTCCGGCGGGTGATGAGCACGGAATTTTGGAATCAACGAGCGGTCCACTGTCACTCAAAATCGGTGATCGCGTGGAACTTATTCCCAGCCACATTGATACTACAGTCAACTTGCACGACTACTATTATTGCCATCGGGACGGAAAAATCGAACATATCTGGCAACTAACCGCGCGCGGCAAAGTTCAATAACTTTAGAGGGGCGACGCCATGCGTCGACCGCTTTGATTTCTATAACCGGGCGACGCATGGCGTCGCCCCTACGCTCCGCTTACGACAGGCATTGCTACGGCGCAAAATTAGGGCAATGACCTAGCAGCATTCTGGGAAATTGAACGGCGTAGAATTGCTTGCGCGGCGTTATCCATGGTTTCAGCATCGGCTTGCTTTCCGGTGCTGCGCAAAACGCGACTGAAATCGAACAGACATGACGCAGCAAGTAGACTCTGTTCTCCGGCTGATCTCGCGGTGCTTGCGACAGCCCACGAATAAATTTGCTCGGCATTAGCCAATTTACCCTGGCAATAGCTCATGAACGCTAGCTTGTTCAATCGAAGTGCCACTTCCACCTTTTGCGCGGCAAGTGGAACCACCGGGAGACTAGAAGTGTAATCGGCTATCACAGCAGTGTTAGCCGGTGACTGCGGGTTCTGCTCATCTTCAATCAGTTGCAGAAGGGCCTTAGTCCGCTTGATCATACTTGCCTCTGAAGTGTAAGACTTCTCGTAGATAGCGAGCGCTTTCAAAAGCAAAGGCTTGGCTTCATCAAATTTCCGCTGAGACAAATACAACGCGGCAAGTCCACTTAAGTCGCGAGCGACACTCGGGTGGTCTGGACCGAGGGAAAGAATATCTGTCGAGATCATGCGCTCGTAGAACGCGACTCGCTGCTTGTTTATTTCTTCAAGGGCAGCAAAATCAGTCATCGGACGATCAGGCGTAATCGCTGTTCTTGGTGTGGAGCTGGCACCACTGAAGCCACTACTCTCGAAGATTCGCCCCTCTTCCTCACTTGCGGCAGAGTTTGCCAATCGAGAAGAAACTTCTTTATTGAAAACTGATGCCGAGACGCCTTGTGTTCTTTCCACCGAAGCAACTGAATCCTTCAACAGTTCTTTCTGAAAAGCAGAGTTGAGAATCTTGCCGCGGTTTTCGACCTTGGTTAGTAAGTCAATGTAGTCAGACAGGTTCTGTTCGATGATTTCACTCGAAGGCAAAACCTTTTGGTTCATCAAAATGACCAAAGACTGAAAATACATTTGTTCTGCTTTGGTCGGCAAACCAAGTCTGAAGTTAATTCGACCCAAACGATGAAGATGCTCTGCATAGGCAAGACTGGTCTTTCCATCAGATTTTTCGACAATGGCGACGGCTCTAGTCAGCAATTTTTGCGCCGTTTTGTAATCGCCTTCATCTTCACGAACCGCCGCAAGCGCTGTCAGTGGAGCTGCTAGTTTCGGCGTCTCTTTTCCATAGGACTTCTCCAGAGTGCTGATCGCCTTCTTGTAGAACGGCAACACGAGTTCGTAGAATCTGTCTCTCTGGTAATGAGCGCTCGCCAAGCTTTGATAGCAGAGCGAAATATCAGCCGGAGTAGCGCTCTTATTGTTTTTGACATTTCTCAGAGCTTCCGCAAAAGCGGCCTCGGCAGCTTCGTACTCCTGAGTCTTAAGTTTGCGCTCGCCCTCGACATAGGGAGTTCTCCAATCAGAATCAACTCGCAGCTTAGCCTTAGCAGTCGCTAACGGTGCCAGTGAAATCGTCAGAGCTAAAGCAATCGACAAAGAAAGTAAGCGCATCAACTTCCCTCCGCCCAAGGTAGCCGTCGCTGGAAGTCTGGATGCCCATTTAAATGGTATGGAACAGGAGTGCCATTGTCAGGCTCTCTCTCGAATCCACCATTGTGAATGAGCTCTGGCCCTTTTGGAACCCAGTCATGCAGCGCGTCAGGATTAGGTTTTGTCAAATCTTTCCAGATTTTGTCGTCGCGAAATTTCTCACGCAGGTCGCGTTTCATTTTTTCGCGCGCATAAAAATATGAGGTTCTGTCGTCGGCGGTTTTACCAAACAGATCTCTTGCCCGTGCTGCATCATCATCTGGACGAGTATCGCTTCTGCGCTTTACGGAACCAAGATCAGTGAAACTCTGTTTGCGGAAATCTGTATCGATGAATGTCCTTTTTTTGAACTCAGAACCATCAAAAGGATCGTACAAACTTCTAGCTTGGCGAGCCTTCGCATCGAGTGCTGCCTCTTTCTCCTCTCTGCGATCTCGAATCTCCTTTCTTTCACGTTCGGCATCGCGAAGATAATCGACGCGGCTCTGAGAATCTCCACCTTTGTCTGGTACTGTTCCGACTTCTACGTCTTTCGCATTCGCTTCATCAATTATCGGATCAGCGGACACACCACCTGTGGTGCAAGGCAAGATCACCAATAATGCTGCAAAGAGTTTCGCAAAGCACAAAATTGCCGGGCGAAAAATTCGTCCACGCTCCATCGTCCGTTGCTCTTGACTGCAGCTTTCCATGATGCTGATTCTACTCTCCCGAACGGGCATTGCCAAAGCAGAATTTCAATTGATATCAAATGAATTTCCCAGCGAACATGGCAGCACCTGGTTTTACGCGCGACGATATCAAGTATATTGAAATACTTGTCTTATCAGAATGACGGGCGGAATTTCTAGTAATATATACGCTGATTTACGGCGGCCGCCGGTCGCATTCAAAACACATCGGGCTGGTGCCACCTGAAATCATCGTGAATAGTGCACCATCAGATTCTTCGGCTTTGCATAAGATGACCCTGCGGAAACTAGGAATGAGCTTTGTGGCTGTCCTGGCTTTGGCCGCCGCGTTACTGACAAGCATTAATCTTCCATCGTTCGCCGCTGGTCGCGAAGTCGAAGTGCCGGACTTCCAATTTCAACCGATCCGTCCGACCCAGGCTGTGACCATTCGCGAAGCTGTCGATGTTTCGCTCCGCAACTATCCGCAGATTACAAGCAAGCTGTTCAAGCTGCGAGCCGCAAAAGCCAATGTTACTTTGGCTAAAACTCAGTACCTGCCCAACCTCAACATCGACACGCAAGTATCCGCGGTCACGCCCAACCGCATCGCCAGCGTCGTTATGAACAACGTATCCGGATTCGATACCGTGCCGGTCGATTCGGGACCGCCCGTGAAAAGCACGACGCTCACCCCCGAATGCAACAACCTGCAAGGTTTGAACCTGAACTGGCTGCTCGTCGACTACGGCATGCGCAAAGCGAACGACCGCTTCGCATTCGCTGACGCCCGAACCGCGCGCGCCGACGTTGCTCTCACGAAATTGGACGTCGCCTTTCACGCTGCCGACGCTTTCCTCGACGCAGTCGCGGCCAAGCAAATCATCAAATCCACCAACGCTGCGTTGGAGCATATGGAAGCCGCAAACCTCCGCGCCAAGACGCTAGTCGCCGAAGGTCTGCGCCCCGGCGTCGATGCCGCTGACTGGAATTTCGAAGTTTCAAGAACCAAAATCGCGCTCATCAAAGCGGAGAAAAGCACGCGCCTGGCGCTCGTTGACCTTGCCGAAAAAATGGGCACGGCTTCGACGGATATCGACATCGTTTCCGATCCGCTCACGCGCAGCCCGCTCTACGTCAACACGATAAGGGGCGTCGACCTGACCTCCCATCCGTTGGCGCGCATGAAAGAAGCCGAGATTTACCGGTGGAAAGCCAAGTGGGATGTGCTCGACAAGGCATGGCGCCCGCACTTGTGGCTGAACGCCTCCGTGTGGGGCAGGGGCAGCGGCGCAGACAAATCGGTCAATCCGGTGGGCGCGGTTGCAGGCGGTTTTCTACCCCA
>DTSE01000182.1 GCA_012965515.1 Candidatus Melainabacteria bacterium | reverse complement strand
CCGGCAAGGTTGGCGATGTATGCGCCTATTTCATCTGTGTTATTTAGGGCAAAAGCCTTTTCAGGAGTCAGTTTTGCCGCTTGCTCGAGCGCATAGATAAAGTCGGATACTTCCTCTGTAGACCTTCCTGCTTTCAGTGCTGCAAGCGCCTTCGGAAAGATCGCGCGTTCGAGGTTTGTAGCATTCGGATTAGCAAGGGTCGCTTCAATTCTGGGCAGTGCTTTTTGCGTGAACTCGTCCGCCAGCTTCAGCCAGATATCTTTTGTTTTGTCTTGTATCATTCCATTTTCTGAGTAGAATCGAATCTCTTCTGCCATCGAAAGTGGATTTGTGCGATTTTGATTTACGCTACGAGCGATCGCCGCGATATCGGCTGGGTCTTCCAATTTTGTATATAGATATTCGTGTGCATGATAGTTGCCGGCTTTCGCTGCTGCAAGCGCGCGGTCTTTTGCTGCTTTTCCTGCTGCTTCAATGGATTCGGCGGAAGCTTCGACTGCTGCTTTCGAAAAGACACTTTCTGCTGCTGAGTTAAAGGCCTTGGTGCTTAGCGCGGTTCCTACAGCCTCCGTGGTCATGCTGACGACTTTGCCCACAGGGATAAGTCCGCCTACAACTGAAGCCGCAAACTCTGTGAATCCACCGCCAAAATCTCTCAGACCCTCTCGTGCACGAGCCACTTCTTCAGCCGAGTATTTCGAGGCATTCCAGACTACTTCTCCGTCCTTTATCCATTGCGGGGCATGCTCGGAGAGTGACCAACCGGCAACTCCTACACCCGCGGCGACAAGCGTTATTCCCCCGGCTATTGGAACCCACACAGGTGCCGTGGCAATTAATGGTGCGGCAGCAACGATGGCGAGACCGACCCCGAGGGAGACTGCAAGACTTGTTGCCGCTGTTCCCAACAACCCCAATGGATTTGTCGTGAGTTCTTTCCCGATACCGCCGATGATATCACCGACTACACCAAAGAAGCCGCCATCCTGCTGCGGTGTCTCGAGAGCAGCCCTCCGTGGAGCGGTGATTGTGACTTCACCAGGCTTTGCGCCTAATGCGAGCACTGTTTGACCGGTTGTTGGTAAAGCGTCGGATACGACGTTCGGCTTGAAGTTCTCACTATCGAAAAACTCCATGTCGGGTAAGTCGGCAACTTGCGTGCTTGCAGTCGCTTCGTACTTGCCTGCCTCGGCCAGCGACTTATGAACCTCTTCTTGAAACTTGTCTGATTGTCGGGAGTCGCTAACAGCTGCTGCTTGGGGCGTGAATGACTCTACGTGCTGATGAGACATGGGTAGCTCCTTAACAGCCTACGGCCCGCCTGTAGAGGCGTGGATAAGGCTTAGAATCGCAAGGGGGGCGTGTCATTGCTTGACACACCATGAATATAGCGACGCCGTATGACAATCATTTGACGGTGCGTACGTTCCCTATACCTTCCTCATGCGTAAAGCTGTTTCAACGTCTGAGAGATTCCTGGCTTTGCCTGCTCAATGGCGCTCAGCCAGTGATTGTTTGTACCGGGCATTACAATATCTCTTTGAACGGCCGTCCATATTTTGGTCAGCTCCATCATTGGATTCGGAGATTTTACCGCCATCTCCACAATTTCCTTCATCTCACTTGGATGGGCTATACGAGTCAAAGCGTAGGTGAGCGGGTCTTTGAAAAGCGATGCTGCTGCTCTCGACTCTATTGATAGCTGTAGTTCGTGTCCTCTGAGTGGCAGCTCCCATGCTTCTTTGTGAATGGCGGCTTTGTTGGCTTTTACCCATTCGGCGAATTCCGGGGACTGCTTAAAGGCACCGAGCGCGTCGCTGAGTTGCTTGGATGCTGTTTCGTCTAGTGGGCCTATTTTGGCAAAAACTTCGAGGTCGCGCAGATGCTGGGGATGTTTTGATACTGCTGCCAACATCTCGTCTGCTGTTTTAGCACTTCCAACCGCGTCTAGAATTCCTCTTGTTGTGTTTCGCAGCGGTGCGGAGTTTAGCGCCTGAATCGTTCTCAACCACGCCTCTTCAGTGCCGGGGGAAACAGCGTCCTTCATGACCGATTTTTCGATTGTGGCGGCAAGATTACTGTTTGGTTCCAATTCGAGGCGCCGTGTTGCATAGTTGAACATCTCCTTTTCGTTGCGGAGAGTAGCCAGGGCGAGTTCGTCAGCGGTAAGCAGTGAACCTGTCGAACCGTTTTGCATCGCTGCGATCAGGTCGTCTCCATTGCGCACAGTGTCATCGACCTGTGCAACCGAAAAGGCGCGAGTTGGGCGCTGTTGAACAGGAACCTTTTTCATGCCCTTTTCAAATGCGTCCGCTACTCCTTTCTGAAACTTGTCGAGCTTTTGCGCGATGTAGAATTCGTAACCAGAACGTGGTCGCGTAAGGGCAGCTTCTTGACCTAGTGTCATTGCCTGTTGTTTGTTGGTTACCTTCGTAATTGTTGTAGCTAAGTCCTCGGTCGTCGAAACGATTGCACCCATTCTTGCTTGCGCCGTTTTTACCGCATCACCAGCTCTGCCTGTAATCATTCCTTCACCCACCGCCGTTTTAAGCGCCGCTTCAGCCCCCTCTACTGCTGCTTTCTCTGCTGTTTTCTTAAGCAAACCTGCAGCCCAGCCACCGCCGACGATACCACCAAGTAAGTCTGCAATTCCTCCTCCAAGGTCTTGCAAGTCTTTGTGCGATTGTTCAACTTCTGCAGTTGAATACTTTGATGAATTCCAAACAATTTCCCCATCATGCAACCACTCGGGCGCTTGCCCTGCCAGCACCACGCCACCGCCGGCGACAAGTGCCGCACCGCCGACGATCGGAACCCATGCCGGAGCGCTAGCCAGCGCGGCTGTAATGACTACGCCGGCTGCTATTCCTAGACCGACGGTTTTGATGAAACCAAGCGGATCGTCAGCTATGTGTTTGGCACCACCACCAACGAGGTCGCCTACAACGCCGAAGAGTCCGCCGTCTTCCTTCGGATGTTCAGCTGCATACTGTGCTGCTGCATCAGTAACTGTTGCAGTGATGTTTGATGCTGAGATCGGCTCTGCTGTCGTTGCATAGCTTGGAATACCTGCATCATTTGCAACGTTAAGTGGAGGCAGCTCGTAGTATGTCTGGGCTTCTGCTGATTGCGCAAAATTTGATAAAGGATGATCGACGGCCGAATGTGGAAGTTCTGTAGCGTTGAGCGATGGTGCGTAATTTGGAGTCAGATGATCGAGTGCTAAATATGGAAGGTCTCCTACATTGCCGTTTGCTGCAAGGTTTTGACCAAGCTGATCGAGCGCCTTATAGTGCTGAGCATTGTTCTCGTCTGACGGCGCGAAGTTGGGTGCGAAATGGTCGAGCGCAATATAAGGAAGATTGATTGCCGTGTGTGGTTGGACCGAGGTGAATTCATTTGGATGTGCCAATAGGTTGGCCGCCTGGCCTTGCAGCGCATCTTGTTCTTTCTCTGTGGGCGCCACCGCAAACTGGTCGTAAGCTTCGGTCTGTTGGTGAACCATAGTTACTCCTCGGGCAGCAAGACGTCCGCCTTTGAAAGGCGGTGTCGTTGGGGCAATCGCAGGGAATGGGCAACTGGGCGCTTTCCCAGTGTCGGAATACTAGCGAAGTCGTATGACATCGGTTTGACGAGCCGCGAAGGCTTGCGGCGACTCAACCGACGGTCTTTGTCCATTGCTGAGTGCGTAGACGGTGCACTATATAGATCGTTTGAGACAGAAGTCTGATTGGAAGGTTTAGATCAAACAACTATATTGCGAGGCGGAGAGCGCAATGAAACACAAGTGCGAACAACAGCTCGCGTGAATGGTTCGTGAACTCTCATCAAAAGCGCGTCTTGCCTATTAAACTCAGGGTGTTCTCGAAAGTTTCCCATCAAAGAAACGCAAAGATTTTTCTGATTTTTCGAACATTCAAAGGCTCAAAATAGTGAATTCTGGAATGGTTGAAAGCGTGGCGAAAGGTAGCTTTCGCCCAGAAACACAACAATTTCCGGCGACCAGCTGACGGAAACCCTTATCAAAACTGGCTTGGGCAAACCTGTGAACAAAAGCTTTCAGGTTCTTAGCTTTCACGAACTTTTCCGAAAGCCGCATGGATAAACATTTTGTAGTGCTGTCACAATCGCTTGACATTGAACTGGCTTAGGAATACAGTGCTAATTAGCTCAGTTTGAGCCGTTTCAGGACCACTTACTAAAATAGAAAAGAAATTTTGAGGAGGTACAACATGCTTCGCTCCGCATCTCGCCGTCTGGTTACTCTGGGTGTTACAGCCGCTTTTGTAGCGGGTCTCGCCCTCAACGTACCAGCTTTTGCGCAAGCGCAAGGTGACCAATTCAGTTCTGCCGGCAACGAAGGGCAATATATGTCCGACGTTCAAGGCAATACCGGTACTCAAACCCGTCAGGAAATGGACAGCCAAGCACCGACACTGCAAGGCGCCACCAACGGAACAATCGGACCACAAGGCTCTGATGCCACCTACATTACCGGCGTCAACACCGCAGGTACAGTACGTGTAAACAACTTGGCCAACTTGGAAGCATTGCTCAACATCATCGCAAACGGTATGGAAATCCTCGGCA
Source organism: Candidatus Melainabacteria bacterium (assembly GCA_012965515.1). Taxonomy (GTDB): domain Bacteria; phylum Cyanobacteriota; class Vampirovibrionia; order Obscuribacterales; family Obscuribacteraceae; genus QKMZ01. The sequence goes on along the minus strand of DTSE01000182.1, from coordinate 8,497 downwards.
TTGCATGGGGCGGACCTACCATGATCATGGGCTTCATGCGCATGGCAGCCGGCACACAAGACGCAATGAAGAAAGTACTCTTCGGCGCTGCTGGTGTAACAGGCGGTCTCGCGACACCAGGTTGCATCAACTGGCTCGTTGCATCGGCTCGCGATGCCAACTTGTTCAGTTAAGCAAAGCCACTCTCTATGGGGAGTCGAATGCGCCTCCCCGTCAGAGCGGGCATTATACCGCCCCTAGAATTCAACTCCACGCCAGCCATGTGAATCAGTTAGAAGGAGCCGCCCCCGGCTCCTTCTTTTGCATGGTGTCTCGTGCTGTGCATTGCATGCGTTTTTGGAAAACTCATCCTAGGGTTTTCGCTAATTGACTTGGCACGCTTCTGAGAATACTCTGCAGTTCAAGCTCGCTTTCAGAGCTTCTTTGGAAACACTTACTAAATCTTTGAATTCACTCGGAAGGAGGTATTCTCATGTTCCGCAAGCTTACTATGTCCGCGCTCGGACTTTCCGTTCTCGGAGCGCTAGCTTTCAATGCGCCTGCATTCGCACAAGCCTACGGTGATCAATTCTCCTCGGCAGGCAGCGAGGGCCAATATTCTTCGTCGTATCAAGGAAATACTGGCACTCAGAGTTTGCAGTACAACGACAGCAATGCTCCAACATTGCAAGGTGCGGCTTTCGGTACTATTGGACCACAAGGTCCTGATGCTACCTACATTACAGGCGTCAACACTGCAGGTACCGTGCGCGTAAACAACCTCGCCAACTTGGAGGCATTACTCAACATAATCGCCAACGGAATGGAAATTCTCGGAATTGCATGGGGTGGTCCAACGATGATCATGGGCTTCATGCACATGGCTGCTGGAACGCAAGACGCAATGAAGAAGGTGCTTTTCGGATGCGCCGGTGTAACAGGGGGATTGGCGACACCAGGCTGTATAAACTGGTTGGTTGCATCAGCCCGCGATGCCAACTTATTTAGTTAGAACTTCGACTTTGTCAGTTGAAACGCTAACTAAGCAGTTGGTTTTAGCATCCCTATCCGGCCACCAAGGAGAGAAAATAAATCAAGAATCTATAACTAAGTGAATCAGCGAATCAGTCGGAAAGGAGCAGCGATGCTCCTTTCTGTTTCATTCTTGATGGAGTTTGAAGATTCAGATATGTCCGTTGCTATCCTTTGATGGATTGCGACTCGCGAGATGACGAGGGAGTCCCACGAGGGCATACTTTGATTTAGGTCGTATCTTGCCCGCCACCAACTTTCCTGCTTGCTTAGTGGCCTTGCGTGCTGCGAGTATATAATCATTGGCGTCTTTGAGCTTCCCTTCCTTTGCAGCTTCTACCGCACAATCAAGCCAGGTACCGGAGCGTTTCAGATTTTCCAATGCCAGAGGCAGCTCTGGATGCACCTCATAGCCGGTTGCGCCTAGAAGAAACCAACAACTTTCGATTCTAGAATCATTTTTGATCTTCCAAACACGAGCCTCGTTCTTCCAAAGTGCAATGCTTTTGTCCAGCCTGCGCTGCTCCGCGTCTGCATCATTTTGAATCAGCGCAATTAGCTTTTGCGTGCAATTGATCAGTGTTTGGCAATCACTGATTGCTCCTTGTACCGTTTCCTTTGTTGGGCATTCCGCTTCGAAAGGCGCTGGTTCCGCAGCTACCGTAACTTCCTCTCTGGGCTTTATCGTGATTGTTCTGATTGGTGTAATCGCTGGCTTCTTCCCTTCGAACATTTGAGCATTCAAGGATGCTTCGATGCAACCAATGAGGACGCACAGAAAGCAATAGTGATAGATAAGGCTCTTGGGTTTCCTCAAATTGATTTTCATGGACGCACCAAACCCTTGCCCTAGGACGCGCTATTAGAGCGCTTCCAGTGACTACAGACGCACGCAGCGCGTCTGGCGATCTCGTGAAGATCACTCTGCGCGTTGCTATACCTTCAATCTAACATCGCAATGTTTTGCGCTTGTAAAGAGAAGCGAAACCCGCTATGAAATCAGTGCAAAGAATGGGCTATTGGTTAATGGTGTCCTAGTGTCATTGTGGTTTCGGAAACGGAATCACGGGCGTTTCATTCGACTGTTTAATGCAGCTATGGGTGTCGATGCCGCTTTTGCATATTGCATATTGGGCATCACTACATTTTTCAATCACAGCAAAAGGCTTACTTCCAGGAAGCGCCAATACTGGTGAGCAGAAGTAAAACTCGGTGCTCATCCCTGTAGCGCCTGAGCCAGTGAAGCCAAGTTTGAAATGTTGTACGCGCGCATCGCAGATTACAGCGGAACCGTCAGACGTTCCGCAAAAGATGCATTGCTCACCTTTGTTTCTCGTGTTCAGTGCGTTGCTGCATTTTTACTTGAACAGTGCTTTGGTACGGACCACTGATATCGACATAGTAACCAGCCTGAATCCAAATTACAGGTATTCCGATTAGAGAGATAAAGAACAGTGCCAAGAACACTTTATGTGGTGGTCTTAGGAGCATCAACATGCACGGAAAGTAAAACACGCTAAAAATCTGGACCATCACGAAAACCAGAAACAGGTGTCCAGTAAGTTCCCTTGCTTTTGCTGGATATAAACCGAATACTATTCCTGCGAGTGTGCACAAAGCGGTGCACATGACTCCAGTTTGAACCCAAGTTTCTCGTTTGGTCTTCATCAGAATCTTTTCGCTCATGTAGATCCAGTGTCTCATAAGTTCACTTACTCGGACACTGGAGGAAACCCTATTATTTTGTGGGCATAAAACCACTCGTCGCCGGCGCAGGTACAGGCTGATAACCCAGAGCGACGTGGATGGTGTCAATGCCAGAGAAGAATCTGCAAGTATTGCTTTCCTCAATCAAGCCTCGACTGCGCGACGAGCAGTTTGTCTTTTGTAGTGTTCTTGAGCGTGAGTTCAAAAAGCTGACCATCAGCCCAATTTGTATCTTTCACGAGGATGAAGGTGTTTCTCTCATCGTTGCGAAATCAGATGCGGATTCGGCTTCTTTGAAGTACGACGGCACTTGGTCTTTGATCACTTGTGAGGTAAACTCTGACCTGAATGCCGTCGGCTTTATTGCGGCAATGTCTAAGATGATTTCTGATGCCGGGATTTCAGTAAACACTGTTTCAGCATTTCACCACGATCACTTATTTGTTCCAACTGATCGTGTCGAGGAGGTTATGCTCTTGCTTCAGGAACCACCGCAGAAACCCGCTCCAAAACGCGATCCGATCGATAACATTCGCGAATTGATTCCCATGATTTTCAGCGAGCATCGTGCGCACAAAGCGCTTGGATCATTGCTTTCGCAAGGACATGCATTGATCACATCCAAGTTTGGCGAACCACTCCCGCCGGACATGCGAATCTTTTACGAACGCTGCTCTGACGTAAAAATCTTCAACCGCTATTCGATTTTGTCTTTGCAGAAAGCAATTGATGTTGATCGGTCGCAACTCCCTAGGAGTTGGTTTCCGTTTTGCGAACTGCCGTCTGGTGGCTTGATTGCAATTGACCTCAGCGAGCCTAACGGTATTTATCCCATCATAGATCTCGATTGCGGTGACTTCGATTACATTGTGATCGCGCTGAGTTTTACTGAGTTTATCGACAAGATTCTTGCGTATGGACAAGATTCAAATTACTGGAACGATCACAACGAGCAGTACGGCAACGCGAAAGTTCATTTGAAAAACTCTCAAGTGCGCAAAAAGTATGAAGAGTATTGGGATTCTCTCGGTCCCGAAACCGGCTCACAGCGCTGCATGGCGAATGGCTGTGAAAACAAGAACGTGAAACTAAGTGTCTTCTGTCGCCAGCATCAATTCGAACAAGTGCACAAGGTGCCATGTCCGTTCACCAGCGACGCACCCGCCGATACGCTTGCCGAGTATGAGTTGAAGGAGTGACCGTCTCAAAAGCCTTCAGATCATTTCTTGGGTGGTGCTTCCGGTATAGTGCTATCAGCATTGCCGTTAGTAATGAAAAGCTCCGGCAAAGGTGGGTAATAGAAAGGAATTTGGTCTCTAAATGAATAGAAGAGTCCGTTACGATAATCTTTCAGGATACTGGTGAGAATATTGTCGAGTGTTGGAGCAGGGGCTTCTACATGCTCTGCTTCAGTGCTTATCGCTTCGTCTGTTGTAGGTTCGTACTTGTTCTGCTGTGCCTCAGAGAGTGCGACTAGTCCCAGAAGCTCGGCTGTTTGACTTCCTGTCGCAGCATGATTCTGGTCCGTGATTGGCTGAGGAATACTTTCGAAGGTTTGATAACTCATATCTACTCCATGAGCAGCGAGACACCCACCTCATCGAGGCGGAGCAAGCGTTGGGGGCTCTATGGATGGGACTATAGATACAGTTGCATAAAACTTCTGTGAAACTCTGGGAAAAGTTGTTTCTCGGCTAGGGTTCAGTCGCCATAGCATTTAGCGCCGGTCTACACAGTTTTAGAATTGTGAAAATAAAGAGCGCGAGTATTGGCAGTAAGGCTGCAATGGATGATGCGCATTTACTTTGACTTTCGCAATGAGTTTGAAAACAGTTCACGTCTGAAAATGACTAATGTTGTTCCGAGCAGCAATAGAATCTCAATTAGTACGGGGGTTGCATCGAGAGTGCATCCGTGGCTGCGTCTATGCTTGACGGGTGGCGTTGGCACACCTTCGTACCTATTGCACTTTACGTGCGCAATAGTGACTCTGTTTAAAGCTGCGACTGAGTTTGCGCGATGCCGTTGGTTGCGGATTGCGTTGAGACATAGACAAAGTGATCGAGGGTCAGGCTGGCGACGCACACTGCTAAGAGTGCCAAAACCGCGTGCAATATCCGCTGTTTTGCTATCACTGCTTTCACTAAGAGGAAGACGGCAAAGAGAACGCCGGTGTATACAACCGCTTGCACTCCCATGCCAGGTTCGTTGTGGCTGTTCTTGAACGTATGCAGCAGGTCAAAGATAAAGCCGGAGACGCCAAGGAAAATTGCGCAGCCCACCCACATCCGAATCCAATCCGGACGTTCCTTGATAGTGGCATTGCGTGTGTGCGTCATGTGGTCGGTCTCGCATTACCGATCCGAGTGTCTCACATAAGGAGAAGCCTGAAATCAGTGGAATTCCCACTCGCGCTCGGATAGTTCCTCGGTTGCGATGACGAAGGTGATGACAATGCGACGCATAAATAAGGTTATAGATACATCAGTGGCAGCGCTTTGGGCGGCTTTGAACCCACAACCTGCCTGCGATTTCGAAAAATGTAGTCTGGACAACAATTCGGCTCTTGACTTCGATGTGAGTTGCACTTAATCTGTAGACCGGTTCGCTTTTAGAGCCGATTTTGTCCGAACCTTACTAAATTTCAAATCAAGCCTTCGTTGGAGGATTTATTATGCGTAACGCCAAAGCATTGGGTCTCGTCGCTGCTGTAGCACTCGGCCTCGCCCTCAACGTACCTGCATTTGCACAAGCTCAAGGCGATCAATTCTCTTCAGCCGGTAACGAAGGACAGTACGCTTCCGACGTTCAAGGCAATACTGGTACTCAAACCCGCCAAGAAATGGACAGCCAAGCACCGACATTGCAAGGCGCCACCAACGGTACTATTGGACCACAAGGCTCTGATGCTACCTACATTACCGGCGTCAACACCGCAGGTACTGTACGTGTAAACAACTTGGCTAACTTGGAAGCATTGCTCAACATCATCGCAAACGGTATGGAAATCCTCGGCATTGCATGGGGCGGACCTACCATGATCATGGGCTTCATGCACATGGCAGCCGGCACACAAGACGCAATGAAGAAAGTACTCTTCGGAGCCGCTGGTGTGACAGGCGGATTGGCAACACCCGGTTGCATCAACTGGCTCGTTGCTTCTGCTCGCGACGCCAACCTGTTCAGCTAACACAAAGAATAACTGCCACGCAATCAGGCAATCAGTTGGAAGGAGCCGTAAGGCTCCTTCCTTTTGCTTTGCCGTGGAAACGGAACTAATGGCTTAGGGCATAATTGAGAAATGAACTTCCGTAAGTCAATTATCAGGACCACAATTTTCCGCGCGGTGTCCACAGGTTTGGGGCTGCTGATTTTTTCGGCAGTTTCGTTTTTCGTGGCTGTTTTTGTCGTATCTGGAGCGTTCGTTTTTGTCTATGATCGACCACAAATTTTTGACACTGTCTATTCTCCGGATCGAAAGCTAAAAGCAGTTGTATTTGCACCGCCGTTCCATCCCGAATCGAAGAATGTTTCCGTATTGAGGGCCTCAACTGAGCCTGAAAAGCATCGGGCCGGTAATGTATTCTCCGATTCGTGCAAGTGGGTTGGCGTTAAATGGCTTACTAATCAGCGAGTCGTCATTTTCCGCGATGGTGATCAAACCAAGACATTCAAACCGACAAACTTCATTGCTTTTGATCGAGGAATCGATATAGATTTTCGCGAATTGAAGAAGCCCTAGGTGTCGCTGAGTCTTCGACGTTCAATTTACGCAAGTCTGGGGTTGCGATGACAGGAATTCATTGATCGCACATAATGGATTTATGTCTCGATTCAAAGCAATCTTTAACTCAACCTATTTCAATGCCGCGACTTCCTTGATTGGGTTCGTCTGTATTTCTTTCTTTCTATGTTTTGTTTGTTTTGTAATCATCAAGCTCATCCCTATTGCTCCACGTCTTGTTCCCCAGGGCAACACCATAATTTCTGAAACGTTCACCTCGGACAAGAAGTTAAAGGCAGTTGTCTTTTTTAGGCGAGAGAGGTTTTGTGTAGGCGATTCAGTGAACGTTTCGATCTTGCATGCAGGGGCGCTACTTCCGAGCGACCAAGCGGGTAACGTATTTTCTGGATCTGGCGGTTGGGCAAGAGTAAAGTGGCTCGGTCGAAACAAGCTGCAGATTTTTCATCATAAGCAGGAGTTTTACCGAAAAGTAGATGGCGCTTACGTCGCATTTGACCGAGATGTTCTAATCAAAGCAACTGAATTAACCGGTGGCTGATGGAGAGTATGCATTCACCGCTAACAACAAAGTCACCTTCTCTGACGGGGTTCATTTCCCTCTTTGTTGGACTTTCAGTGCTGTGTTCTTGGCCTTTTCTATGGGCAGATATCTTAAGGGTAACTCCCAGCGAAGTCCATCAAAGAATACTTAGCGTGACGCCTTCACCGGACCACAAGTTGAAGGCTGTCGTGTTTGAGGAAAGTTTGCGTCCAGAGGATAAGTCGATAAACGTCTCAATTCTCCGAGCCGATGCGAATTTGGGCAAGTGTGTCTATGGAAATTTATTCTGTGATTGGGGCGCGAGTTGGGCAAGAGTGAATTGGCAAAACAATAACTCGATCTGCATAACCCACGCAAAAGGCTCTAGTGTTAGCTTCCGCCACCACTTCAAAGTCGTCGATCGAGCTATTGCTGTCACAGAAGTGGTGCCGCTCACGCAGTAAAGCCGGAATTAAATGATTCTCGCCTTGTCCGCCAACGCCTGCGTTGAGATAAACCCGTGATCGAAAGCGAACCAAGAAGTCAAAACTGACCCGCCCTTGTCACAGTTGGCGGGTATTCTGAACATGTTCACTTACGAACGGCTGAAACCCTCTTACTAACTAGTTCTACGAATCTCACGTGAGGTAGAAATATGACACGCAATCTTTTGCATCGCGTTTTTTCTTTTGCAGCAACTTCTGCTGTTTTTCTAGCACTTACCACCGGCTCCCCCGTATTCGCCCAAGCGCAAGGTGACCAATTCTCGTCTGCTGGTGACGGCGGCATGATGAGTTCTGATGCCCAAGGAAACACCGGTACACAAACGCGCCACGAACAAGACTCTGGGTCGGTAATGCTGCAAGGTGCCACCAACGGAACAATCGGACCGCAAGGATCTGATGCTACCTACATTACAGGCGTAAACACCGCCGGAACTGTGCGCGTCAACAACTTGGCGAACTTGGAAGCATTGCTGAACATTATCGCCAACGGTATGGAAATCCTCGGCATCGCCTGGGGCGGACCGACAATGATCTTTGGTTTTATGCACATGGCTGCCGGATCGCAAGATGCGATGAAGAAAGTCATGTTTGGATGCGCTGGAGTTACCGGTGGACTGGCAACTCCCGGTTGTATCAACTGGTTAGTTGCATCCGCTCGCGATGCCAACTTGTTCAGCTAGAAGTACCACATAAGTCAAACCAAAGGGATCCCAGATCCCAGAGAGGGAGCCGCAAGGCTCCTTCTCGTTCGCGGTGCTTAATGCTGGTCTGTGAACTGTTTGAAATGATTCGCGTATTTGCGTTTAGCTGATTGAGTTCATCGCCGTGCGCCATGCATCAGCCATTCTTTCCGGAACTTGATTGAGCCGGATTGCTTCGTCGATTTGGCTATAGAAATTGGGGTTTGTGTCGGCAAGGTTGGCGATGTATGCGCCTATTTCATCTGTGTTATTTAGGGCAAAAGCCTTTTCAGGAGTCAGTTTTGCCGCTTGCTCGAGCGCATAGATA
>DTSE01000181.1 GCA_012965515.1 Candidatus Melainabacteria bacterium | reverse complement strand
ATACCAACTTAGCGAGTCGCCCGACATGTATTTGGCGGCCCGGCTGGGCATTTCGGTCTGCCGAATTGCCTTGCGCACCAATCGGAATTTTGCCCGAGTAGTGCCTAAAGATCCCCAAAGCAAAAGGAGTGAATCATGGCCAGTTCCAAGAGTAAGTCTGCCAAATCCAAAGCTAAAGCCGCTCCCAAGGCCAAAGCAGCGAAACCGGCACACAAAAAAGTTGCAGCTCGCAAAGTTGTTGCCCGCAAAAACGTAGCGAAGCACGCAGCTAAGGCTACTCGTCCAGCAGCAGCACGCTCGGATTCTGACTACACCAAGTTCAGCGGCAAGTTCACGGTGCGTCTGCCTAAGTCGCTCCACCAAGCGCTTGTTGATCGCGCAGAAAAAGAAGGCGTCAGCCTCAACCTGTTCGTAACCAACGCTCTTTCCCGCACCGTAGCAGTAGCAGGAAAAGGCAAGCGCTAATCGTCCTGTTAAATCAGACACATTATTGAAGGAGGACAACAGTCCTCCTTCTTTTTTGTAGAAAAATATGGACCTAATTTAAGAGAGTCTAATAATCACTACCGAGTGATGCAAAAATCCAGCCTGCTACTTTCTCGGGACATTAAACCGATATCAGACTATCTAATAATCCATTCTTATCAACTTCATCTTGGATGCCATGATCAGACCGGATAGTATGTGCCAGTTCCGAACACCGGCAGACCGAGTTAATAAGGACTGGAAGCACACTTGTCATGAGCAACAATATCCCGATTTTCTCCGCCAAGGAGCAATACCCTCAAATCGCCGCAGATCTCGAAGCCGCAGTCTTAGAAGTATTGCGCAGCGGCAATTACATAATGGGTCAGAAAAATAAGACTCTAGAACAGCAAATCGCAAAAGTTTGCGGCGTAAAACATGGAATCGGTGTGGCAAATGGAACCGATGCCTTGATTCTGGCGCTCTGGGCTCTCGATATCGGCCCCGGCGACGAAGTAATCACCACGCCTTTCACTTTCGCCGCCACGATTGAAGCAATCCTCATGCACGGTGCCAAACCGGTATTTGTCGATGTGGACGAAAAGACTTTCAATATTGATCCAAAGGCAATCGAGCGAGTCATCACGCCGAAGTCCAAAGCAATCATTCCTGTTCACTTGTACGGACAGGCTTCGGACATGGATCCAATCATGGATCTCGCTGACCGCTACGCATTGAAGATCGTCGAAGACAACGCACAAGCAATCGGCGCAACCTATAAAGGAAAGCCGACCGGATGTTTCGGCGATGCAGCCTGTATTAGCTTCTACCCAACCAAGAATTTGGGTGCCTGCGGCGATGCCGGCATGATTGTCACAGACAGTGACGAACTGGCAGAGCGCTTGCGCTGCTTGCGAGCACATGGCTCCAAACAGCGCTATTTCCACGAAGAGCTCGGCGTTAACAGCCGTCTCGACGAAATTCAGGCTGCAGTATTGCTAACCAAACTGCGGCACTTAGATGACTGGACTGAGAAACGCCGCGCCATTGCCGCCAAGTATTTCGAAGTTCTGAAAAACGTGCCCAACATCATTCTGCCCAACCCGGCAGTCAAATCTGATTACAGACACGTCTGGCATCAATACACAATTCGCGTTCTCGAGACAAACTTCGGCACCACAGGCGCCACCATGCGCCAGCAAGTGATCGACGGCTTGGCGAAACGCGGTATCGGTTCTATGTGCTACTACCCTGTTCCACTGCACATGCAAGAAGCCTTCCAGGGCTACGGATACAAAGAAGGCGATTTCCCGATCACCGAAAGATTGGCAACCGAGGTCCTCTCATTGCCGATGTTCCCAGAACTGAAGGATCAGGAAATTCAAGCAGTCGGACAAGCGATTAACGAAATAATGACTGGTGAAGTTGCGGTGCCGCATGTTGTGGCTCCTACACCTCCGGTCATCATCTAATCAAAGCGGCTATGCCTAGCCGCTGAAACGGAGCCTGCGGCAAAAAGATGACTACGAAAACCAGCCCGACCGGAAATGAACGCATCAGTAAAGATGCGAAAATTGGTGCGAACACACGCATCCACAATGACGCTCTCATTTATCCAGGCGCCAGCATCGGTGATAACTGCATAATCGAGCCCGGCGCGATTATCTATGAGAACGTAAAGCTCGGAGCCAATTCCTACGTCGGCTCTCAGTGCATTTTGGGCGAACGTTTGTCCGGCTATTTGAGTGATCCGACGTACAAAAACCCGTCTCTCCTAATTGGCGAAAACGCCACAATCAGATCCGGAACGATCATCTACGCTGACTGCAAAATCGGTAAGGGCTTTCAAACAGGGCACCGCGCCGTAATTCGAGAGAAGAGCATCTTCGGCGATATGTGCTCATTCGGAACCATGGCACAGTCCGACGGACAGATGACGGTCGGCAACAACTGCCGTTTCCATAACAACGTGTTTATCGCCACTTTCACCACATGCGAAGACGACGTGCATTTCTACCCAATGTCGTGCACCGTTGACAGTATGCATCCGCCCTGCCAAAAGGGTCGCGAAGGTCCGTACATCGAAAAGGGCGTCATTGTCGGAGCGAAGGTACTCATCCTCCCGCGCGTGCGGATCGGCTCAAAGAGCGTTGTCGCCGGAGCCTCTGTGGTCACTCATGATGTTCCTCCGGGAATGGTCGTGGCCGGTATGCCGGCAAAAGTCATCAAAGGGCGCGAAGAAGTACGTTGCCACATCGAAGACAGACCGGCATACGATGTCGCGATGGAAAACAAAAACTAGACCGTGAATGTGCTAGACCAAACGAGAAACGAAAGCGACGCACAGCAGCCGAGTCAGCCTAACAGCGCCTCGCTGGTTGAGAAAAACGCGCTTCCAATTCTCGTCTTCATCGTCGCTCTGGCAACGTTTCTCTGCTACCTGCCTGTATTATTCAACTTCTTTTGCGGCGATGACTTTGTGCATTTGACCTGGCTGAAACAAGCCATGGGTTACCCCACGCTGATATGGAAAAACTTCTACTCATCGTGGCTGGACGGCACCACCACAAAGTTCTACCGCCCCCTGATTTCAATATTCATGGTCACCGACTATATGGTCTGGGGCTTGAACGGCTTGGGTTTCCACATTACAAATTTACTGTTTCACCTCACGTCAACAGTTGTTCTTTTCTTCGTCTCACTAAGGCTGGGCAATATTTTTGCCGGTGGAAGGCAAGACAATGCACCGGCTGGCGCAGAGAATTCCGGCAGCGAAAAGGCAAGCAGCCCAACGCTTGTACGTGGCAGCGCCGTTTCCTTTGCGTTCTTTGCATCGATTATCTTTGGGCTCTATCCGCTGCATCCTGAAGCCGTTTCTTGGATAACAGGCCGCGTAGACACCATTGTCACAACCTTCATCGTTCTATCATTCTGGTGCTACATGCAGTGGCGTGATGGCAAATCTGTTTTGTGGTGCGCAGGCTCGCTAGTTGCACTCATGCTCGGGTTGTTGTCTAAAGAGATGGCAATCACATTGCCAGCGACAATGGCTGCCTATGAGGTTCTTCTCTGGTGGGCAAGGGGCGGCAACAGAAAGAATCTAATTAGCGGTGCGATAAACGCAATCAAAGCTATAGTTCCATTTGCTGTCGTGATTGCGCTGTATTTTGTCGTTCGATTAAACGCGCTTGGCACTTTCGTTGGCGGATACGATGACTCGCTGTTCTTCATCTCAAACATGAAAGAGTTCATCTATGGC
>DTSE01000180.1 GCA_012965515.1 Candidatus Melainabacteria bacterium | reverse complement strand
CTCTTTTGGATGGGGCAGATTGCCGCAGAGGCGCAAAACTACAGTGGACCCGGGCTGTCTGATCCATCTGCACAAAGCGAACAAAGTCCTGATAGTTCGGCGGGAACAGCTTCCCCCGGGCTGACCCCGGAAGGTGGCGATCCATCTGCAGGTTCACAAACTGCTGATACCGTACCTTCCGAAGGTATGTCCAACGAAGGCGTACAGCCGGAAACATCATCGAACGCGCCTCTACCGGAAGCTCCGCCGCCGGAATTGCCTGGCGGCTCATCATCGGGACCAGTTCCAATTCCCAATGCTGATGCGATTCCCGATTCCACAAGTAAATTTGGAGCAGTGGAAATTCCCGGCTATACCGAAGCCATGAATGCTGCCAAAAATCCAAGTCAGGCTAAAGGCAATAAACAGTTGATAGAAAGTCTGCGCGATGTTTTTCCGATCAATGGAAATCCGCTTAAAGACTTGTTTACGCCCCAGCCTCAATTCGTCACGCCGCAGACCTTGATGAACCCTCAACCGACAGCACCAAAGGCCGGTGAGTCTAATCCGTTGAAAGGTTTGTTCACACCGCAACCGCAATACGTGACGCCACAGACTCTCTTGAATCCGGAGCCGTCACCTGCAGCTGGTGAGATCAATCATTTTAAGGGCGTTTTTACAGCCCAGCCACAGTTTCCGACTGCTCAAACCTTGATGAATCCCCATCCACTACCGCGTTACTACGTAAAGGAGCGCTTGCCCGACCACTTCTTCGAGAAGAGTGTCAATGCTAAAGATGCCTCCGGTGCGGTGGAAACACCTTTGGGACCGTCCAAACCCAGTGAAGCAGTGTCGTCGAGCAATAGCCATCCGCTTCGCCAGGCTATGCTCCTTATTAATAGCGCTCGCGAAGAAGACGCGGTCGCTCTTATGGATAGATTTCTAGTTCAGTATCCCGGTAACTTTCAAGCACGCTATGTCAAAGCCGTCGCGCTGGTCAGGCTAAGGCGATTGGGCGATGCGCGCTCCGAATACAAAACCATTGTCCAATTTTCCAACGATGTTGCGCTCAGAAAGCTGGCCCAGGAAGGCATGACCAAATTGGATGAGTGAGAGATGGATGGTGCTTAACAAGGCGGGGCTACCTCATCCGCCCTTGCGAAAACATCACGCCGGCGCCCGGAAATGTCGCCAAATAGCCATCCTCAGCATTCCAAAACCTGCGTAAATGTTAAGAACGTGGCTGTTGTCAGTAGAAAAGGGTATGCTGGATATAGATGCCAGTTTCTAAGGTAACCCTGTGAATCAAATTAGTACCGGCACTTCTGACACCAATCCATTGACGAAAGAGAGAATCCTCAACTTCAGCGTTGCGGCAGGCTCGATGTGGATAACTCGTCACCTGCTTTTCGGCATGGTTTTCTACTTCATGATTTGCCAGATTCCCGGCATCATGGTCAAAGCCGATTTGTTCAGATGCGTTTGCATTTCGCTTCTGCTCTCGATGATTTTCTTTCTGGTCACGACTGCGCTTGCCTTATTGGGCAGCTTGTCTTACGTCACGTACAAACTGATGAATAACTCGGAAGAGTTTCTCAACGACAACAATTCTCCAAATCTGGAGTGGATGAAGGACAAGCGCTTTGTCATTCCATTCATTGTTCTTGGAGTAATTTTCAACGCTGTTCTGCTCAAAGCGTTTGCCAGCTTCTATCCGAATTTGATAATGGTAGAAGGCTGGACACCGGCAATGCTTGCTGCAGTCATAATTGTTATTGCCAATCGCAGCTTGCACGCATTGCAGAAATATGTGGTTAAGCTTTCTCTTACGGATGAAATAAAAACTGCAAGCGGTCGCGCTTAGGCTGCGGCCACGTGAAGGTGTCATTGGTTTTGTGGTCGTCAGACCGTGGATACTGGGCGATGCATGGCATCGCCCCTTGTATGTTCCTTACAGAACCGCGGTTTCTCTGTAAGCTCCGTGCACTTCGCGCATCGCATCGCAGACTTCGCCCATGGTGGCATAGGTTTTCACTGCTTCCAAAATGAGCGGGAAGCTGTTGCCATCATTGCGCAGCACTTCCTTGAGTTTTTCGAGCGACTCCGTAACTTTGGCTTGATCGCGGGTCGCCTTTAGTTTTTTCAGTCTTTCGACTTGTCTGTCTTGATACTGGCGACCAATCTTGAGGATTTCGATTCCCGGTCCTTCGGCTTCTTCAGTGAAGCCGTTCAAGCCAACAAAGATGCGATCTTTAGAATCCAGTTTTTGTTGGAACTGATATGCGGAGTCGGCAATCTCTTTCATGAAATAGCCTTTTTCGATACCGCATATGACACCACCGATTTCTTCGATTTGCTTGAAGTATTCTTCAGCTTGGCGCTCCAGTTCATCCGTGAGCCATTCAACGTAATACGAGCCGGCAAGCGGATCGGCGACGTTGGTCACGCCAGTCTCGAAAGCAATGATCTGTTGTGTACGCAATGCAATGTGTGCGGCCTTTTCAGTCGGCAGTCCAAGCACTTCGTCCATGGAGTTTGTGTGCAAGGACTGGGTTCCACCGAGCACTCCGGCGAGCGCTTCGATAGCGGTGCGGACAATATTGTTTTCCGGCTGTTGGGCTGTAAGACTGCAGCCTGCTGTTTGTGTATGGAAACGCAATTTGAGCGAGCGCTCGTCCTTGGCGCCGTAGTGATCCCGCATTCTGCGAGCCCAGATTCTTCTGGCGGCGCGATACTTCGCAATTTCTTCGAAGAAGTCGATGTGAGCATTGAAGAAGAAGGAGAGGCGCGGGACGAAATCGTCGATTTTCAACCCGGCTTCAATTCCGGCGTCGACATACGCGAATCCATCTGCCAGAGTAAATGCCAACTCTTGTGCTGCAGTAGCGCCAGCCTCACGAATGTGATAGCCGGAGACCGAGATATGATTCCACTTCGGCACTTCTTTGGTGCAGAAGACCATCATGTCTTTGATCAGCTTCACTGCCGGACGCGGCGGCAACAGGTAGGTCTTTTGCGCAATGTACTCTTTGAAAATGTCGTTTTGCAATGTTCCGTTGAGATTCTTCAGGTCGAACCCGCGTTTTTGAGCGTTGGCGAGGAACATGGCAAAAATGATAACTGCGGGACCATTGATGGTCATCGATGTGGAAACCTTGTCCAAAGGGAGGTCCCTGTAAAGGATTTCCATGTCTTCCAAGCTGTCTATTGCCACACCGCAGACCCCGACTTCGCCGTTCGAAACCGGATTGTCGGAGTCATAGCCCATGAGGGTCGGCAGGTCGAAGGCGGTCGACAGCCCTGTTTGACCTTGTGAAAGCAGGTATTTGAACCGGGCATTAGTCTCTTCCGGTCCGCCAAAGCCGGCAAACTGGCGCATTGTCCAGACTTTGCCCCGATACATGTTGTTGTGAATGCCGCGCGTGTACGGGAAATCACCCGGTTCGTTGAGCTTTTCTTCGTACTTCCAGTCTTTGAGATCCTTCGATGTGTAGACTGTCTTGAGCGGAATACCCGAAATAGTTTCGAATGTTCTCTCCACTTTCGGTTTTGTCAGTTCTTTGACCATTTCTCAACTCCTGATAGTCTTTGGATTTCGCGAGTAATTGTAATACTCGTGAATGGGTTATGATCTCCACTTGTCAGTCTACAACACAGATCTGGCACTGTAATCTTTTCATAATCGAGGTGCTTTTGTCATGACATCGGCTGCGTCGGCTAAATCCGCTAAACCAGAGCAAGAGTCAA
>DTSE01000179.1 GCA_012965515.1 Candidatus Melainabacteria bacterium | reverse complement strand
GCGGGCATTCACATCGATCAAATGTTGGAAACTCCAAAACTGCGCGTGTTGAAACTCACCAAAGAAACTGTGAACGATGCTTACGAGACGCGTATAAAACGTCAAGAAGAAGGAAAAGAGTGTAAGTTCTGCCGCGAAAAGAGCGCAGTGGATGCGACGACATGTGAATTTTGCAAATCCAATTTTATAGATCCGCCGAAGCGTGAAGCGCGCAGATTTAGAAAGAATTCGATTGGATTTTTTCCACTCGATAAAGTATTGCTGAAAGATGTTTTGCTGCACATAGCGGTCAGTCGTGCCCTCACAGGTGGTGCTTGGCGCGCCGAGCTTGCAGATGTTCTTTCCAGGCATGACATTTGCAACGCTGATGTTGAAGAAGGGCTGAAACAGCGGCAATTCCTTATGGAAGAGGACATGACGATCGAGCTGCCTATGTCCGAGTGGCAACGTAGTTTGATGTTTGAAGGCTTGGATGACGGCATGGATGGTTACCATGCAATTCACAACATCATTGAATTGGGTCAGACTTGTTTGCAAGAAGAGTTCCACGAAGAAGCAGAGATGGTTCTTAATTTTGCCATGGCTGTTGCCGACACTCATCCATTAGGTACCGTCGCTGGTTTGGACGCCATGCGCGAGCCTCTGAAAACGTCTGGATGGATGGCGCTTTCGCAATTGTATGAAACAACCGGTCGCTACGCGGAAGCTGAAGAAGCTCATGCAAAGATGTTTCAGGTCGGACCGGCAATGGCAATACCCGGCCTGGACGAGATTATGAAAGCAACCATGGAATTGCTTAGTCCGCAGCGTTCAATTAGACAAGCTGACCTTTGCTTCAAGCAGAATAAATTCGATGAAGCGATCGACATGTATAAGAAAGCGTTGACGGCGCTCGACAAACAGGAGAATAAACCCTTCATAGGCTTCTCTAAGATGTCTGGGCTTTTGCAAGGCGAGCCGCCTTCTTCTATGACGACTCCGGCGCCGGAAGATTATGATGTCGCTCCTAAAGGGCTGGAGCAGGCTAAGTTGAGCGAAGTGAGCGACCTGGTTCTGGTTTCGACAGCACATCGTGTTGGTGTAATGAAGAAGCTCGCGGAAGTCTACATGGCAAAAAAGGACTACGCGACTGCTGTGTATGTTCTCGACGATGCAATTGATCTCGCCGAGCAGCTAAACGAGCCTTACCAGGCGCTTGTTGCCGACGTCTGTGATTGCTATGGTCGCCTTTATATGATGCAGAAGAAGTATCCTGAAGCAGAGCAGCAGTTTCGTCGCGCCGTTGAGTTCTATACTTCGGTAAGAGATCCGATGGATCCGGACGAGTTTGAAATGGTGGTCAATAAAGCATTTAACTGTCTTGCCGATTCCTTGGAAGCTCAGGGCAAATTAGAAGAGTCAAAGAATTACAGGAAATAAGCGACCGGGTTTTGTTTCGGTCGGCGCGGTTTGATGGTTTGTGGACCGAGTCCAAACTGGCGGTTGACACCGGTGGATATTTCGATTATATTGGAAATATGAAAACGACACAGGCGGTTGGCGCCCTTTCGGCACTTGCCCAAGAGACACGTTTGCAGATCTTTCGATTGCTTGTCAGAAGAGGGCAAGCAGGGATGGCGGCCGGTGATTTGAGTTCGCATTTTGAGATTCCACCTGCCACCATGTCTTTTCATTTGAAAGAGTTGACTAACGCCGGGTTAATCGCATCCAGGCGTGAAAGTCGATCAATTATTTATTCGGCCAACTATGAGCAGATGCAAGAGCTAATTAGTTACTTGCTGGAAAACTGCTGTGTTGATAATGGAGGCAAATGCTGATGAAACGATTCCATGTACATGTAGCTGTGCAAGATATTGAGCAGTCGATCAAATTTTATTCTACGTTTTTCAATACCGAGCCGGCGGTCATTAAGGATGACTATGCGAAGTGGATGTTGGATGATCCGAGAATCAATTTTGCGATCTCCAATCGAGGAAGAGAGCCGGGGCTCGATCACTTAGGGATTCAAGTCGAAGACGAAGCTTCGCTCAAGGAAATCTCAACCCGGCTGAAGAATGCTCAAGAACCGATCTTGGAACAAGAGGAAACAACTTGTTGCTATGCAAAATCGGACAAGACCTGGGTCCACGATCCGCAAGGCATTGCCTGGGAAAGTTTCTTCACCATTGGCTCCGCAACTACTTACGGTGAAGATGCTGAGTTTGGCAAACCAGCCAACTCAAATTCGGCTTGCTGCGCACCAGCTAGTGATGTGGTTCCGATCAGTTTCAGTTCTTCAAAAAAGGACTGCGGTGCATGAAGGTAATTTTTGCTTGCGTTCACAATGCGGGCCGCTCTCAGATGGCTGCGGCATTTTATAACAAGTTTGCATCCAGCTCTCACGCCATTTCCGCCGGAACGGAACCGGCGGAGCGAGTCCACGATTGTGTTGTGGAAGCGATGAATGAAGTAGGAATTGACTTGTCTTCTTCCAAACCACAGAAATTGAATGAAGTGCTTGCTCGTGATGCAGATCTTTTGATCACAATGGGATGTGGTGATTCATGTCCAGTTGTTCCAGGATTGAAACGCGACGATTGGGCACTTGCGGATCCTAAGGGAAAATCGATATCTGAAGTGCGTTTGATTCGCGATGATATTCGGGAGCGTGTGGTTAGATTGCTTCAAGAGTCAAATGACTATTCTTCCGCAGCAGCTCAACGACAAAAGGTCTAAAATGTGTAATTCGTTTCGCGCACCACTTCCGCAAGAAGACGAAGAATTTCTGCAAATGTTTGAGCAATGCTCACTCAGTGGCAAGTGTTGGACGCATGTCGCACACGTGCGCATGGCATGGTTGCAGATGCAGAGAAGCGCCTCATACGATGAGGCGCTCGATCGCATACGTAAAGGAATCATGGCTTTCAATGCGTCTGTTCAGAGTGTTGGGTATCACGAAACTATTACCGTCGCTTTTGCTCGCCTTATTTTTCACAGGCGTGAAACACAACCTGCGGAATGCTGGCAAGAGTTCCTTGAGTTGCACGAAGATCTAATTTCCAAGGAAACGCCAATTCTTCATGTTTACTATAGTCCGGAGCTCTTGGCGACGCCGGAAGCCCGCGCTTTTTTCGTGGAGCCCGATCGCAAGCCTCTTCCAGAGGTTATGGTAGGTGTTGGAGAGCTGTAATTCTCTGTCTGCTTGAACCTACGAATCGGCCGGCAGTTTGAACCAGAATGTACTGCCTTTGCCATCTTCAGAGTTTACACCAATGGTTCCGCCGTGGGCTTCTACGATTGCTTTGCTGATAGCTAAACCAAGTCCGGTGCCTTTTTTAACTGTGGCATCAGTGTCTGAAACTTGCTTGAATCTCTCGAAAATTGTCTTTTGCAAATCTGCAGGTATGCCTGGTCCTTCGTCTTTGATGTCAATCTCAACGAAGCCATTTTCTTTCTTTGCGGTTAGATCGATGGTGCCTTTTTCCGGCGAGAACTTAATAGCATTGTGCAAAAGGTTAATCACAACTTGGACGAGCCGCTCCGAGTCGCCTCGTATCTGTAAGTCTTCCTTCGGTGCATTGATCGTTACTTTCTTCACTTCTCTATGTGAATTGACCGCTTCGAGCGACGGCTCAACAATTGCATTCAGGCTCGTGTCACCAACTGCGATTTTGAGGTGGCCGGCTTCCCACCGGTCGATGTCCAGCAAATCTCTAATCATGTTTACTAGTCGATCTACACTCTTGTTCAGCAATCCAAGTTTCTGAGTTCCGGCGTCGCTAAGTTGGCCGTAGACGCCACGTCCGAGCAAATCGAGATAGCTTTGAACAGACGTTAGCGGTGTTCGCAAGTCGTGGCTCACCATCTGCACGAATTGAGCTTTCATCAGTTCTATTTCATGCCTGTCTGTAATGTCGAGAATTAAGCCGATTAGTCGTTTGCCATCCAGCGTTTCGATTTCTCTGAAGGAAATCTCTACTGGTACTTCAGTCCCATCCGGTCTTTCAGCTAAACATTCGTGGGCTCTACCCAGGGCATTCTCGGTTATGTATGCGAGATTGACTTTGCGAGCGCGTGAATCGGTGAGGATGCTATCTATTGTTTTTCCTTCGATGTCCGCAAGCTTATAACCAAAAACCTCTTCAAATGTACGATTTGACAGAACGACTTTCCCGTCTAAATCAACCATCATCAATCCTACGGGCAAACTTTCGAGAATTTGACGCAGCCGCGTTTCAGCTTCTTTGATTACTTGTTCTGCAGCTTTTCTTTCAGTGATGTCGTGAGCAACACAGAAGAAAGAATCATCCGGGTCGGACCATTGAACAGACCACAAAATGTTGATGTCAGACCCGTCGGCGCGAGTGATGCGGCTTTCGAATTCACTCGACTTATTGCCTTCTCTTATATCTTTAAGAGCATTGACCGTTGCTTCTGCGTCGGATTTTAAAACGATTTCCAGGCAATTTTTTCCGACCAGCTCTGCGGGCTCGAATCCGAACATAGGCTTCGCCGCAGGGCTGAGCTTTGTGAAGTTGCCATCTCTATCTAATGAAAAGATGACGTCGGCTGCGTTTTCAACGAATGCGCGCTCTTTTCTTGCTGCCGCATTGAGCGCATTCGCCATTTCCTTGAACACTCTATCCAGGTGCGACAATTCGTCATTGCCCGAGAGTGGCGGATTTAGAGGTTGCCCGCGTCCGAGTCGCACTGAGTTGTCCATCAAAATCGCAAGGCGACTCGTAACCTCCTTATTAAAGTTAACTACTAGAAGAAAGGAGACGACTATTGTCACTCCGACCAATGAATAGAGAAGCATCTTTGTCTTCTCGCGCAATTCGGATTGCGTCTGCGGGCTGGTCTTTTCGATTTCGCGCTCGACGGACAAGATGGCCTCCAGTTCTGTAATCAAATCACGCAATATCAATTTCAGTGCCGGGAGTTCCGAAGCCAGAGCCAGGTCACCACCCTGCTTGAACATGCGCTTGACCTGTTTCAGTTTTTCCGCACTGCAACCTGCCTTGCGCTGCAATTCCCTCAAGTGATTCATTTCCTGAGGATTGTCTTTAAGTAGCCTTTCCAACGGCGGAACTTCCCGCTCGAAACCTTCGCGCAGGGAATAAGTCGCTTCCATTTTACGACCAGTGCCGATTAGCCCCTCTGCGGTAACACCGGCTATATAACCTATGATCAACCTGTGTATTTGATTGACATGGTGAATGATTTCTCGCGCGCGGACTTCCTTTTCCCGCTCCCTTTCAGTCTCATCGAGGAGTTTTCCCAGCATGGAGACGAATGTGAGCTGCACGCAGAGCGGCACGGCCACAAGAAAGAACACCTTTTGGGAAAGTTTTAGACCCGGCTGCATGGTCGGTCCGCCCAGCTACGCCTCCTCACTATATATAGCTTACCCAATTTGTGCGCCTGCCCAGGCTCGGAAAGGTTGCCAGGTGGATTATTTCGAGATTGTCACGTGAGTGTCATTTTTGAACCGTAGTCTTCCATGCAACCCTCAGATGAGCCGCTGGACCACTTTCGGCACCCAGCATTCCCACTTCAACACTTACTACCGATCTCCATAGCCCTTAGCCCGATGCACTAAATACCGCATCAGCTGAGTGCGTTTTCACCCTAGGAGGAACACCATGACACGTCAGGTGGAAAACTTTAACGCGTGCCCAGAACGTCAGCCGCAAACCGTTGATAATTTATGCAAAGACGTCTACACACCGGAAAACAGAAATCAATTTTGCGGGACCAAAAAGCCTGAAGTTAATTGCAATTCTGATGATGACTTCAACAGTTATTTCTCCGATAACTTGAGCCAGAACATTTATGACGGTGGCTGTGCGCAGCCTGACAGTAACAAATACTTGAAGAATATAGATAAGGGACAAAGGTACCTCGACAAAGCCAGCAACGATCTCGAACAAGCTCTATGTGCACTGGACAACGGAAACAACCGCGATGCACAAAGGCAGATAGAAGAAGCCCTCAAGCGCAGCGGAAAGGCCGTCAATCAGTTTGATAAGGCAACTGATAGGCATCAGGGTGGTGGCGCCAATGGTGCTTACGGTGAAGATGGTCTCAAAGACGGTTCCCGCGAGATTGGCGGTTCCCGCGAAGAGATGAATAAAGCTCTCGATCTGCTCAAGTGCGGCAAGACCGGCGAAGCCTACGAGTCCATTCGTGAAGCCTTGAAAGGTCTTAAATCCGGTGGCGAAGAAGTGCAGGCCGGCGAAGACAGCTTGAGAGGTACAAAACCAGTCAGTACTGCACGTGGTCGTGAAGCCGCTTCCGACAGAGAATTCAAAGAAGGATCGAAGCAGTTTGACCGCGCCGGTGATGCACTCGAAGATGCACTCAATTCGCTTGATCACGGAAACAGCAGCAGCGCATTGCGCGACCTCGAACGCAGCCAGCGCAATTTGGATCTCGGACAGAACAACTACAAAGACGGCCTGAGACTGAATCAACTCGGCGACGAATCCGGTATCAAGAGAGGTCTGGAAACATCTAAGACAGTCGATCAATCAATTGACGCAGCAATGGATCTGCTGAAGGCCGGATGCACCAGAGAAGCTAAGCAGATGATTCAAGAAGCGATGAATCGTCTCGAAAAGAGTTCCGATCAACTCGCCGCCGGCGTCGAGAAGCAAGATGATCTCGACTTCCGTCCAGGCGACCGCGTTTCTGATCGCAACCGCGGGCGCGATATTGATTTCCCTCGTGACTGGCAGCCGACCAACCCGAACTGGCGCGACAGAATCAACCTTGGTAACGGGGACAGAATTGGCTTGTTCCCCGGTGAGTTCGGAATTACTAACATCTTGGATAGAACCAGCGACAACAGAGGAATCAACTGGCAAGACTACGATCAAGATCGCCGCGATCCCATGGGCAATTTCAATCCGCTCGATCCTGCCGGATTGTTCGGTGACAACTTTAACCCATTAGATCCAGCTGGTCTTTTCGACAACCGTGATGGTGGCTTCAATCCACTTGATCCGATCGGCTTGTTCGATCAGGGAGGGAAGAACGGTGGCTTCAATCCACTAGATCCGATCGGCTTGTTCGACAAAGGTGGTAAGAACGGCGGTTTCAACCCGCTTGATCCAATCGGCTTGTTCGACCAGGGCGGTAAGAACGGTGGCTTCAACCCGTTGGATCCCGCTGGACTTCTCGGTGGCAAGGATGGCGGATTCAACCCGCTCGATCCCATCGGTCTGTTCGATAAAGGTGGCAAAGATGGTGGTTTCAATCCGTTGGATCCCGCCGGTCTCTTGTCCAGCAACGACGGTGGAAAAGATAGCCCGCTCGATATTCTGAACCCAATCAAGGTAACCAAGAAAATCTTTGGAGGTCTCTTCGGTTAATCGAAAAGCTTACTACTAGGATCGGTTTTATGCGAGACGGAGAGAGCGCCCAGGCGCTCTCTTAGTCTTTGCAGGGAATATCGAAAATCGAACTCGTACATAATCGAGCGAGAGTACGCTTGCCGTATGTGTTTACAGCAATCCTCTGGCTGCTTTTGCTGAGCTTGCCCGTGCGTAAAGTTACATACTTCTGTGTCTAGTGAGTTCACACTATGGAACTACCCGTGGAGCCATTCGTCGCACTGAAAAAACTATGAAATTGCGGATGTTAGGGAGGAAAATTATGCCCACCGCACTAAAACCCAGCCTCAGATTTTTCTCTCGTCCGTCCGAGCACAGGACAGCTTTTTCTCCTATGACGATGGGCATTGCCATTGCGTGGACGCTGTTTGCTATCTACTTTGTCGTAGCTGCGGTTTCGCTTAGTCATGTCGCTACGATTGGCGCCATGATCTTCTTCGTGGTCTGCGCGTATGGCGTCTATATGGCTTTTCTGACTTACGACTGGACGCAAGAAAACAGCAAGCGCTTTGAAGTTTTCATCCACGGCGACCTGCTTGGTCTGTCGTCTTTCGAAGGTAATAACACCGTAGGTTCATACGAACAAATTGCCTTGGATAAAGTAGAAACGGTCGAATATTTCGAACCACGCGACTCCTCTACTCTGATGCTCAGAGCGTTGGACAAAACATTGGAAATCCCCCTGTGGGCATTCTCAGAATCGGACGAGAAACAAATAGTCAACTACATCCGCATGCGCGGCGTAGAATTCCTCGGCAATCCAGCGGACATAGCAGCGGCATAATTCGGCCCGTAGGGGCGGCGAGAACGCCGCCCGCTGTGGCGATTAATCGGTGACGAGTTTGTAGCCGACGCCGTAGATGTTTTCCAGCATCGATGGTTGACCTTCTATGTCGATCTTTTGGCGCAAACGTTTCACACAGGTGCGCACCGTTTCCGGTCCGACGTTTGATTCAGATTTCCAAACGCGATCGAGCAAGTTTTGTGCACTAAATACTTGATTCGGATGGCGCATCAAATGCTCGAGGAGAGCGAATTCTTTCGGGTGCAAGGTAATTTCCTTGCCATCGCGGGTCAATTTATGAGCCGATGGGTCGAGGACTAATCCGCCCACTTCCAAAATATTGCTAGGGGCGGTCGAGCCGGAGCGGCGAAGTAGCGCACGTACCCGTGCCGAGAGCTCTTTCAGGTGGAAAGGTTTGGTCAAATAGTCGTCGGCGCCACTATCAAGCCCCTTTTCCTTTTCATCGATAGTGTCTTTGCCCGTCAGCATCAAAATGGGAGTTGTGCCGCCTCGGAAGCGGAACTCTTTGCAGAGTTCGACGCCGGTAACACCGGGCAGCCCCCAATCGAGGACGATCACGTCGTAGTGATAATTCTGGAGCAATTCCCTGGCGTCTTCGCCGTTGTAGGCGCATTCCAGTGTGTGGTATTCGCCTGACAAGCTGTCGGAAACCAAGTCAGCAAGCAGTTTGTCGTCATCAACTACGAGGATTTTTGCCATCTGACTGGGAAACGCGGACCCGCGACTAAAAGGGAATGACTTTATGTCATGAATTTAGCCCATTATGCCCTTATGTTCAATCTCTGGACGGTTTACAAGGGGGGTGTTTGCTGCGAATGACTCATCTGACGCCCGTCTCGGCATATGCGGGCGCCTATCCCAGCATCTATCCCCGTGCGTCTTACATCGCCATCAATCTGCGCGCGCTGTACCATCCGTCGCCTGACCCACCCCACCAATTATTGACCAGGAATCGGTCCGTCTTGGGATCGTAGTCATCGATTGCCATGGCGTGTCCGGGGACGATGTATCCTACGGAGCCATTCTTGAGTTGTTTGATCAAGCTTTCTTTTCTGTAGCGACCGCCAGTCCAGGTATCGTGAATCGCCATCTTTTGTCCGGTCGCCATCATGCGAACGTATTCCATCTGGTCATTGGTGGTGCCCGGATAATTGCCGCC
Source organism: Candidatus Melainabacteria bacterium (assembly GCA_012965515.1). Lineage (GTDB taxonomy): Bacteria > Cyanobacteriota > Vampirovibrionia > Obscuribacterales > Obscuribacteraceae > QKMZ01. Next base: position 3,762 of record DTSE01000179.1, on the reverse strand, counting down.
GTTGCTCTTGTATCCAAGTGTTGCCATGGCAGCGAATTGGAATATTTGGTTCGAATACGTGCGGTGATATGTGGGTTGGTATTTGATTTGGTTGGCGCCCAGTTCGACGACTCTCTTTTGTCCGCTCTTTGTGACGCCGCGTGACGTGACACATCCAGTCGTCAATGCTTCGCGCACCCAGCGAGTCAAGTCTTGCGGGCGCCGCTGAGCAAGCGTGTCTTCGACTGAATTGAGCGCGCATGTACCGACTGGTCCCTGGTTAATGTACTTGGTCGGATTCGCCAATTCCATCAGTTCTGTTTCGACTGCCAATCGACGTTCGCCATGAGTCACGCGCTTGGCATTACCCTTGGGTTCGTCCGTGAAAATGCGAGAAAGATTTCTGTATGATTCTGCAATGTCGTCGCTCGATGCGCACTTCCATCCTTTGTTGCGGAAACGTTCTTGGCGCGCTTCGAATTTATCCATCCAACTTTCGATTGTGTTTTCGTTGCCTTTGAAAACACCGTGTCTTGCTGCGATCTTGATGAAGTCTTCGCGTGCAGTGGAAAGGTCCGCACTGCTGTATTCGCTAGGACCGACCATGAAATTGGTGACAATTTCCTGATATGCAAGATTGCCGTCGTCCATGATTTGAACGTTCTTGCGCCAGGTGGTTTTGTTAGTGCCTTCGGTGTGAGTGACGAACTTGTCTGTGTCGCCGACTCTGTCGGAAATCTGAACTATCTGGCCGCCCATCGCAGTTTGATAACGCTCTACAATTTGCGTTGCGCGAGTTGGTTTGCTTTCGTCGGTATATTTGTACTCTGTAATGGAGCCGTCTGCCTTGATGACACTTTCCAGTCGGGAAGTGGCTTTTCCATTGACGTCTATGATCTCGTGCGTGGTGTTGGTGAAATCGGAGTGCATCGTGGAGATATGCTTGCCATCATCGGATGCAATCATCACGTTGCCGACGTTGTCGCCTTTTTGAACCACCTGTATGCGTGATGCCAGTTGTTTCAAGTCATCGTCCTGAGTGCTTCCGCTCAAGTCAATGACTGATTCTTGACCATTCATTCTGGTCGTGATTTTCTCAACAAGTGGCGCGCCGTTGGCGTCGAGTTTGACTTTGTTGTTTTCGTCTCTTTGATATTCGATGCTTTGAGAATTCTCGCCCTTTCGGACCTCGGTGACGAAACCGCCTTCAAGCTTCACGAAAGATCCATCGCGCTTTTTCAATTCGACGGGAGGTTCTGTTATTTCGCTTGCAGCGCCCCGCACTTCAGTTCTATCCAGCACGATGGGTGTTTCCGTCTTGCTGGATAAATCGACATTCCAATTGGGCCGTTGATTCTCGGGTGGAATGTACTTTTCTGATTGCTGGTCGCCGACGCCGGCTTCATACGGCTTTGCGGCTGTTGTTCTATTGCTCATGATACTCGCGGCTTGGGGCGGTTGCGCCGCTAACAGAGGGAGTGATGCCGATTTTATTGGGTGCTGCGTTTATTCCGAACTCTGCATCCGAAGACCTTTGGTGTTTCTCCAAATGGAACTTCGGAGCAGATTCGGTGGTTTGGCGAACTTTTGTTTGCCGGGCGATGCATGGCATTGCCCCTACGGTTTCCAGACTGGGCGCATGCAATGCGCCCCTACGCTATGACTTCCGTTTTGCTTGGGCTTGTGCCTTCGCGTTATTGTTGTTGTTGATCAGATCAACGAATTTGATGATTTCGGTTTCCTTTGGCGGCGTGGGGTTGCGTTGCAATTCTGCAATCAACTTGTCGCCGTTGTCCTTCTTCACCTTTTCGAGATCTGGGGCACCACCCTGGCTACTGTCATACTTCTTCGCGGTTTCAACAAGCTGCGAGTTTCTGATCGCTGCTTCCAACGCTGCGTTGTTTTCGAACATCGCGTGGACATCGCTTGTATTGGCTTCGCCATGTGCTGCTTTGTCGTAGAAGTTTGCCAGTGCTCCGGAGAATTGCTCCAGTTTTGCCGGATCGTTGCAGATGGATTCCATGTTGGTGCCGAAGTCGTTGAGGGCTTTGGCGCCTTCTGTGTCACCCTGTTTTTCGAGCGCGGCTGCGCGGTCTGCAATGTTTTTCTTGATGTCTTTGCCGTGAGTCTTCATGTACTCTTGCAGCTTCTTCATCTTCTCGGGAGACCAAGGTGGATCACCGAGTTCTGCCAGAAGTTCCGCTGGAAGCATTGCCGCCATCATCCAGTTCGAGTAGTGGTTGGCATGCATATCGCCCATAGCGGTAGACATTTCTTTCAGCGCCTGGAATCCACGTTCTTTGTATCCGGAAGTGTCAGAGCCCGGGTCAACGGTATCTTCTTCGGGACCTAATTCTTCGTCGGGATTTACGTCGGGGCTTGGGCCGCAGCCGTCACCGCCGCCGCCGCCGCCACCACCGCCGTCCGGCAATTCCGGATCATCCGGCAGCTCTTCGTCAGGATTTTCTTGGTCGGCTGGTTTGTAGCGCTCACGGAATCTGTCGCGGTAATCGGCAGATACGAGGTCACCACCATTGGTGTCTTTGCCGCTATCAATGCGCGGTGTGCAGTTGGGGCACTTGTCGTGGATCATGGTGCCCAGATCGTCTAATACTTTTTCGGTTACCTTTGGATCTGCGCCCGCTTCAACTTGTACGTTGTACTGGCTGAGCGGCTTGTCTGTGTCATTGATGCCTTTGGCGATATCTACTGTTCCGTCTTTTTTGATGACGATGTCGGCAGGTTGTGAATCATTTTTAGGTTGAACATTGATGGCGGGCGATTCACCGTCTGCGATCTTCGGACGAGCGGCGTCAACAGGTTGCATACTTTCGTTGACTTGATATTTAGCGGCTTCGTTTGACTTGAATGCAGAAGGAACGTCTGCAGTATTTACTTTGACTTCAGGTGTCACCACTGCCGGTGTAGCGTCTATGGCGGCTGGTGTGGATGGTGCATCGTATCCTGCTACCGGACCGAAACTAACACTGCTCGAATCTGCGGAGAACGTTGAGGTGCTGAACGAGTCACCACTGGAGAAGCAAGATCCGCTGGAAAATGATGATGTAAAACAGGGTTCGAAAGATGCTGGGGCGAAGGACGCGGCAGGTGCAAACGATGCACCACCATCACCCACTGATCCAATACTGTCGCTCATAACTTTTAAATCTCCTTCCTTTGAGTGGAGTGGGGCTCCCCTCCTCAAGCAGCAGCTCTGCCAGGCGTTGGCAGTGCTAATTTGGAAGTTTTGCTTGATAGAGCCCGGTTACAGGATGGGGGTCCTGATCGTTGTGAGAATTACCGGGATTCGTGCTCTGAAAAATGGAGCAAGAGGGAGGGACGGGCACGCAAGGTAATTCATCGTGCCGAACATACGTTTTTTGTACGGTCGACAAATGTGTGTGTTGTTGCGCTCCTCTAAGGTATTTTTGCGACATTGCAATTTTGTGGCACGACGATGGGAGGATTCCCACCCCGCCCACCGGCTGCCAAGAGGCGGGTTTTAATCTTTCTGTTTTCTTGCACTGCCACATCGCCAACAGGCGCATGAATTCGTTCCATAGAACCATCTGTTTTGCGTGGTACATATTAGTGAGGGTATTTCCGGCCATTCAAGCCGGGCCATTTGCCTGTGAACGTACGCGGAGACTCAATTTAGGGCAATCCGATAAGGGATTCGAGTGCCGGGATGGATGCCGAGTCGACTCTAAGAAATGTTGAGCTGCCAGCTCAACCAGCCGCCAGCCGGTTCGAGGTTGGCCAGATTCTTGATGGCAAATATGA
>DTSE01000178.1 GCA_012965515.1 Candidatus Melainabacteria bacterium | reverse complement strand
AATTTGCGCTTGTTGATTCGCAGGGTACATATCAACAATACGCTCAACTGTTTGCGAAGCGTTTACTGTGTGCAGTGTTGAGAGAACAAGGTGACCTGTTTCTGCTGCAGAAATTGCAAGCGATGTAGTTTCAAGGTCACGCATCTCACCCACAAGAATAATGTCTGGATCTTGTCGCAAGAATGACCGCAATATGCGGGCGAAATCCAGACCCTTTTCGCGCAGGACTTGAACTTGCGTTATGCCTGCCATCTCATATTCAATCGGATCTTCGGCTGTGACGATGTTGACTTCGGGTGAATTGCGTTCTGCTAAAGCCGAATAGAGAGTGGTTGTTTTTCCGGAACCTGTTGGTCCGGTGACAAAGATTATTCCGTACGGCTTGCTTACCATCTCGCGAATCACATCAAGTGTGCTTTCGTCGCTGACGAGCTTGTCCAGACCGAGCATGGTTCCGGACTTGTCGAGCATTCTCATTACAATCTTTTCGCCATGTTTGGAAGGCAGAGATGAGACTCGGAAGTCGATATCTCTTCCCGAGAACCGTACTCTGATGCGACCGTCTTGCGGCAATCGTCTTTCTGCAATATCCATGTCGGCCATAATTTTGTATCGCGAGACGAGAGCCGCCAAGATGGCGCGTGGCAGCTTGCGATCAACGAAAAGAACACCATCAAGGCGATAGCGAATTACAACAGAATTGACTGTCGGCTCGATGTGAATGTCGGAGCAATGCCGCTTGATGGCTTTGGCGAGCACCTGGTTTGCGAGGTGAACGATTGGCGCATCCTGTGCTTGTTTTGCCAGGTCGAGATCGTTGACGTGATCTTCTGCACTGCTGATTAGATCCAGCGTGGAAAGATCAACTTCGGCTTCGATAAAAGTTTGATCGGCTTCTTCATACGACTCTTCTTGAAGCAAGTCTTGCCGCGACGCATAGATGTTTTCCATGAAATGCTGGAAGTCGTCTTCCGTGCAGACCATGGTTTTGATTTGCATGCCTTTCAAGCGATACTTGATGTCGTCCAGCGCAAGCAAATTGTTCGGGTTGACCATTGCCACCATCAGGCAATTACCTTCGCTGCTGACAGGCACCACCTGGTGCTGGCGCATCAAGGTCTCGGGCAATAGCTCGAGCGCGCCCAATTCCGGCTGCGATTTTGCCAGCGAGATGTATTTCACTCCAAACTGCATTTCCAGCGCATTTTGAAGATGGGTTTCGTTGGCCAGACCGAGCCTCGAAAGAATTAGGCTGATCGGTTCACCGGTGCGCAATCGCTCTTGCTGTACGAGCTTCAATTCTTCGGCAGTAATCAGCCCGTTGTCTACGAGCAGTTCTCCAAAGTCTTTCTTGATTAGTGCCATTGGTTCCTGAGTCCCCAAGAGTGGAAAACAACCGATCGACGGTTTATTTTCAACTTACATTACAAAGCTAACTTGCCATTTTCTTTCTAATAAATACCGGTTGCAGCTAGACCAGAGATACTCGACTCTAAATGAGAATCGGAGCCAGAGAAGTTTTATTCAATCCACACGAGAATGTGGTCTCCGCCTTCAAGATGCGGGACCACAGTCATTCTAAGGTTGAAGTCCTTGCCAGACATTCTCACTTTGACCCTGCCATCCTGGGGCAGACGTCTGTCGTGCTGGTCGACGCGAGCCATCTTGCGGAAGCGTTGGGTGAGGGCGGGCATAAGCATTTTTGGCAACTTTCGCACGATCATCAATTGTCCCTGAATGCGGTAGTGAACCAAAACCTGCTTGTCCACTGCCTCGACGTGAATGGTGGAGGCCCCTTTAGCAATGCCGTTGGCGAGAATCTGATTGCATAGCATGATTACGGCTGCATCGTCGCCTTCTTTTTCGAGCGCATCGGGCTGTTTCTGTCCGGCTGCCGGCGGTCTGGCGACCGACTCGCTGGCTACCGGCTCGCATTCGCCGAGACCAGCTTCTCCACTGGATTTTGGCGTAATGGCTTTGAACTCTTCGCCGGTTTGATCCAGTTTGACGTCGTTCGACTTTTCTTGGGATGCTTGCTTTGCTTCTTCTTGTTTTTCAGGTTGTGTCTCTACTTCCGCCTTCTTCTCCTCTTTTGCCTCAGGCTTAGATTCTTGAGTGGGCTGTTTTTTCTCCACTGTTGGACTGACTAGCGCATCGAATTCTCCGGTCGCTTCGTCATCCTTGTCGCCCGGTTTGCCGCTTTCTTCGGCGAGCTCTTTTGCCAACTCTCTGGCTACATCCCTGGCGTCCGGGCGATCTTTCTTTGTTTCAGTTTTGACTTCAGACTTAGTCTCGGCCTTTGCATCAGAACTGGTTTCCGATTTGCTTTCGGACTTCGTTTCAGCCTTCGTTTCAGCCTTCGCCTCCACTTTAGCTTCTTCCTTAGCTTCTTCCTTCTTTTCTGCTGCCGGCTCTGGTTTTGCGTCAGGCTCCGATTCCGTCTTCTTGTCGTCCGGCTCTACCTTCTCGGATTCTTTCTTGTCCTCGGCTTCGGCCTTCTCGTTTGGTTTTTCTTTCTCGACAGGCGCAGCCTCTGAAGTCTCCGATTCCTTCTTCGGCTCCTCGGCTTTGGCATCTGCTTTTTGCGTCGCCTTGTCTTCCACTGGAGCTTGCGCTTGCGGCTCTTTTCCACTTGATTTTGCAACATTATCAGCAGGTTTCTTGCCGGCCTTGCTGCGCGTTTCTTCTATATGTTTTTGCAGCATGTTCAAGTCGAACTTGCCGGTTTCATCATTGGTTGGAATTTCAGGCTCTGACCTGAACAGGTTGTCCAAATCAGCCTTGTAGGAGCTGTCGAGGTCAGACTTAACTACGATTTCCGGCTCAGCTTTGCCTGCCGTCGCCGCTTCAGCTTTTGCTTTCTCAGCTTCAGCCTTTTCTTTCTCAGCCTTCTCCTGCTCAGCTTTTTCCTTCTCAGCCTTTTCCTTTTCGGCTTTCTCTTTTTCTGCCTTCTCTTTCGCCTCCGCCTCTGCCTTTGCCGCAGCTTCTGCCTCCGCTTTAGCCTTTGCAGCTGCTTCGGCTTCTGCTTTTTTAGCTTCTTCAGCATCGGCTTTTGCTTTGGCTGTCGCATCCGACTCTGCTTTGGCTGCTGCTTCTGCTTCTGCCTTGGCTTGAGCTTCTTGTTCTGCTTTGCCTTTCGCAAGGAAGGCGGCTAGTGGCGAAAGAGACGGCTTGTCTTCAGATTTTGCGTCGTCGGCAGGAGTGTCGCTTTTCTTTGCTCCCGTATCTTCTGAGGCGCCATTGCTTTCTTTTGCGACGGACTTGGTGTTCAGGTGCTCCTGGTAGAGGTTACTCATGAAGAGCATAAAGTCGTCTTCAGTGCAGACTGTGGGCGTGAACTGCCTGTCTCCGAAGTATTGCTTCAGCGCCGTCAATCCGGTCGTATGCTCCGGGTTGACCATTACAACTGTGATACGTGAACCTTTCTCGTTGACAGGGACCATCATGTGCTCGCGAATTTTCGCTTCCGGCACGATCTTCAGAATTTCAGGCTGTACTTCGGTGCGAGCTAGGCTGACGTAAGTCACGCCGTACTTAAGCTCCAGTGCGTTCTTGAAGTGATGTTCGTAAGCAAGTCCGAGTCTCGATAATATGATGCTTAGCGGCTCTCCGGTGCTTTTTGCCTCTCTTTCGGCAAGCTTCAATTCATCGGCGCTTATTTGACCGTTGTCGACCAACAGCTCACCGATGGATTTTTCCACTACAGACATTAAGACCGCCTTTTCGGTAATTTAGCCGC
>DTSE01000177.1:2119-3768 GCA_012965515.1 Candidatus Melainabacteria bacterium | reverse complement strand
AGCACAATTCTCAGACCGATGCGCATGACCGTCTGGTCATCAACAATTACGACAGGAATGTGCATATCGCTTTGCAAGTACTCTCTCTTAGATCTCCAGAGAAAACTGTGCGAGGAGTTAATTATAATGACATTTATATCTCGGTAATTCATCCCTTACCAGAGGGAAGCCAAGCGCCTCCAAACCGGGTGTTAGCAGTCCATAGCCGAGTGGAATCCCTCTTAACTTCTATCCCGCCTTATCACCTTCGGAATACGCCCATGAATGATCCGCGCTCAGGCAAACTTACTCAAGCGCGCAGAATATCAAAATACGGTCTAAAGACCGCATATGCATTGATACTGGCAGCAACCTTTGGTTCACTTTCCCAGGATTCTCTAGCCCAGCAGAGGCTCACCCCTGCTCAGCAAGCGCAGCTTAATGAGCAGATCAAGCAAGAAGTCGCCAAGGTAATTGCTGACCAGAAACGCTGGATCATGAGCAAGGAAGGTCTTGCATATGCGTCGTTTGTGGGCAGTGTGAAACACCCTGAGCTGAAAACTCAATACATGCAGCAATTGAGTGAGGGAGGAAAAATCTATTTCCTAACCTGTAGGCAGGACTACGCTGAAGCGCTTAAGTTACTCGACAAATTTCCAAAGCGTGAAACTGGAAGCGCTTTGTACTTAAGAGCTAAGTGCTTGGATGGCCAACGCAAGCGCCTCGATGCCATTGGTGTTTATGACAAAGCCGCAAAAAAAATTGGAAAGGGTTTCAGTCCAGGGTTTCGTTTTTACCTGCACTATGCAGCGGCGCAAGCAGCAGCAGGTAAAGATGTTGAAGCACTAAAGAATTTGAGGTCGGCAGCGGAGAGAGCGGCCGATGCAGAAAAATACTCTTCCTCGAAAACAGCAGTAGCTCAGGCAGTAATGAAGCGCGTCGGCTACTTACAGGAGAAACGAGGCAAGTACAAAGAAGCGTTTGACAATTACCTGGCTATGTTTGGCGAGGCACAATCACAGTTTCATCTCGACCAACCAATTGAAGTCGATGCCAGCGTAAAGAGTCGAGCCGGCAAATGGTTAAAAGAACATCCGACACCACCAGTGGGGGCAGACGCACTCGCCCGTTGTAAGTATTTGACTACCGCAGCCAAGGCCCATCTCGCTCTTGGTGATGAGAAAAAAGCAAAAGAGACACTCGAGCAAGCCATCGCTGTGAGAGAAAAATCCTCCAATGAAATTCCCAGCGAGCTTACAGAAGATCCATTTTCTGTCCTTTCACAAGCTCGTGATGTAGCCAGCTCAATTCTCATCAGATTGGACATTCGCGACAAAGATTACAAGTCCGCCTGCAAGCATATTCGCGCGACTTTCGTAACGGACCCGGCAAGAGATGATCAAAAAATGCTGCAGTGCATTTCAATGGCGGACATTCCAGATCTTCTGACGAAGAAAGACCGCGACTTGCACTCGTCTATAGCTGAACAACGCCTGGATATGGGCGCGGTTGTTTTGCAGTACGTGAAACCCAAGAGTTAGGTAACTGCATAAAAACTGCGCACAAGAACGCATGTTATTTGAACACGCTGAGCTTACAATGTTTTGGTTGACGAAGGAAGTTAATGTGGCTGATTTTGAGCGTCGCGTCTGATTTGGTACCAGCTGATT
>DTSE01000177.1:0-2105 GCA_012965515.1 Candidatus Melainabacteria bacterium | reverse complement strand
CCGGTGAATCCAATGATTTCGTTGCCACCAATGTTTCGAAAGTCGCCGAAGAACCATAAGATAGGCATCTGTCTTTCGCTCCGAGTTTTCATGCATTATTCGACCCATTGTGCGCGCGAAACGAGCCAGGGGATATGGTGAAAATACGCTCGTTTAATCTAAGAGAGGCTGGAATCCCAGTCGTGACGGGGTGCGCCTTTCATTTAACCTGAAATCTCGAAATTGATGAAACCAGCCCCTTTTCGCGCAAACCTACCGCGTGACGACGAGAAATAACTAACGCGCAAACGATAAGTCGATTGGTCAGGCGAACAACAAGCGAAGAAACAACAAAGAGACTCACTTAAGTTGAGTCCCTTATGCAAACCAGAAAAGCGCTTGGGAACCGGATCTGCCCTGCATGAGTCTTACTCAGTGCAATATGAGGATCGGAATATGAAAACCGCAATAGACAACCAGGCCAACGTGTCGATGGCTCTCTTGTTTGCTTCATTCATCTTGGTACTTAGCTTGTTTGTATTCTGGCCGCGTTCGGCCGGCAATCCGACTACAGGCTACTCATCAGATGGAGAAGCAGTACAGAGTGATACCATCAGCCCACAGACAAGAGCCAAAGATGCAAGCACGGCGAGGTCGTATCAATAGTTTTATCGCTTTTGCAGCTGTGTAAAAAGTGCCTCACAGCCATGATCTGTGCACCGCGTAATTTGCATCTTGCCCCCTACAATCGGAACTCTGATTTTGTGCATAGTCACAACTTTGCCACCAATAACGATGGCAACACTTTTCATAACGTGCTCTCTTGTAAATTTCTCCATCGGTTGAACTTGATCTTCCGCTAGAGAAATTTCCAATTTCGGCTTGCCGGATTGATCGTTAGACTTCACAGGAGCACTCGCCAAAATTATGGGCACGAAAGTGTTTTTGCTTACGACAATATATGTGGTATCTCCTCGCTCTTCCGGTGCGAGAAACTCGTAATCATTCACGAGTACAACTTCTGACTTGCTCAAAGGATCGAGTTCGGTCTTAGACTTTGCCTCGCGGTGAACGAGATAGAGACCATCAATAAGCCCTTGCGTTTTTGCACTCTCGCTCGAACTACTTGGAAGAGTGGAAACAAAACTGCTAGTCGTGGTTGAAGGAACTTCCTTGACGCTCTTACCGTTAACAGCGAAGAGCGACATTTGTGAGGTGCAAAGAATGATGCCCAGAGCTAACAATGCAAAGGGCTTTGAAGGTTTTTTCATTGATACACCTATTGATAGAGAGAACAGAACATCAGTGATGTTTAGTAAGTAATGAAGTGAGTACGTAGCGAAAGGGAGTTAGTAGTAAAAATTCGCGATAGAAAACTCAATTGATAATTTTCAAGACGGCGATATCCTCACGTTACAGGCAAGCAGTTTGGAAATTTGATTTCTTTAGAACTCATTTCGATTTGCATCTATAACTTCACTCTGATTTCACGTCCACAGACCAAACAGGGTGAAGTCGTGACCTTTTTGTGACCAGCAAGACTGCAAGAACTCTGCAACAGACGAGTGTGACAATACCTGCAAGCTTCTACGGAGTTGCCGAAATGACCAATCGAAAACGCCAAACCTATGTCTCTGTAAGCATTTGCGGACTTTTTACGGTCCTGACTGTTTCAACTGCATTCGCGTCCACCACTGCAGCCACCGCCGCCAGCCTTACCATCGATCAAATAAAGAACCTGAAAGTCCTGGTCCCAAGCATGGGTGAGGGTCCAGGCGACTGGATTCAATTCAGAAAGGGCAATGGACTCAAGAACAAAACGGTTGGCTGGGCGAAGATGACATCAGTCGCCGTCGGAACAGACGGGAAAAAGCCTTTCGCCGTCAGCCACATCACATGGCAAGGCGTCTCCGGCTCCGGAATATGGAATACATTGATTCTATTCAAAGAGTCAAATGGAAAGATCAAGCAGACCGGCCGCTACACTCCGATGGTAAGCACGGCTGACAAAGTAGATATTCGACGCGGCAGGGTGTTTGTGCATCTAACTGATCCAGAGGAAGTCACCTATGCAAAGGAGCATGGAGGCAGAGCCGAAGGAAAAGGCTGGATGTCCATCCCAACGT
>DTSE01000176.1:579-3771 GCA_012965515.1 Candidatus Melainabacteria bacterium | reverse complement strand
CGATGGCGCGACTTACGTTTATATAGATATGGACCGCGTCAAAGAGAACCCGAATTCGGGCCTGGCGAAGTTCGTCGATCAGAACATTCGTGGGCACAACCTCGCACACACGATTCTTTTCACGCAAAAGCCGGACGCTCAGGGCAATCCCGTTCCGGAGCCAGCGATGATGAGCACCTGGGGCGGACGAGATCAGATACAAGGACTGCTTGCTCAGCACGTTAAGTATGGACAAGACGCGATGAGAGGGCGGCAGTTCAACGTCAAGCCTGAGGGTGATGGAACAGCGCCAAAACCAGATGCGCAAGAAAAAGCGAAGCCGGCGGCCAAGTCAAATGCAGAACTGCTCAAGGACATCGAAGGTGGACTCGAAGCAGGGAAGAACGCTAAAGATTGGCGCGAAGGCGAGAAAGCATACGTGCAAGCGATACGTGCCGCAGACAAAGTCGATCAAAATGCACTGAAAACAGATCTCGCCAAAGTCCAGGAAGCGAAGAAAGCAGCTGAAGCAAAAGGCGATCAAACTCAAGTCAAAGAGCTGCAAACACAAATTGACCAGATGCAAAAACTGCAGGACGCAGCGTGGAAAACGCGCATGGAATTTGGCTTCGCCTGCATGAAGTGGAATCCCAATTACAAAGATATCGGCGAACAATGGCTGATGTCCGCAGGCGACAGAAATCCGAACTTGTATATGGATCCCGCGTTCCGCAACAGATTGCGTGAAGCCGGATACACACCGCAAACCGAGAACACGTTTGCGAAGCGAGTGGCGCAGCATGAATTGAACAAGATGGGTCCGACTGGACCCGAACAACAAAAAGATGTCGGTCCGGATGGAAAACCCAAGCAAACCCCAGCGGACAGAGTTACTCCGTCCCCAACCACGGATCGGCAGAATCCCGATGGGCGCCCGCCTATCAAACCCGACGTCAGACCACCGGTTAGACCCGAAGTGAATCCGCGCGTTCAGCCACCGGTGCGCCCGGAAGTGAAACCCCCAGTCAAACCGGAAGTAAGACCTGATGCTAAACCTGATAGAGTCGCGCATCCGGAAATTCCAAATTTGATCAGGGCAGGTCATGGAATGTCATCGAACGAAGCCGAGTATCAGGCGCTTGTGAAAGCCGCTGATGAAGGCATCCCGATAAAGGCGGCATGGGGAGCCACATGGTGCCCGAAGTGTCCGCCGCAATTGGCTAATTTCGAGCGCAATGCACAAGGAAGAAAGGATGCGGTCTACATGACCAATCACGACTTCGACAACTCGTCACTCGCCGCGCAAACTCAAATGTACACAGGCAGAGCGCCGCAGTTCCACAGCTACAATGTGCAACGCGTTTCGGAGACCGAATTCAAGGTTACACCGAACGGAAGCAATCGCGCCTACACCGTCCGTTTCAACAACAGACGCAAGTAACTCTACGCGGCTTGATGCTGTGGAAGTTTAAAGTCAAGTTCGAACCAAAACACAGATCCGTTGCCCGGTTCTGATTCCACTTTGAGTTGGCCGTTCATCAGTTCGACAAAATGCTTGGTGATGGAAAGACCCAATCCTGTCCCCCCGTAGTTACGCGTCGTCGATCCATCTGCTTGAACGAAAGGCTGGAAGATCTTTTCCTTGGCAAATTTCGAGATGCCTATTCCGGTGTCTTCTACAGAGAATTTGATCTTGACTGAAGAGTCACTTGATTGCACCAGTTCAGCCACAATGCGCACATGTCCGTCGGCAGTAAACTTGACGGCGTTATGCGCAAGGTTCAAAAGAGACTGGCGCAGTTTCTGACTATCACCTACTATGCTTTTCGGAATATCTTCAGAGATTTCCGTTGATACGGTAACTTTTTTTTGATAAGTCGCAGGCAAAACAGCATCCTTGATTTCTTCCAATAAGCAATCAAGACGAAACGCGCATTCGTTGAGCGTGACATGTCCAGCTTCCAATTTCGAGAAGTCCAAGATGTCGTTAACGATAACGAGTAATTGATTTGAGGATTGAAGAATCAGTCGAACGTTCTCAGTCGATTCTTCATCCAAATTGCAATCGTTGAGAAGAATATCCGCCAGCCCAGCAATTCCCGTGAGTGGTGTTCGAATCTCATGACTGATGTTTGCCACGAACTGCCCCTTCAGCTTCGTCTGTGTAATTGCTTCATCACGAGCAAGGGTGAGCTCTTCGTTCAACAAGCGTAGTGCTTCATTGCTTTCTCGAAGAGTCTCTTGCATATCTATGTGTCTGGTAATATCGCGCAAGCAAACAACAGCAGCCGCGTTCCCATACTCAAGAGCACTAACATGCATTTCAACAGTGCGAACACCTTGTTCGCTAAGCAATTGCAGCTCAGTCTTATGCCCGTCGGCAACAGGACAACCAAACATTGTTCCGGTCAAATCTTCGTCATCCTTACAAAAGAATTGATTAGCTGCCCTATTTGCAAAGAGTACGAACCCAGCAGAGTCAAGAATCATAATGCCATCTGCGGTGGCATTGAGAATCCGTAGCAGATTCTTTCCAGTGGTCAGAATCTTTCGATTTGAGCGTGAAAGTGGCTTAGACTTAGACTTAGACATGGATTCTATTATTCTCACTATGAGTCACCATCAAGCGGTTCTGTAATCATTTGAGGATTGCCGCTAAGAACGCCCACTAATCTTTTGAAAGGCCCTTTTATGTGCAGGCCGTGCTCATCGATCATTAGCTCGCGAATCTCTTTCTCGTGCTTAGATCCGCGCATTTTCAAAACAGTGATGCCCCGTTTGATTTCACTAAACAACTCGACATAACGAAGCAGGATAATGGTGTCGGTAATTGTAGAAATATGCGTTTCAGTAATCGAACTGCCACCCACCAAAGTTGATGTTGTAGCCGTAAACAAACCGGTGATTTCCTTTGTTTTGATGTAGGAAGTCAAACCAATGATCAATTCTCTAAATCCCCGCGGATGCCCTGCTCTTTCCAGCGCCGAGAGGCTATCCACTGCGATTCGGTGTGGTTTGAATTCTTCAATTGCCACTCTCATTGCCAGCAAATGATCTTCGAGACCTCGAACCTCCGGATACATGCATAGAACTTTCAGCAAACCGGCCTTTTCCAAGCCTTCAAAATCAACGCCCCATCCTTTCGCGACTCTGTAATTTTGGTGTCCGGCGCTACCGGTACTGGAAAAACTCTTCTTGCAACACAGTTTTTGA
>DTSE01000176.1:0-569 GCA_012965515.1 Candidatus Melainabacteria bacterium | reverse complement strand
CAAGAGACACCGCTCGTTCTTTTTCGCGCCACCACTCAAAAACTGTGTTGCAAGAAGAGTTTTTCCAGTACCGGTAGCGCCGGACACCAAAATTACAGAGTCGCGAAAGACCCCACCGTTGCACATTTTGTCCAGAACCTGACTGCCGGACGTAACCCGAATATCAGACGAGTGTTGCTTGAGTTCTATGGCCGACAAGGGAATCGCGGCGATACCTCTGCCTGTGCTCACACAGAAGGGAAACTCGCCTTTGTTGTGATTTGCGCCTCGCAGTTTGAGAACCTCGATAGTTCGACGTCGTCTTTCGTGCTCCATCGGATTACGCAGCACGATGACGTTGTCGGTGACGAATTCTTCCACTCCAAATCTGCTTATATCGCCGTATTCTTTGAGGCGCTCGACAGTGATGAGAGAGGTTATCTCAAGATCTTTCAGCGACTCCGCCAGCAAGAGCAACTCTCTTCTGACGATATCAATATCTTTGAACTGCAAAAAGATTGCAGCAAGAGTATCGATTGAAAAGTACACGAGGTGATTGCGACCATCGAATGTCACTGATTTTTCTCTTA
>DTSE01000175.1 GCA_012965515.1 Candidatus Melainabacteria bacterium | reverse complement strand
CCATCCTTCCTGACAGGTGTCGCCGTCAGACCTAACACATACTTTGCCTTTGCTTGCTTAATGACCTGCTCGAAGCTAAAGGCTGAGATATGGTGGCACTCGTCGACAATTACTTGTCCGTATTCAGACACGATGTCTGAGACTTCACCTTTCCTGATAAGACTTTGAATTGTAACAACGTCCACCATTCCGGTTCGCTTCTTCTTGCCACCACCTAACTGACCGACACTCTTCGATGGCATTTCGAGAAATTGCTCAAGCTTTTCTTTCCACTGATCGATCAGAGCGAGAGTGTGAACAAGTATCAGTGTATTTATCTTCCGTTCGCTGATGATGTAATTTGCAACGACAGTCTTTCCAAAGGCAGTTGAAGCGCTGATTACGCCCAGGTCACTGCTTAGGATTTGTGCAACTGCATCTATTTGCGCATCTCGAAGCTGGCCTTTGAACGTTGCATCTATTGTGCTCCCGGCGAATCGTTCATCGGTCACTTTGAACTTGATGCCTGATTCGTTCAGATGCTCCTCCAAACTATCCCAGCACGCCCTCGGCAGTGCGATGTATTTTTCGAGATTCTCAGCGCAACAAATCACCCGCGGAGTGTCATGTGTCGACTGTCTCGTCGCTTGCTTCTGATAGAACTCTGGGTTTTGAAAAGCAGCAATTGCCATGATTTTTGATAACGCGGACGAACTAAATCCTTCCTTTCGCACGTAAATCATGTTGCTGATTACGACTTGAAGTTCTTCAGGATGTGGCTGCTGTAGTTTCCTATCTTGAGGTTTTCTCTTCTTCCATGGTTCTTCCGAATCAGGATCATCCGAGGACAATGGAACCGTGAAGATGGCTTCTCGTGCTGATGCCGCCCGAACAATTGATTCAAGATCGGCAACACGCAACCGCACGATTGAACCGAGATAAGTCCATTGATCTTCAAAGGGCTGTAAATTTCTATCGACAAAAACACTGTTACCAGCTTTACTCGGCTCCATCTGAAGCGGCAAAGCGATCAGGTTGCCGTACCCGCCTCGTGGCATCGTATCTTGATTTGGAAACATCCGATCGTAAGAGTTGAAGCCAAGTTGATATCGTCTCTGTTTGGTTTCGGAAATTAGAAAAGCACCCAAGGCTCTGGCTTGTGATGCGCGAACTGGATTGTCAAAGAATATCCAAACATGACCGCCTGTACCAGAGCGTGAGCGCTCAAGATATGCTGGAACACCCTGAGCATCACATGTTTCCAAAAACGCTAACGCATCATCGCTCCACTCGGCATCGTCAAAATCGACAGCCAATAGCCAGCATGTTTCGTCCTTGAGCAGTGGATAGATCCCTAAAGTTTTCTGTCCATTCCAGTGCTGTTGCAATACTTCTTCTGTAAGCGGCAAGAGTTGACAGTTTGGCCCGCATATCAATTTCCCACGCTCACTTCTAGTGTGACTACTCCAATCGTGTGATTTTGCCGGAGAATAGTTCGTAGTTCCGTCTTTCTTCTGCCATCTCTCCGCATACACATCATCCCGGGCGCGGAAAAGGCTCAAAAATAGCTTAGCGCGCGAATTGCCGTCCTTTTGTGCTTTCGCGAGCGGTTTATTCACTGAGTACGTGGTCTTCGTCTCTGCTACTCTTACGGCACTAGGCGCGGACTTCAATTGGAGAATTTCCGCTCGGAGCGCAGCATTCTCCTGTCGAAGTTGATTGAGTTCGGCCCTCATGATCTCACAATCCTTCAAGGCGTCGGACAACAGCGGCAGCTGGAGCTGTGTAACACCGCCATCTATGCCAGATTTACGCTTGCCGGAGCGACTGTCGGAATCCACCTCATCCTCTTTTCAACAAAGTTGCAGCGCACATATTTTAGTACGTTGGACAAACTTCTGTTGACATTCATCTGGAATCCCTGGCAGGTCAAATTTCATTCCGGCGCCAATGGTTTAGAGGTTTGCTGAGAAAATGAGCAGCAGAGATTGGCAAAGCCCAATGTCAATTCTGAATTCGCAGCAGATCTTGCAGCAATCCGGGGTTGAAAGAGCTTCCTCTAATTTGATCGGCTTTAACTACTTCACTAATCATCCGCCAGACGAGTGCCTCTTGCCCACCATCTGAACCATCAAAACGACCGTCGGCAGCAACGACCGCCCAGTCATCTGTGCCGAACATTTGTCTTGCCCCAAACAGAGGAATACATCCCTGTCCGCAAATCTGCATAATTCCACATTGGCAGTTGAACCCCGATCGACTTAACTGTCGTTTAGAGGAAGTGCCAAATGAGTCGAAACAAATTCCTGAATTCATGCGAGCAAGAAGCCTACGACATCCTATCACCCTTCGAGATAGCCTACGGCTTCAAGCTGTTTCCAAAAGTAAAACTCGGCGATGTGCTTGAGATTAGAAGCAGCGATCTCGACGATGAGCACTTTCAATACGGCAGCCGCGCGCACTTTGATTTCGTAGTGGTGCAAGATAACAGAGTGCGGTTTGCAATAGAAGTGGACGGTCCCAACCATTTCAACAATGACGAGACAACTCACCGAGATCGAAAGAAGAACTACATATGCGAATACTTCGGCTTCGAGTTACTTCGCGTTGATTTCGGATATTTAAATGAAGTGGATGGATATCGCATTCTTCCCTATTTACTGCAAGATTACCTCGAACATCACAACCCCGAAAATAAGTTGACAGCAAGTGTTCACAAACGATTCTGGACCGCTCCATTCGACGTCTCAAAAATCAGTGCTGAAAGGCTGAAGTATTTGAAAGAGATAACGGCAACAGTTCACGAAAAACTCTGCAAATACGATGCAGAAATAAGCACACTTCACGCAGAGGAAGAGAACTTTCACTATGCGGCAAAATACATTGAGGTTGGGCAAAAACAATTTTGCATCGGACAGGGCAGTGCACGACCGTCAAAAGTTTGGGGTGAAAACGCCAAGCAGCTAGCTGACTGCCTTTCGCTAATAGAACTCGACAGAAGAGTCAAATTGTTTGAGCAAAAGAAACAGCGCGCAAATTCAGTTAGTGACATTGAGAGGATTCGCACCGCCTACAAAGCTCAGGGAAGTTCTCCAAACCTTCGAAGACTGGTAGTGAAATCTTACTCGAATGGAATAGACGAAGGACAACACAGATGGCGCTGAGCGCGTCCTGGAATCATAGGTCTGCTCCTCGAACGAAGCCCAGGACTCTGGAACGAAGGAAAGTCCACGTATAATCGGCATTTGGAGCATTTGTCAAAGTAGGTTTTACAAATACTCCAAAGTCCAGCTCCGCTTGCGATAACGATTGTTCCACCGCTGGAAACAATTCATGCTCTTCCCATCGTATATGGTCGACCAGTGCTTGCCCAAGTTTCTTGCACAGCTCGATGTCAGGTTGTTGTTATCCAACTGCATGATCAAGTCAACAATCAATCAATGTTCCGCAAGAAGGCGCTCGATGCTTTTCGCCGACACCGGCGGTAGTGGCAATAGAGTCTCTTCATTATTGAATAAGGAAACGTTAGTGAGGGCTACCTCCGAAGGACGTTCCCCCACCCAGCGAAGTACTGCCGCCCGGGTTTCCCGAATGAATAGGGACTAGCTCGGCAGCCGTTGGACTTCGAGAGGTCGGAGGTCTGGATACACGCGCATCAGACTGAGATTTAACTGGAAAGTTCTCAGCCAAGATTCCAAAAATGAGGACGCTGAATGCAATCACGAGAAGCGTCCACACGACCGAACCAAAATAGACCGACCGGTGCTTGTTTTTATCACTAACTTTGCTGGAATCTCTATATTTGAGAAGAGCCATAATGATGTCCTCCGCTTTGTGTCAGGTAGCCCCTACGCGACCAGCAATCAGAAGTTGGCGGCTCGTTGAAGCCTCCGAACAGATTTAACTCCTGACGGTATGGGCAAAATTGGCATCCTGACCGCTTGTACTGAGCAAGGCGCCTTTAATGCAAGTGTTTGCGACAATGAGCCGAACACCTTGAGTGCCAATCCGGGTCGCTCATCTGAGCCAACAACGATTAAGTGTGGCTCCCAATCTTTTGCAACATCCAATACCACTTGAACCGGCGTTCCTTCCGTAACCACACATTCAACACTTCCCGGACCGAAACGGTCTTCAATGCGTGCCTTTGTGCGATCAAGTGTTTCTCGAATACCATAGAGGTATTCCTTATGCAGCTCGATTGCCCCTATGTACGCAGCACCGTTCGGCTGAAAAGCGTAAATCCCACGGTCGATTTCTGCTGCACTAACCAGCTTGAACAACGTGTTCTTCGGCCATTTGGACGCTAAGAGCGAATCAACAGCAGTTCTCGAATTGTAAGATTCATCCACAACCACAAGTATGCGATTTACTTCGGCTGGCTCTTCAATGTTCCGAGCGACGAGCACAGAAGCGCCTGCTTCCTGCAACACGGTACGCGACACGCTTCTCGAAAAAATCCGTTCAACAGGACCTCGCTCCTTCGAGCCGAGAACAATCAAATTCGCAGGCCAAGATTCTGCCAATTTGAGAATGCATTTGGCTGGGTCGCCGACATCGAGATGTCCCATCACGATTGAATCAGGATTGAACGTCTCGATTTTCGAAATTGCTTCATCCAGTGCTCTGTTTGCATCGTACAGTTCGCGGCTTATCGAGTCATGCTCGTTAGTCCTTCCTTTTTGAGGCAAAACAGTGAGAATCCGAAATTCAGTACATGCAGGCCATTCTCGCGCCAACGTGGCGGCAAGAGCGGCTTGGGCTGTAGCAGAACTATCTATGGCGATAAGAATATTCATGGTGTTCTCCTTTTATTGGGTAGTTAGTTGGTTTGCTTGAGTGTGTGTTTATTTCGTGGTTGTAGGTTTGTGAATTTGCTTGTGTGTCCTCTTGCTTGAAGAGTCTTTAGTTCAACAACCTGAGTTTTCTTGGTTTGGATAAAACCCATCGGTCAATGAGTGTCCCAACATCATTTCGCGTCAGCGGTTTGCGCAGAAAGTCGTTCATCCCAGCGGCAAAGCATTCGTGCTCTTGCTGGCGGCGAGTGGTGGCAACAATAATTGAAGGGTCGAGGCGTTTTTCCTTCTCCCTCTGGCGTATTCGCCGCGCAGCTTCCACACCGCTGATGCCCGGCAAATCGGTGTTCATGAAGATCAAATCGAAGTACTCCGCCAGGTCAACGGCTTCTTCGCCAGATGTAACTGCATAACAATTCACTTTAAAGCTATTGATATAGTTCAGCAAAGTATCGCGAACGATCTTGTTGTCTTCTACAACCAATATTCGATTAGACATACTCTTCACTCTCCTCTAAAGTCTCCAAAACAGGCCTTCTAATGTGTGGCAGGCAGAGCATACAGATTGCGACATAAGTCGCAGCTCCTGCCAAAGTTGATCCAACTAGAATTGCAATGTCTTCTGCGACCAGAAAGAAAAGGACTCCTGCTGCAATTAGTGACATTGCCAACGTCGAAGAAAATGCGATTCCAAACATCTTTATCTCGCTCATAGCTACCTCCCGGGAAATAACTTCGTTGCAAAATTGACGCTGCGCGCTGGTCGAAAAAGAACGAAAGCGCTGTAGCGGCTTTCATCTTTTTTCTGAGCTGCGGTGCACGAACAACAGCGAACTTCCGCCGCGCCGTGATACTGCTGATTAGCTAAGCCCGCCTTTCTTCAAATCGTTGAAGAAATCCAACTCATTGCACTTTCAACAAGGTGCAAATGAAGCTGTGGTTATACATTCGCGTTTGAGTCGAAAACGACAACGCTGAACAATGACTGCGGGCGCACTAATAGATGAGCGTCTTAGATCAGTATGGATCTATTTAAAAGCCAGAGAGGACGCGGGAAACTTTCAACCGCGATCTTCCTGTGCTCAAAGGATCCGACACTTTTATACAAAGGTAGGAGAAGTGTTTTTGCGCAACCAACTTCAGCCGTGCCGAAACCTGCCAAATTAGGCTTAACTTCGGCGATATACACTGACGCGCTGGTCGGCACACTGCAAAACAGCTGTTCTGAATGGCTGATTTGCTTCGTCGCTTGCACATTGAATGGTTTCATCCAATTGGCAAATACAAACGCCAGCAAGCTAAATGCGGCGATTATACTGATGAGTGCAAGGTGTCTTATTTTCATGACGAATCTCCTTACCTCTACCATAACAAACGACGCGCCACCTCCGAAAACCGGGTAACCATGAGCTATGATGCGTTACCTGCGAATTGGCATGCTTTTGCGTTAATCGCATCTTAACTATTTCTCACAATTGAAAGTTTCGTGAACGCTACAGGAAGCAGAACACGTACAAGTCCAGCTGGAGCTTTGATGTATTCCGGCAATTCTAATTGCGTCGAGTTCAACAGGAACAATGCTCACAAAAATTGCTGATGCGTTTACCTACCTATCCCACGGTGCTGGCTGTATAAGCTTGCCACCCGGATACTCAAAAATCGCCGCATCTTCGATACCGAGAGTTTTCAGGACTTCTAAGACACGCGCTGAAACTATCAGGTCACGATCTGGTGAAACAGCAAGGTCACTCGAACCTGGGTCGCCGTGCAGCTTCAGCCAGTAGAACGTTGGCAATGAAGCAGGAGAGATTTCAGGCTTGCGGATTTGCAGATCCTCAGAAATAGAAACAGTTACAGAATCAAAGGTAATACCAGTGGCGTTCATTTTCTCAAGCTGACTTTTTAGTTCGCGTGTGCAAATGAAGACCGGAACAGAATACGTAACACAGTCATTTGGCGAATCATCAAATACATATTCAACTTGCTCGAGGGGGCTGGTCGCCAACTCTGAGAAAGGAGGAAAGCAGCCTGCCCCAAGTCCTCCATAAATATTCGGTTGAATTCGATAAAAGGTCATGATGCTTTCAGCGCCTCAAAGTTTTTCCAGATTCTCAAGTCGTTGTTTCAGTATTTGAGTGGGCAATTCTCCGCGCGCTTTAAGTCGGCGGTTATTGATAATGCCTTTGACCATGGTATATGGCGTATTAACTAACGCGTACGCTTGCCCCGTGCCCTGCGTGATTCGCCCAGCAAAGCCCAGCTTGTTCGCCGTGTCGATGTCGCGCGGATAACCATAAACAGCAACCGTCGCCAAAGTGGAGCTTACTACTCCGGTCAGACCGATGAGAGGACCAGAGATCGACTGCTGCTGCGCCACCTGGCGGAAGCGCTCTATCTCTTTGGTTTCGCGATTCAACTGCGAGTCTAACAATTGCGATCTGGAAGTCAGGAATGAAACTCTCTTCAGAAATTCCGGGTCCCCATCCAGCGCGAGTTTTTCTTTCAGCTCATCCATGGACACCGCAGATGGACGCTCAGCAGGAATCTCCCTTGCAATTCTCTTTTCTTGATTTTTGCGGACGATGATGCCAGTGAGGTTTTTAACGATCGGATTGAGTGTCGCAACAGAATTCGCTACTAGCGCACAAACCACTGCCTGCCGAGCAATTCGCGGTTCCTCAAAAGCCCTCATCGTTAAAATTCCGGCGCTCATCCGTGTGAAATTTTGCGCGGCGTCGAGAGTGTAGAAAGTATTCTCACGCCATGCTTGGTCCCTAGAATGGCAGCTCCAGTTAGCGAACTCGAACAGCAACTGCTGCCGTATCCTTCGCACTAATGTTGTTTCCAGCTCGCGCACCTGTCTCTGGTCGGCTGTGGGTTCCAGCGCGGACAATTGATCTCGAGTTGCGAGAAGCTTATCTGTTTTCGAGACTACATTTTTCACAAACGCGATTGATGCCGAAGGCGAGTAACCGGCGCGCCGCGCCTTAAGCATGACCCAAGTGTTCTGCGCTAGTTCTAGAGAAGAAGCGCAGCCGCTGATAGCATTGCCTGTGATTGCACAAGCCGTAGCGTTCTTCAGCCGGCTTCTCGAAATCAATGCCGGATTACTAAGTCCTTCAGCTTGTTCGTTGAGATCAGTTAGAGTCGCTGCAAATGTGAGGGCTGTTCCAGCTTCCCTTGTGATTGGATACGTATACTGGCGCCACTGCTGGTGGTGATTCGCTTCGAGATGAAAGTGAATGTTGAACTTCGCAAGTTTTACCAATTCATCCAATAGCGCTTTGTCGACTTCCGCCATTGATTGCGCAGGTGCTTCAGCCAACTTCACTGGAACTGACGCTGCAATCATTTTTTCGGCTACGGTCTCCGCGGCACTTTCAGAAGCCCTTTCCGCAGCGTTCTCGCGTTCAGCCGCAAAGCCATTCGCTCCACATGCGCTTTGCCCAGGATTGGAACAAAAGAAAAGCGCAATCAGGATAGCGATGTAGGAGTTAGACATTCTCCCGAATCATACTATATGCCGCTCGAGCTCCGATGCTATGCGTGGAGGAAGAGACAGCCGCGAAGATCAGTGACCAATCCGTAGGCCGCATGAAACTTGCTAAGCTAGTAACAGAACATCCATGGATAATTCATAGGCGAGTCAGATGAACATCGAGAACAAGCTTATAGTCGCTTCAATCATCATCACCACGTTTATCTCAAACGTCGAGGTAGCAGGAGCCCAGGGACTGAAAGGCGCGCAAATGCCAAAGAAAATCCTTGGTCGCCTTACCTATTTGCCAGGCAACAATGACAAAGAGCGATGGAAAGTGTTTCTTGACGTCCAACCCAAACTAGTTGGAATGCGTGCTGATGAGCTATTTAGACATTTTGGCAAAGATCCGATTGGCGCAAGTGATCAATCTTCGTTCGAATATGGGCTTACGCAAGAACCGGTAAAATCCGGCTCCAAATCAAAAACATGGCTTCACATAAAGATCTTTCTTCGAAATGGCACAGTCTGGAAATATACAGTCGAAGCCGTTCAGTGACTAGATGTCTTCTCGCTTGTGTCCAGACGCTACCCACTGCGTGATGTACTTATCGACTGCAGGTTTGTTCTGGTCAAAGTTGTCAACGTACGCTTTGTAGAAGCTTGAATAGTGCTCACCATATGGTCTTGCGTTGGCACCTACCGGCTTTGCGGTTCTCAAAAACTCGACCAAAGCCTGCTTCCCATATTTGTCGGCGTATTCTTGAATTTTTATAGAGTCGGTCTGCCCATCGGCGCGATAGAAATGAAATTTAGTCGGTTCTCCATTGGGATTTAAATCGCGCTGCACCCTTGACTCAGTCAACATAGAGTCCGCTTCTCCGGACATGTAGATGTCTTCAAACTCTCTTGGGCTTACTTTGCCGTGGTCATAGAGCTTTGACAGGAATTGGTGCGTTGCATGAAATCCCTCGTGCGCAAAGTTTTCGGTCTGTCTTATGGCGTCCTGAGGTCTAAGCGTTACCGTGCTTTCTAGGTTGTTGTACTCAGGATTGGATGCTTTCGAATCATATTTAACACGCAGCTTATCCAGCCAAGGGCAGTCCATTAAGCGCTCTACAACGTCTTCTAGCGTTTTTGACTTGCCTGGCTGTCCCTCTTTAAGGCTTTTCGAATATTCATACGCATCCATTACTGGCGTTTTGTAATCTTTGAAGAAGTCCTTCAGTAATGGATTGTCTCCGTTACGAGGAACTCTCTTTGCCGCCTCAATAATGTGATCACCACGGTTCAGGTAGTCGTCTCTCAGGGCTATAACATCGGAGTCGCCCCGTACTTTGGAGCCCATGTCTGATTCATCTAACTCGCCAACGATGCCAAAATTCTCATGCAGCGCCGGCATGATTCCAGAAGGATTTTTGTCTTCAGCATGTAAAAGCTTGAAAGCCTTATTATGCTCCCCTTGGTTTGTTTGACCAGAAATAACACCGGCATCCACAACGGCTTCCGCTGCCTTCTGGACTTTCGGGGCGTCGAGCTTTTCTTCTGTATTGTCCGACATGACTGAACTCGATAGAGGTCGTTGTACCTAGTATATGCCCAGGCTCAATCATGGGATGATTAGGGCTGACTTTTTAGATGCGCCCAGGAAACAGAACAACAGCATGACCACCAAACCCGACCTCAAAGAGATGGCGCGCCAAGCGCTGGAAGACGCCGGCTTCACGCCCGACTTCGAACCCGCCGCCATCGCTCAAGTCGACGCGATTTCGGACAAGCTGCCAGCCACCAGCAACACGAAAGATTTGCGGCATCTCCTGTGGTCGTCAATCGACAACGCCGATTCGATGGACTTGGACCAAGTCGAGTATGCCGAAGCGCTCCCCGATGGCAACACGCGCGTAATGGTGGGCATTGCCGATGTCGATGCGTTTGTTACTAAAGATTCGCCGCTCGATGTTCATGCGTTCAACAACACAGTGACGGTTTACGCGGGCGTGAAGAATTTTGGACTGTTTCCTGAAAAACTGTCCTGCGATATCAGCTCGCTACTGCCCGGCGCCGACAAGTCGGCAGTGGTGGTAGATATGGTGCTAAATTCCGAAGGGCAATTCGTGGCGGTTGAGGTGTATTGTGCGTTGGTGCGCAACTACGCGAAGCTCAATTATGCGAGTATGGGCAAATGGTTTGACGGCGGGTCTGAGGAAAACGAACTCCCGCTGCTCAAGCCGATTCCAAATCTTGCAGAACAACTGCGTTTGCAAAGGAAACAATCGGATCTTCTAGAAGACCTACGCATGGAAGCAGGCGCCCTCAACGTCGAACGCATCGAGGCGACGCCGGTTGCGATCAACGGAAGAATCGTGGACATCAAACCTGTCGATAGCAATGAAGCGCGCGAGCTGGTCGAAAACTTTATGGTGGCAGCAAACAGCGCGGTCGCCGGCATGTTGGACAAGAAAGGAACTTACTCTTTGCGGCGCATCGTGCGCAAGCCGAAAAGATGGCCGCGCATCGTTGAGTTGGCAAAAGCTTTGGGTGAAACATTACCAGACGATCCTAGTCCCAAAGCGCTTTCCGACTTCCTGAAGAAACGCCGCCTCGCCGACCCGACTCACTTCAGTGATTTATCGTTGTCGATTCTAAAATTGCTTGGTCCAGGCGAATATGTCGTCGTCAAGTCAGGCGAAGAACATGAAGGTCACTTCGGTCTTGCAGTGCAAGATTACACACACAGCACAGCGCCGAATCGAAGGTTTCCTGATTTGGTGACGCAACGCTTATTGGAGGCGGTCATTGATGGAAAGGAATGTCCTTACTCCGAAGAAGAACTGGATAAAATTGCACGACGCTGCACAAAAATGGCGTCGTCAGCCAACACTGTAGAACGCTTCATGCGTAAAGCCGCTGCCGCTGTATTGCTAAGTGTCCGCGACTCGGAGAAGTGTTCAAAGCCATTGTTACTGGCGTCAAAGAAGACGGTGTCTACGTGCGAATATCAAATCCATCAGCTGAAGGTCGCTTGGTGAGAAACCACAAAGACGTCGACGTGGGCGACAAAATCAAAGTGCGACTTATATCCACAAACGCTGCCAAAGGTTTTATCGATTTCGAAAAAATTTATTGATGTGCCAGAGGCCCATCAATACTTCCGATGGGCAGTATGAAGTTAATCGGTTTGAGAAGCATTTGAAGAAAATACAATAATGTATGTTCCGCGTCCCGTCGGCTATTTCCATACTTTGCCAGCGACTACTTGTCGGATGAGCTACCTGGGACAGATCGCCCTACCTATCGGCACCGCCAGCGTGCTTGGGCTGGTAAGAATTTTGAAAAAATCATTAGCAAAACGTCCGACCCTTTTGCCCGCATGCTATCAAAAAGGGTATAGAAAAACCTTTCAAAAGCGGCACGAATAAGCCATTTTGAACTTCATCAATAAAACAAACTTTCCCTGGAGGGAGGTATGAATTATGGATGCAGGGTTATTCAACAAAGAAATTCTAGAACAATATCTATTAGCTGGCTGCGAGAACACAAAGACAGAACAGCTGCGGGTTTTAGCTGCGTGTTCTAGCTGACCATTTCTGCGACACAGATACGCATGCGCGTAGCTGAAAATTCTTCTTAGTAGTACTCGAGAATGGAGGACAAAATTATGACACTCAATAATTTAGTTCCTTGGGGCAGAAAAATGGTGCCTATCAGAAAATCGGATGATTATATATCTACGCCAAGAGTGTTGAGCGATTTCGACAACCCCTGGGGCGAGCTGGAGCAACTGTTTGACCGGGTCTTCAACATGGCGCCGTCAAGGACTTTCGGAGCAGTTGATCGTTTCTCACCCGTCCTTGATGTGCACGAAACAGACAAAGAATTTCAAATCAACTTAGAAGTGCCAGGAATGACAGAAAAGGATATCGATATCTCGGTGTCTAAGGATGCTCTAGTGATTAGCGGCGAGAAAAAAGAAGAGAAGGAGGAAAATTCGAAAGGCATTTATCGAATGGAAAGAAAGTACGGCTCTTTCAGCAGATCAATTCCTCTGCCTGAAAACGGCATCGACACGGACAAAGCAGAGGCTTCTTACAAGAATGGAGTTCTCTCGATCAAACTGCCGAAGGCGCCGGGCTACAAGGAAAGTGTGAGAAAGATTCCGGTGGTCTCTAACCACGGAGGAAACGGCAACAGCTGATCTGAATAAGGAGGCTGAATGACACCCGGACCTGACGCAATCAAAAGGCAGGACTTTCTTGCTTCGCTCGTCATATTTCTTGTGGCATTGCCGCTGTGTATGGGCGTTGCTATTGCTTCCGGCATGCCGCCGGCAGCCGGGCTCTTGACCGGCATTATCGGAGGGCTAATTGTAGGCGCAGTGTCCGGGTCGCCCTTCCAAGTGAGCGGACCAACTGTCAGCTTGGCTCTCATTGTCTGGGAGATAGTGCAACACTTCGGGCCTGCGGCATTGGGAGTGATTGTGCTACTTTCCGGGGTTCTCCAAATAGGCTTTGGAGTCCTGCGCTGGGGGCGCATTTTCCGAGCCGTTTCGCCAGCTGTTGTGCAGGGAATGCTTTCCGGCATCGGTCTTCTAATCCTAGTCAGCCAATTCCATGTGATGCTCGATGCCAAGCCAAAAGGCACGGGGCTGGACAATTTGCTGGCAATTCCCGAAATTCTTTGGCGCGTAGTTACACTCAACGACGGCTCGCACGAGACAGCTGCATTGATCGGATTGCTTACTATTCTGATTATTGTCTGCTGGGAAAAAATGCCTATTGAAAAACTTCGGAGTGCTGTCCCTCCCACTCTTGTGGCGGTGATCGTTGCCACAGCTGTCTCCACACTGCTAAATCTGGAGGTCAATCGGGTACAGTTGCCTGAGAACCTCCTATCCGCGCTGCGCTTGCCAGAATTTGCCACCGTCAATACTCTTGGCTGGTCACTTCTGCAGCAAGCGCTTCTGATTGCGCTGGTGGGCAGCGCCGAGACTTTGCTCACCGCGAATGCTATCGACCGCATGGTACCTGGGCACAAGAGCAAGTACGACAGAGAGCTTGTAGCGCAGGGCATCGGTAATACCGTATGCGGTGTCATCGGTGCTCTGCCCGTGGCCGGCGTCATCGTGCGCAGTTCCGTCAATGTGAAAGCCGGTGCTCAAACAAGGGCGTCGACTGTTCTTCACGGTGTGTGGCTGCTGTTGTTCACAATCATCTTCCCGTTTGTCTTGCGCCTCATACCTGCCGCGACTCTGGCAGCATTGCTGGTTTATACCGGTTACAGGCTGATCGATGTCAGAGCGGCGCAGCGCATCGCGCAATACGGCAAGTCAGAACTCCTTATCTTTGCAGTCACAGCATTCTCCATTCTTGTCAGCGACCTCTTCACAGGAGTGATTGTCGGCATGACACTAAGCGCCTTGAAGCTGCTGTATGTCTTCTGCAAACTCGATATTCACAAGACAATTGTCGACGGCAGGATAACGCTCAAGCTGGTCGGCGCTGCTACATTCTTGAGCCTGCCAAAGCTAGCTGACGCTCTGGAGAGCCTGCCGGCTGACACCGAGCTTCACGTTGACTTCTCGCGTCTCACTTATATAGATCATGCATCGCTCGATATGCTCATGAACTGGGAAGACCAGTACAAGAGCCAGGGTGGAACTCTCACAATCGACTGGGGTGTTCTGCAAGCCAGATTCAAGGGGCTCGAAAAATCAGATGCCCTAGCAGGAACAGCGTGATTGAAATCCAAGCCAGCCCCCAATGAAATAGAGCGTCAAGCGCTAGAACTGCGAGCAGATAACGGCAATGTAGGATTTAGACATTCTCTCGAATCATATTACGCGCTGGGGTACTGGATTTCCGCTACCAGGGCAAGGCAAGGACAACGTTCGAAGAGGTGCAAACGACGAATCGTTAATATTCAGACTTAGCCAATCGGAATCCCCGATTATGAGAGCATTTGACTAGGTTGCCATGAATGCATGCGATAACATGGCACTCTGCTAACTTTCCAAGCTATTTGTAGGCACGGATTTTATGGGAAAGACAATCAAAGCTCTCGCGATGTCAGGAGCACTTTGCACTCTTGTGGGAACTGCTTTCGCACAAGAATCGAATGCTAATCAGCCGGTTATCTCTGGCGACGTCGCAAATACAACAGAGAAGAGCAAAAAGTCGAACAAGCCGAAGGTGGGCATTGTTAGGCGCATGCTTCAGCCTGTTACCGAGCTGCAGACTCAAAGTATCAAATTGCAAGAGCAGATTGTTAAGCTCGAACGCCCCATAGAGAGCCTCCATCCGCCAGTTACAGAGCTTTCTAATCGAGTGTTTGCTGTAAATTCTCAGTTGGTTCGTCTCCAAAAGAACATTGATGAGATTCAAGACGAGCTGACGCAAGTCCGTTCGGACATTAGATCTGTCCGTCCACAACTCACTAGCTTAGCGAAGCCCATCAGCTCCCTCCAAGAGCCTCTGACAAAGCTGCATAAACCTATTTCCGAACTTGCAGCACCGATCTCAAAATTGCAACTTGAAGTGACAGATTTCAAAGGACAGTTTGTCGGTCTCAAAGAACAGATGACTCGGTTGGAAAAACCGCTGGTAGAGGTTAACGGACAAGTCAGCAAGCTGGAGCGCCCCCTCAACGAGCTTGGAAAGCCCATCCTCACTTTTCAAAAAGAAGTTGTAGAACTGAAATCACAGTTGGGTGAATTGATTGCAACGGTCAAAACAATGACGACCTACATCTTGTTTGCGACAGTCTGCTTTGGCACTTTACTCGTGATTGCTTCGCTGGTTGGGACTGTGCTTACTTGGAACATCTTGACGCGAAATCTGTTTCGCCTGAAAGAAATCGAATTTCCCCGAGCTGCTGTCAGCGAACAGCCAAAGAGAGAACTCGCCGGCAAACGGTGAGTTTCAGCTCAGAAAAGCCCATCTTATATACAAACACGGCGCAAGTGACGTCGTCGTAATCTTTTAATCTTAGCCCGGACGGCGAATGGCGCCAACTCTCGCTGCGCACCTTGCGGAAATAACTATTACGAGGGTTTCGGTCTGCATCGAATTGTGTGTACAGTGCAAGTAGCAGATGTTGTCAGTCAACTTCGCTATCAGGAGTCCCCGCGAAGATGAATAAGACGATTAAAGCTATCTTGGCGGCAACAGTTGTTGCTAATGTACATATGCTGCCATGCATGGCGGGCGAGTTTTCTCCTTCTGCCTCAGTGCACCACGATCTAAACAAGACAGAGCCAAGCCCAAGTGTTGCCCTGGCTCTCGGTGGTGGTGGCGTACGTGGTGCGGCTCATATAGGAGTGCTGCGGGTTCTTCAGGAAGAGGGAATTCCGATAGATTATATTGTCGGCAACAGCATGGGCGCTGTTGTTGGCGGGCTCCACAGTGCAGGCGTTCCACTGGACGACATTCAGTCAATCCTTGCAGATGGCTCTTTTGTGAGTGCATATTTGCCGCGCTTTCTTTGGTGCAGAATTATGCTTAGCCCCTTGCGCAGTTTGTTTTACATTGGCAAGACAAAGCCTTATGCGGGACTTGTTAGTGGGGACAAGCTCAAGGCAACTATCGATAAGCTTCTCCCAGAGCCCAACATCAGAGTCGAAGAGCTTAAAAAGCCATTTTCTTGCGTGGCTGTTAGCCTCATTGACGGTCAGTCTCATGTGCTTTCCACAGGACGACTCGACGACCTCATTCGTGCCAGCGCAACGTTACCGCTTTTACTGCGACCTGTGCCGATTGGTGACCACCTTTATGTAGATGGCGGCGTCCGAAACAACCTGCCCACGGCAGAGGCCAGACACAGTGGTGCCAAAGTTGTAATTTCTGTCGAGATAGACAACGACTTGAAGCCTGTTCCCGCCGAGAAGTTCACATCATTCCGAAATGTCTTTGATCGCGTAATAAATGCGACTATTGAGCAGCTCGACGAGGATAAAGTCAACGGTGCAGACATTGTGATTCATCCGGAGTTGGTCAATATTCCAATTCTTTCTAAGGACAAGAAATACGTCGACGAAGCAACGACGGCGGGGGAGTTAGCGGCTCGCAAGGCACTGCCGCGCATTCTTGAACGACTGCAACAGTGCGGTATTGCCACAAGAGCCAAAAATGCAAAACTCGAAATTGCATCACCGAGATGACGAGTTAGAGTATTTTGGTTTCAGCTTCAAAGGTTTGCCCTTGAATGTCATAAAGACCTGCCAAGTTTTCCGAATTTCTAGCCAAGGTCACGTGATTGAGGCCGAAGAGGCTTCCATAGATTGATTAAGAGAATGAACTTAAGACGATACGTCCTCTCAGCGTTTATCTTTGCCCTAATGCCATTTCTTGTAGCGCGGAGCGAGGATGCGAAGGTATCTGCGGGAAATCTCGAGAAGGAAGTAGCTCGGGACACCATCGGTTGCGGGGTCGACCCTTCGGTTATAGGAAGGGAAGGAATCGGCAAAAAAACCAAAATCTTGCTGCGCCGTCAATTTCATTCACCGCATCTGCCCGAGCAATACTGTTATTGGTGCAGTCTTACGTCGTACGCTAAAAGCTTTTGGTACACCTCGAAGGCACTTCAAATCGTCGATGATTTTGACAAAGAAACACTGGAAGAGCTGTTTGACATAAAGTTAAAGAGAGTTCGCAAAGCTCAGTTCTCTTATTTAATTGCTTTGGAAAAAACCAGGCAACCATTCACAAAAGTGGAAATGAGCTGTGATGCAAGAAATCCGATAAAGAATCTGGTCGTCGGAGTCGATGCAGATCAGCTAGCTCTCAAGGAAGATGAAATATTGAAGATGTTCGGAAACGAGTGTGAGCGCGGAGCGGCGTCCGCAAGCCATGGCGGCAGCAGCTGTACTTACCTGATCTATCGAACGAAAACATGCAGTTCAACCTTTGCCTTTCGGGGTGAAGGCAACAAGTATCTGACCGCACTAATGGTCGACCGCAATTAGAACGCCGCTCTTGAATCCGGCACAATGCCGTCACTATGCTTCGCGAGTTTTGAGCCTGCAATCATGCCAGCAAACACGGGCAATATGAAGGAAGCATGAAGTAGCCAAGGCTTAAGCCCAAAATGCGTAAGATGGAAATATAGTTTCAATAGTATTTCAATGCTCAGCCACATCAAATCTATTCTTGCCAAAATCAAAAGCAGCGCTTTAATGCCGCCACAAAACAGGTGGTTGCTGCGCACCGGCCTAGTGGTCGTCGGAATTGCACTGACAGCGATTAGCTATCACTACATTACCCTCGAGTGGGACGGAAGCTATTCAGCGTCGCGTTCAAAAGGTGGAGACTATTCTGTGATTCTGATGTTTCCCTTCGCCTCATTCCTGAGTTTTCTGAAGGCGATAGGTCTTACGGCAGGCTTCACGGCCTTCTTGTATGCGATTACGCTTCCGCGCGCGAAGCCGAAAAGTGGAACAGCTGACTAAAGTGACTTTTGAAGTTAGCCGCGTCGGCTGGAAGGAAGAGTAAAACTATACTGTGCGAACTCCTTGCCACCATTGGCTTCCGCGGTTACTTCAAATTTTCTTCAAGTCACATGAGGCGACCGACGGTCCGGGGCTGCAACGAGTTTTTGAGTACTGAGCTCTGATTTCAAAATCACATCGAGAGAGCCGCCCTGTTTGCAACCGGTAAAATACGCCACTTTACAACGGCGCCGTCAGATTCAATTCTAGGGAGCGCATGGCTACGAACCATGAGGTCGTAAGTTCGAGTCTTACCGGGCAGGCCATCCAAACGGCTCAATCCAAGCGGTTCCGCAAAGAGGGAGCCGTTTTTTATTGCGAAGATTTTTAGAAGCGTTGGCCCCCTATTGGCCCCTTCTGCCGGAATTGTCGAAAAAAGAGATGAACGTCAGAACATCCTCTGGCTTGGAGCTTGGAGAGGGTAATGGAGTGTCACGCAAAGAATGTCTCCATCATCATGTGGCTGGTTCCCGGACTATTAGGGTGTTGGCCCAACTTCGGCGAATTGGGTCAGTCGATACCAGATACGGTTGCATACTCCAGTTGAAATGCCTGATATCACAGGCGGTATCACTCATCAAGCGGAGTATGGCTCGAATCGTTTGCACAGTCGAGGCTTTGCACATGCCTTGGATATAGGATGGCGTTATGCGGTTTTGGGTTTGTCTGGAGCTTCAGGCAGATCTGACCATGCCAGGCAAGTCGTTTCGTTTTTTGAGATGGTCGAGAATGGCGTCAGCCACTGCTTCCACGCCAGATTGAACAGGTATAGAAATAGAGAGAGCCGGATTGTTTTCTGTTTCCCAAGCACCATTTGGAGCGCGTCCCCAAGCTTCGACGACAAAATCAGATTTCCAACATTGAATCAGAAACCCAATGGACTTACGTTGAAGTTCGGTCCAGGAACTGGCTTTTGCACAAGCAAAATTTATCAGTATAAACAGACCTTCTTAATTTGAAGCCGCTCATGTGCAGCAGCACTTGCTGGTAGTTTCGTTCACCCGCGCTTTGCGAGATGAATTGAGAAACTGGCTAGCGGTGCTGTTTTGCGTCGGTTTAGAAGAATTATCGATTTGGTCATCACCCGATTAAGAAAAGGAAGGTTTTATGTACCATCCAACAATTTTTGTACGCGCATCGTTTGTTGCGGTCTTTGTTCTGGCTGCATCATCAGCTTCAGCTGCACCAGAGCCAAAGAGCATTTTCAGCGGTTATCTCGTTGATAAACAGTGTGCTAACTCGGTTCGCGAAGACAGCGATCCGGTCGATTTCATCAAGCATCACACTAAGGATTGCAGCTTGATGATCAACTGCAGAAGTTGCGCGACATCGTTCGATTTGAGGAAAGAAACAAAAATCACTTCTGAGAAACCATAGAGCCTGAATCTTGGTATTCACGAACAATTTGTCCCATAATGTTTCAAGATTGAAGCTTTGCCGTCGAGGAAGGTCGCGGCAGAGCTTCCTTTTTTGGACCTTCTGCACGTATGGTCCTTCAAAACTCATTAGGCGCACTTCGCTTTCTGTCAATATGATCTACAGAAATATCAAAATAAGAATGATACTACAAATGGTGCCCCTTAAAAGAACAGTCAGTCTAACTGTGGAAAATACGTGTTAACGTGCGCACACGACGTAACTGGTACATCACAGGATTTCGCCAACAGCCTGTTCGAGATCTGTGAACGCTTGTTGATAGCTGCGCACAGCTTCCAAGTATTGAGTCTTGACCTGTATATTGGCTTGCTGTGCGGCAATGGCTGCCGTGATATCAGATTGACCAACCTCGTAGCTTCTTCTGGCGAGTCGAGCTACTTGTTCAGAATCTGCAAGCAGATGATCTTGATAGGCCTGTATCCGTTCACGAGCGATGGATACTCGCTCGTAGGCTACCGCCACTTCTTCTGAAACTATGTTTTTTTGCGCTTCCGCTTCAATTTTGAGCTGTCGCAACGTAGATCGATAGCGGGTCACATCGGCTTGTTTAAAGTCAAAGACCGGCAGTTCCTGGGTGACACCGATAAAGTAACCGTTGAGCTTGGGACCATCAGGTGGATTGCCCGTGATGGAGCGACCGACGTTGAACTGAGTATTTGGCAGTATGCTCGCATAAGTGCTTTTCAGTTCAGCCTCATTTGTTTTGATTGCTTGAATCACCAGGCGCACATCAAGACGTTTTTGATGGGCGGTGGCAATTAGCTGATCGAGTGTGGGAAGAGCTTGGTCGAAGTCAGGGAGGAGTTCTGTCTTTTGCACCTTAAGCTGAAATGGAGGCAGTCTGGGGACGCTCAGCTCGACTGCATGGTCTTTTCCACGCAAAAGGTTAAGGCGTCTCTTTGTCAATCTGACCTGGCGCTGGGCCTGTGCCAGTTCGACCTGCGCTTGCGAATGCGCAAGCTTCGCTTTAAATACATCGAGGTTGGCTACATCACCGGCATTTGCTCGTTTTGCCGCCGCCAGTAGCAAGCGATTAGTGAGATCTGCAACCTGAGCGAGAGTTTGAG
This sequence comes from Candidatus Melainabacteria bacterium, assembly GCA_012965515.1. Taxonomy (GTDB): domain Bacteria; phylum Cyanobacteriota; class Vampirovibrionia; order Obscuribacterales; family Obscuribacteraceae; genus QKMZ01. Next base: position 60,714 of record DTSE01000175.1, on the reverse strand, counting down.
CCATCTCCTCTGCAAGTACGACTTCAAGGAAAGCCCTGCGAACATTGGATCTCAACAGCCATAGGTTACGCTGAATTTCAAGGTCTGCTTGTTTTATTTGTTGCTTGGCACTTACGAGCCTGAAAAACACTTTCCAGGGCTGCTCTATAGGTATGGAAGCACCGAGCTGATATGTTTGTTCTGCGATAAATCCGTTATAAACAATCAAAGATGGATTGGGAAATGTGAGGGCCTGCGGTATTGCGGATTTAGCAATGCCTAACTGTAGACGAACGCTCGCTGCTCGTGGGCTCAGCCCGAAAGTTTCATTCAGGGCTTGATTGAGACTAACTTCTCCGGCTGAAGACTGGTTCTGTGTCGAAGGGTTAATCGGTGGGAGCAAAGTTGGTAGAGCGTCGGCAACAAGAATCTGATTGTTCGTCTGGTTGATCGTAAAAGTCTCGGCTTGAGCGCTTGGCGAAAGAAGAAGAGACAATGCCACTGCCGCAACAGCGCGTTGCCAATTCGATTCTGGTTGTTTCACACACACCAGGAGTTCATCAGATACTTTTTGCAATTGCTTTCTTTGCTCCTATCTGATGAGGCGGTTTGACAAATGCCTTAAACAGGGCTGGAATCACAATTAGGGTCAATGCAGTACTGGAAAGCATGCCGCCGACTATAACGATGGCGAGCGGTTGCTCAAGCTCCCGACCGGCACCGGCGAAAATAGCAAGCGGCAGCATGCCCAGTGAAGCAGTAATGGCCGTCATAAGAACGGGTGCAACACGATCTTGGGCACCGCGCAGAATTGCCTGGTCAAATGGCTCACCTTGTTCAATCAAGCTGTTGATATGTGTGGCAAGAAGAATGGTATTACGTGTGGAGATTCCGAAAAGACTAATGAAGCCGATCAATGAGCCCACACTCAATATGTTGCCGGTAAGAACAACAGCAATGATTCCGCCTACTGTCGCTAAAGGAAGATTGCTCAGGACCAGAAGCGTAAGCTTCCATGACTTTAGTCCTTGATAAAGCAAAAGGATGATGCCGAGCAGCGTCAAAGCGGACATAGAAAGCAGCGTGATGGCAGCTTCTCTTTGTGCAGCATATTGGCCGGCATAGACGATGTAGTAGCCTTGTGGCAAGTGAACGGAATTCTCTATCTTTGCTTTTGCGTCGTTGACCACGCCCACGACATCACGGCCGGAGGTGTTCGCTTGGACAACCACTCTGCGTGAAACATCTTCTCGCAGAATAATATTGGGACCATCTACAAACTTCACATCAGCGATCTCGGAGACAGGGATTCTTGCGCCTGTTGGTGTGTCGATCAGCAGTTTTTTTACCAAATCCAGATTGTTCCTGAATGGTTCTTCCAGCCAGAGCTTAAGCGGAAAGAGACGTTGCCCTTCCAGTACTTGCGAAATGACTTGCCCTTGAAAGGCAGTTTCGATGTCCCCCATCAAATCTTGCGCAGTGACTCCATAGCGCGCAGCCTTTTCTCTGTCGATCAATATGCGGATGCGCGGCACAACGACTTGTGGGTCGGTGCGAACGTCCACAGCGCCTGGAACCTCCTTCGTTATCTCTTTAACCTCTCGTGCAATTTTTGCCAGGGTCGGAAGATCTGGTCCAAATATTTTTATGGCAATGGCCGCGCGTGTGCCGCCGGAAAGCACTTCGTCCATGCGGTGTGAAATAAATGAGCCAACATCGGCAACGACGCCGGGCAGCCGCTCAAGGTGCTCTCGGACCATTTTCAATGTCGGCTCTAGCGGTTTGTCGCTTGGTTTGAGCTGAACATCGAATTCGCAAAAGTTCGGTCCGGCAGCCATATCGTCAAGCTCGGCTCTTCCTGCCCATTGGACAACGCTTGTTACCTCCGGCTCTTTGAGCAACGACAACTCAAATTCTTTGCCCATGCGTGTAGTGGCATCGAGACTTTGTCCGGCGCGAGCAATAGCAGTGATAATCAAGCTGTTTTCTCTAAATGGCGGCAAAAAAGCTTGTCCTACGCCAAAGAGCAATGAAATTGTCAGAACAAAAAGGGCAGTGGAAAATGCAAGCACCGTACGTGGTGCACGCATGACCGGTTCCAGGATGCGATGATACAAGTTCTGGATTACTACGACAGTCCATGGTTCATGATGCGAAAGAGACTTGCCTCTTGCAAGCAAGTACATGCACATAGCTGGGGTGACGGTCAAGGCTACCAGAAGACTAGCCATGGTAGCCGTTATGTACGAGAGTCCAAGCGGCGAAAAGATCCGCCCTTCGATGCCGGCAAGAGTGAAAACTGGCAGGAAGACCAGGGCGACGATGAATGTAGCGTAGACAACCGAGGATCGTACTTCTATACAGGCCCGATAAACGACCTCGTGAACAGGCTTGGGATGGGAGCTGGACTGATTCTCGCGCAAGCGGCGGTACACGTTTTCCACATCAATGATGGCGTCATCAACTACCTCGCCGACAGCAATAGCCAACCCCCCGAGAGTCATGGTGTTGATAGAACCGCCAAAGGCTTTAATTGCAACGACTGCCGTAAGTATCGACAGAGGGATGGCAGTGAGACTGACTACCGACGTTCTCCAATTGAGCAAAAAAATGATCAGTACGACAACGACCAGAGCCGCACCTTCGCCTATGGCTTCAAGAACATTAGTGACCGACTTTTGGATGAAGTCAGCCTGATTGAAGACGTAAGTGACTTGAACGTCGGCGGGGATCGATGGCTTCAGTGACTCCATTGCCTTTTGCACATCGTGAACGACATCGACTGTGTTCACGGCCGGCTGCTTTGTTATATAAATGTAGACACCGGATTTGCCGTTGATGACGCTGTCCCCAAGCTTGAAGGCATTGCCGATTTGAACACGTGCAACATGCTTGAGTAGTACCGGTACGTTATCTCTCACTGCCACAACGGAATTAGCTAGCTCGTCGATAGTCCGGGGGCGGCCAACACCTTGAATCGAGAACTGCTGATCTTCACTGACGAGAAATCCACCGGCGCTTATAGCATTTGCGCTTTCAACAGCCTTCCTTATCTCAGCCACAGTAACTCGGTAGGTCTGGAGTTTGTTCGGGTCGATAAGTACCTGGTACTCCTTTACTTCGCCACCAATGACGAGAACCCGCGCCACTCCAGGCACCGCTAATAGCCTGTTTCTGATCTCCCAATCAGCTAGAGCGCGCAAATCTCTGAGCGCTGTTTTCTGTGGGACAAAAGCGATCTTTAGAACGTCGCCGATGGCGGGCATGGCTGGAAATAGGCGGGGCGATCCGACACCTCTAGGAAGTCTGGCAGCAAGCAACTGCAAGCGCTCGGCGACGAGTTGGCGAGCACGGTAAAGGTCTGTGTTGAAATCAAACACGGTAGTTATTGAAGATACGCCGACGCCGGAGTTGGATCTAATCTGCCTTAAGCCGGGCATGCCATTTAGCTGTGCTTCAACGGGCAATGTAACAAGAGCCTCAACTTCTTCAGGCACCATACCTGGTGCCTCAATCTGCAACACGACTTGTGGTGGCGCAAACTCGGGAAAAACATCGACATTGGTTCGAAACGAGAGGTAAACACCAGCAGCAACCCATACCAAAGAGAGGATGATCACAAGGAAGCGGTTATGAATTGACCAGTTAATGAGATTATTCAGCATGAGTTGTGATTTGGTCTTGCTCTGCGGTTGGTTTTCTGGAATCGTCTTTGGATACCGGCTTGCGCGCTCTGAGTGCAAGTATCGAAAGAATGGTTAAGGCAATGCCGAGCAAGAAAGCAATAGCGACAAGAGTGAGAGTTTGTGATTGCGTAGTGCTTCCCGTGGATGACTGTTCGCCTTCATGCTCTTCTTCGGCTTCCTCGCTTGGGTGCGTAAACAAATCCGTCTGTCCTTGCAACTTAAGGCGCTCAGCATCTAGCTGGAAAGCGCCTTTAACAACCACTTTGTCTCCTGGAGTTAGACCGGAGAAGATCTCAACTTTCTTTCCGAGTGTTTTGCCCAGTTGAACGACTGCAGGACGGTAACCTTCACGATCAGAGATGAAAGCAATGTGTTTGTCTGCATCTTGAACAAGAGCATTTCGCGGAATTAGGATTGCTTGCCGGGATGCGGCAGTAGAAATATTGAGCGTGGCAAACATGCCTGGCTTCAACGATAAGTCCGGGTTATCAATCTCGATGCGGACAGGAAGAGTTCTGGTTTGAGTGTCAACAGTTGGAGAGACGAAGGTGACAGCACCTTTAAAGCGTCTTTCCGGGTAAGCAGCTACCGTCAGTTCGACATCCTGCCCTATTCGGATAGCCGACATGTCACTTTCATAAACGTTGGCTGTTGCCCATACTCTGCGCAGATTCGATACAACAAAAAGGGGCACCGCGGGCTCGACGCTCTGTCCAGGACTTGCATATATTGTGCTCACAATGCCGTCTCTTGCAGTAACGAGCGGCACGTTGATAAGTGCACGTTGCTCCTTCAACATATTCTGGATGTGAGCTTGTGTCGCACCAAGCTGTTGCAGGCGGCGTACTAATGAATCCGAAGACACTTTCAGTTTGGTTGTTAATCCGCCAAGAACGGCGTCTTTTCTGGCTTTGGCCATTTGTAGTTGACTCTGCGCCACTTTCAATTCAGCAAGCGAAGTCTGCATAGCTTTCTGAGAGGAAATTTGCTCTTCATATAGTTGTTTGTCGCGGTTGTAGTTGGCCTGAGTGAGATCTACACGGGCAATGGCTTGATTGATTTCTGCATCGAGTTCAGCTTGGCTACGCCTTATTTCAGCTTCGATTTGGGATTTTGTCTGCAACGTCTCGGCAGCGAGGACATTGATCTCAGGGCTATTGAGGATCGCTAGCGTCCGCCCGGCGTTGACTTTATCGCCAGGTTTCACAAGCACCTCTGTGACGCGTCCGGAAAGCGGCGCATGCTGGACAAACTCTCGGGTTGGGATTGCCTCAACTTTGCCAATCGTGGAGACACCGATGGACATCGGCTGCAATCGCACGACAGTAGTTTCGAGCCCGATTGCCCTCTCTGCACTTTCAGAAAGTACGATTGATTTGCCATGATCGCCATCGTGCTCCTCGGAGAGAGCTTTGTGCGGCAGACCGAAGCAAAGGAGGAGGACTGCCGTTAGCAGTACGAAGCGTCCAAGACACGTGAGCTGAATTTGCATTTGGCTGGCCAAGACTGATATTTGCTAGTATATCAGTCTATAATGATATGATGATAATGCCAAGGAGCCACCTGACATGCAATTCAACGCCACAGAGCTTAAAGCCAAGCTATTCAGGGGATTCTCAGATACATCAAGGCTGGGAATTCTTGAAACACTTAGAAACGGTCCTAGGACCGTTTCGGAAATGGTCGAGATCACTGGGTTGACGCAGCCAAACGTTTCTAATCATCTTGCTTGCTTACGTGAATGCGGTCTGGTTCGACGAGAACAAAAAGGCAAGTTTATCTATTACGAGCTGTCCGACGAGCGAATCAGTACGCTGATGGAGCTTGGCGATGGGCTTGTTGCAGATCTTGCTAAAGGATTTTACGAGTGCACCAGGTATTAAGGCATCGGTAGCGGAGGTCATAAGATGCCTTGTTGTGACAAGAATGACGAGGTTTTTGAAGGTCGCTGGTTCGAGCATCCCTTGATGCGTAACGCTCTCATCGGTGCGCTAATCGCCGGTATCGCTTTTGGCTTGGGCTACTTCAAGATCGCACCGCATTTGGTGACGGTGGCGCTCTATGTAGTCGCGATCGTTATCTCAAGCTTTGCCTGGGCTAAAGAAGGCATCGAGGAGCTGGTCAAGAAGCGCGAAATCGGCATTGAGTTTCTAATGCTCTCGGCAATGACCGGCGCCGGTATTTTAGGACTGTGGGATGAGGCCGCCATCTTGGCTGTGTTGTACGGGGCTGCCGAAGGACTAGAAGAATACACTTTCGCTAAAACAAGAGCGTCCATTCGTAAGCTTCTTGATCTTGCCCCCAAGGAAGCAAGAGTGCGCAAAGACGGACAGGAAGTCATGGTTCCTGCCGAAAGCCTACAAGTTGGTGACGTATTCCTGGTTAAACCAGGGGAATCTCTTCCGACCGACGGCGAAATTGTGCTTGGTCAATCGAGCATCAACGAAGCTGCTGTGACAGGTGAATCAGTGCCCGTCGAGAAGGGACCAGGAACCAAAGTGTTTGCTGCGACAATCGTTCAAGACGGGTTGTTAGAGATTCGCACGACGGCAAGTTTCGAGAACAATACCCTTTCCAAAATGGTTCATATGATCGAAGAGGCCAGAGAGCAAAAGGGCAAGGCTCAACGCTTCATCGAGGAGTTTGGTGAGAAGTATTCTCCGGCTGTCTTCATAGTGGCAATGCTCGTTATGATAGTTCCACCGTTATTCTTCGGTGCCGCATTTGGTGAATGGGCCACTCGCGCAATTGTCATGCTTGTCGCCGGTGCGCCTTGTGCTCTAGTCATGTCCACACCGGTTGCCATCGCCGCTGGCATCGGCACCGCCGGAAAAAATGGTGTGCTAGTTAAAGGCGGTATGCACCTTGAAAATCTCGGCAAATTGAAGGGCGTTGCCTTTGACAAAACTGGCACGCTTACTGTCGGTAAGCCTGAAGTGACAGACATTGTCTCCATGGATGGAAATGACAATCAGCTCATGCGGATAGCTCTCAGCCTGGAGCAATCGTCAACACACCCATTAGCTGGAGCAATTGTTTCCAAAGCCTCAGATATGAAGGTCGAAGCGGCCGTGGTGGAAGAGTTTCGCTCGCTTACAGGCGCAGGTGTCCAGGGCAGAGTCGAAAACGAGCTTTATTACTTGGGTAAGCCGAAGCTGTTTGAAGAGTTCGGCATTGAACCAAACTCGCAAACGAAGAAGTTATCCGAGCAAGGCAAAACAGTTGTGCTTGTGGGAACCGAGCAGAAGATTTTAGGTCTGATTGCAATCAAGGATGCTATTCGTCCCGAGGCGAAGCAAGTGGTGGCAGATTTGCACAAGCTGGGAATGAAGGTCGCAATGCTTACAGGCGACAATTCTCGTGTAGCTCATGCGATTGCTCAAGAGCTTCAAATTGAAGATGTACGCGCCGAATTGAAGCCCGAAGACAAAATTGCTGCAATCGAAGAATTGCAAAAGCAGTACGGATCAATGGCCATGGTTGGTGACGGTATTAATGATGCTCCGGCGTTAGCGCGAGCAACTGTCGGTATTGCAATGGGAACTGCCGGTACCGACGCAGCGATTGAGGCGGCCGACACAGCGCTTATGGGTGATGACTTAACCAAGGTTATATACGCCATTCGACTGGGACAGAGAGCGCAAACAATCAGCAAGCAAAATATTGTCTTCTCTTTGGCTCTGCTGGCTGGTTTGATTCCGGCAGCATTGTTCGGGCTTATTACTGTGGCAATGGCAGTGATATTTCATGAAGTATCAGAGCTGCTGGCAGTGGCAAATGGGCTGCGGGTTACGAGAGCCATTCGATGAGCGATACCATAATCTCATGTTTCTTGCCGTATATCTCTGGGCCACGAGTAGATCAGCAGGATCACCGCAGCAATCGGCCAGAAAATTGAGGCTAGCGTATTGAGTTGCGGAGACTGCTCGGGCGATTGACCAAGCCAAATGCTTTACTCTTAACCGATACGGTGCATCTCGCCTCTCTATGATTTGGTAAACACGTATTCACCCTCCCGGAGGCCGGTTGAATTGCCTGATATCACAGGCGGTATCACTCATAGCGGAGTACAGCCCGGAAAGCCAGAGCAGTCGAGGATTTTACATCTTGTAGATATAAAAGGGGCGTCTTAATTGCTACTGCCCAAAGTCGTAACTAAGAATGTACTTTACTCGAATGTTGTCGTCGGGTCCGTTTACAATGCGCCAATAAGCCCAAGAACACGGAAAGGTCGCATGGTCTGGATGCACGAGAGGCCGCGAGTGATCATCCGAGAAAGGCTCCATTTTATGCCATTGTCCAGGGTGAATCTTCTTGATGGTTTCACCTATGTAAGCTCCCCAATTTCGTGCCATTTTCGGCACGTCACCAATGGTCAAAGATTTTTCAAAGTGCAATTGCTCATGCAATAACTGCAAAGCCTCTTCGACCACAGCCAACGATTGTTCGGTGTAATCAAGATCTATACTGAACTGCTGCTTCATCAGCCGAACATGCCGAATGGCTATAGCTGCCATGTGTCTATCAAACAGTTCGGGATCTTCAAGAAAGCTTTTGCTCATATCTGTTTTTTCGTTACGCGCTCTTGGCCTTTCCGTCAGCCGGTCTTTGTTCAGGTCTTTCTTCCAACTCTGTCACCCATTTCCCATCAATCCATTTTTGTTGTAGGTGATACGTGTCCCCAGGCTTGCTGAGACCGTAGTATTGCTTCGCTTCCTCATACCCCGCATCGTCCGGCGAAACTACAAAATCGCCGATTCCATGTTGCCCGCCCTTGGCATGCTGAGTGGTGCGAACAGAAATATCACCATTGGTCTGCATTTGGGCCCATTCCCACTGCGTTCCTTCCATCACCTTTCGTTCCGCTTCAAAGGCTTCCTGCTCCTCATCGGTACATCTGGGCTCAGACGCTAATTTTTTTGTGAGTTTGTCAAACCAATCACTGCTGTTGGCCATGGCTTTAGAATTCCTCCAAGTATTTCAGGCAATTAGGGAATGACTCCTTGAGCTTTATTGAATACTGACTGTTGGTAGTGACTCCAGCGCATTGTGCTGAAACATGAGCATACATGTCTGCAAATACTTCATCTCTTGCATTTGCTGGAGATCTACCTGATAGGCGTAACTCGTTGAGCTTCGATGCGGAGAGCCTTGAAAAGTCACTCTTGAACGCTTGTATAAAAGATGGATCGTCAGAGAGTGCGTGTTTTAGCGCATCAAACTTGGCGCTGAATACATGTCCAAACTCATGTCTAAGTGCAAAAGATACATCGTCGTTGGGTACCCATTTCCCTATTCTCATTATCTCTTCAGGCACAAAAATTGTTTTGTGCTCAGGGCTGTAGCAGGCACCCAGCCCCTCGGTGCCAGGGACGACGTCCGGCAATCGCCGAACTGGCTTTATGTCAACTTCGCGCTCTTTAAGAAAGCTTTTCTCCCCTGAAGAAAGTCCTTCAATTGCTTGTTTAAGTTCAGCCATAAATCGGTGTGATACCTTGAACTTCTCCGGCACCGGCTCTCCCTTCGTTCCCTTCTCTGAATGTGGACCGTGTTCGCCCACATCATCAGCCTTGGACATTAGCATCTTGGTTTCGTCTTTCAAAGGGTCTTTTGAAATCGGCATCCTTACGCCCATTCCTGTATCACCCACAGGCTGAACCAGCTCATCCACGGCGTTATTAATCGCTTTCACAGCTTTTTTGATCGCTGGCTTTGCGGCTGCATGAAGCTGCTTAGCCTCTACTGCAATGGTGTCGAGAATTTCGGTAAACTTCGACGTCTTCTGTATTGCACTTGCTCCACCAGCACCAATAGCCCCGCTTTCCAGTAACTCAGTGATCAATTTTGCCTTTATGCGTTCTTGTTCGCGTGGCGGCAAGTGGCTCCACTGCTCGTCAAGCTTTTGTCCGACTAATACGACATCTCGAAAAGGCTTGGCATAATCGCCTGTATAGCCGATGTTGAAGAGGTATTGATCGGCAGCTTGAAAAAGCCGGACGCCTCCAACAATTGTCTGACCCAGAGCTGTGCCGAATTCCTCGCCCATCTTCCCGGCTCGTTCGTTATCTCCAAGAATGCAAGCCGCGCCGAAATCGGCTATTTTAGCCAGTCCTTGCAATATTTCACCTGTGCCCTGGACCGTGCCGATCAATTGCCCCCAGGCTCTCTCTCGCTCGTCATGCTGGTATTGTTCGATTCCTGAGAGTAGCCCGGCGCCGATCACCTCTAACTGCTTGTCCATCGGCAACTGTGCGATCTTCTGAGCGACAGTAAGCCAGCCTTCAGGAGTGTTTGTCAGGTTGTCTGACTTTATTGCCTTGTGCGTCCCTCCATCGAATTGCTCATAGCGGGCTCGCATCTCAGGGGAATATTTTGCTGCCAGCTCTCGGCTTAGTTCGGTAAGCTTCTGTTTCTGCGGATCCTCGGGTGGAAGTGAGTCAGCATGCTGCCGCCCTAGTGCGACTGGATGCATAGCGGGATTTTTATCTGCCTCAATAGCCATAAGAGTGGCTGACTGTGAGATCTGCTCGTGTTTTGCTTGCTTCGGCGCCTTGATCTTTGCCTCGGCTTCTGGCGTCATGGCAGGCATCATGCGGGTCGGGTGCGGATCGAGGCAGATATCCTTTTGTCTCTTGCTGCTTGTTTTGTCGATGGTCACTTTGTTGCCTGCCGAGTCTATAGCTTCAAGTTCCATGCTCCGCTTGTCCGGGCTGTCCACGAATCCGTCTTTGTAGGCAAGCTCGGTTATGCCTTTTGTTCTGATTGGATTCTGGGCGTGAGCGTTGTCTACCTGGTCTTTTGAGGCATTGCGGATTTCAGGCGCGTCAGGTGCTTTCTCCAGGCGATCGTTAACCCTCTGGGTGCCTTCTTTTGTCTGGTCGGTTGTTTTCACCTGTTCGGACACGGCAACGCCTCAAAGAGATGGCACATTACCAGTATAGACTGCACATCCAACAAGAGAATCTAGAGGGTGGCTCCTTTCACTTTCTTCCTGACACAAGCAAATCAGGGTGAAGCTCGATGTACTCCACCATCACTTCCCTGATCCTCTCCCATAAAGGCTCAGCTTCCTCAGACCGGCCCTCTGCCTCAAGAAGCCTCATCAGGTCCACTAATACCAGCCCACAAAGCGCGCTCACCTTTCCCGCTTCCTTTTCGGCGAGGGTGAGCGCCTGCCTTAGAATCCTCTCAGCCTGCTCCGGCTTGCCGTCCTCAATCATCCGCCTCGACGCCGCTAAAAAGGCTTCTACCGCATGCTCCTGGCAGTTGTTTCCATCGTAAAAATTATCCATCGGCATACGCCTCACGGTCATAAGACTAATATTCCCTAAATCCTCGATTCTGTGCCATTTTTACGGGCTAACGACCGAATATATTCGGTCGACGATATCCCTTGATTCGCGGACATTTGTACAATATGAATCAAGAGACTCGTGTTGTAAAAACGCTTGGAAAGCGCGTCCGCCAGTTTCGCCTTAAGCTTGGCTGGTCTCAAATGTTCTTGGCCGCTGAATCCGGGCTCGATAAGTCCTATATCGGCTCCATCGAGCGAGCCGAAGTCAATCCCTCAATCAAGAAAATTGCTCGGATTGCCGATGCTCTCGGCGTCCATGTAGCTGAGCTTTTGGAAGATAGGAGAAAGTAGGAACTTTGGCTTCGCACAGTCCGGAGATTGGGCTGCGCGGAGATAGACATAGTCATTCGTACAAATACTCTTCTGTTATCAGCAGCTTTGGCTTACAGTAACGGTATGCGTGTGCTCATAACAATTCTGTTCGTTTCAATAGTACTAGGCCTGCTCTGGACGACCAGGGACTGGACCTGGGCTCATCTTGACGGACATATTCGGGCGGACATCTTTAGCCTGGAACAGATTCCCAAGAACGTCTCTCTAGTGACCGAAGACCTGGGTGACCTGCTTGACCATCCTACGCTTGAGCGCCTGTACGCAAGAGCCTATGTCGCTCGTGCATTGGCTTCCTGTGACAATGCTTGTTTTGCCGTTGAAGAGGAAATCGACGACTTTAGCGCGGCCATCCGCCTCGATCCGAAATATGCGCGAGCTTACCTCTATCGCGGCATTGGGCGCATGCATATCTATCACTGTCCCAATGGACGTTTCGATGAGAAGGCGCAGGGCGAAATCATCTCTGATCTCAGCGTGGCGCTCCAGCTCGATCCGAAAGGCAAGCGAACTGCCAATGCCTACAACCTCCTGGCCACGGAGTACGAATGTGGTTTGCAGCAACACCAAAAGGCGATTGAAGTGTGCAACGCTGCAATTGCAAACTTGCCACCAGCAGATGCCAGGACATATTACAGCCTCCATGCTTGGATCTACGGAAGACTGGGGCTGCATCACAAAGAAATTGAGGATAATCGCGTCGCTAAGGACCTAGATTCTAAGTGTGAATGGGCTGATCGGTGGAACATATTGGCGTGGGAAATGCGATGGTTGGGATGGCTCCTGATCGCGCTCACGCCGCTCTGCTTCTGGATAAGTCGGCGTGTCAGTCCTGTTCTCGCTCTTTGATGTATTGGAAAGGCTGATTTGATAGGCGTTTAAGAGTTGGTCTTCGAACTGTATAGTTTGGCGAACCCTGCCTTTGCCGCAAGAAAATTATGGTCGTCCGGCCTCAGGGACTGCACGAGAGTCGCTTCGTCAGACCAAACAATGTGATCAGTTTCCGAGTTCAATGTGAGATCCAACGCCGAACTACATATTGCAGCAGGGCAGACCAAGCCTATCGTATGCGCATCTTCAGTGCTGTAAGAGAAAGAAAAGAATGGCTCGTCAACTTCTACATCTATGCCGAATTCTTCTCTAAGTTCTCGACTTAAGGCTGATTTCAAATCTTCGCCATACTCTACGTGTCCACCCGGGAGATGGTATTTATCTGGCGCTAGTTTTTTCGACTTGGGTCTCTTTGCCAGGAGGACTTTGCCTTCCTTGACTATGAATCCAGCAACAACGATCTTTTGCATCATGTCTGTTTACAAGCAATACGCTTAACTGCCGCGAAGTTTCAAACCCATTTTAGCGTGTAGCTGCGCCCACCAGCTCGGACTTCACCTCGGAGCCGTTCTCTATTTGATCGCTTCCTTTTACCACTAATTCGTCTCCGGCCGCTAGCTCACACAAGCCACCTGAAGAAGCAGGCTAGACCGCATAACTTCTACAGAGATGTTTTTCAGGAACTACCTCCGTGCATGTCACAAGTGCCCGAGACTGACACAACTTCCAGCCGCTTTCCAATGGCAGGCCCCTGGCGGGGCGCGCAAGCGCGTCCATTGGGCGTCCGAAAGTCGTGCTCTTTTGGCAGGCACTAACACGCACTGGAGGTGCCACCATGAACAATACCATACTCGTGATAGGCTATGTCGGTCAGAATCCGCACTCTATCTCATTCGGAGACACTGGCAACAAGGTCGTCAAATTCTCGGTAGCGGTGAAAGAGTTCTCCGCAAATACCGATGACAACAAAACTCTGTGGCTCGATGTGGACGCATGGAACGGGCTCGGCGACCGCGTTCTCAAGGCAATAACCAAGGGCCGCGAAGTTGCCATCCATGGAAGACTCGCACTGTCTACCTTCAGTAAAGAAGTGAACGGCGTTCAAGTCGAGATGACCAAGCCCGTGATTAAGCTCACCAGCTTCCATCTCTGCGGGAAGAAGCCTTCCACCAATGGCGATGCAGATAGCGAACATACAGAAGTGAGCGCAGGCAAGAAAGGACGTTTGGCTGCCGTCAAAGGCTAAACTTCTAATAGCTAATCACAAGGGCAGGGACTTGCGGTTCCTGCCCTTCTTGCGTTCCGCTCGAAGAATCTCCACATACACAGAAACTTCACAACTATTTCCGGATTTCTTCCGCATGCATCAATTACTGTATTCGGCATGTGCCACAGTAGTTTCTTATCACAAGAAAGATCTATTCCTTAAATGCACTCTAGATTCAGCTACGTCAGCAAATAATTGGAGAGCAACAGCAATTTATCATGCCACCATTTGATGGAAGCTTCATATCTCGCATGACCTTCGATTTTGACTCTGTTGGAGCATTAGCAAGATCAGCATGGCAGTTGCCTATTACGTTTGACAGCCGCCCTGCAATCGAACCAGACCAACTTACTTTTTCAAACATCTATCATCAAACCGGACTTGCTTCGGACAAAATCCCAGACGAAATCGAAGACATTTTCAAAAAAGCTTCCAACGTGGAGTTCACGACCCAAACTTCGACAATGCATTCCGGCAAGGAGCCTGACTTCATTATTGACGAGCGTGGACGTTTAATCAAAAACCCCGATTCGCGCTCTAAACCAGGCGATCCGTTAAACATCGAGATACGTTCACGTGGGAAGGATCAAGTTAGCGATCTCCAAAAATCGTTAATTCAAGAAATTCTGGACAACTTCCTCTCTGCGCATCCTGGAATCTTATTCTTCCCTAAGACGTGGCAAGAAGTTCTCCAGCTGTTAGACGCCTCAATATCTGGAACGAGCGAACCAAGCGCGCCGATGACAGGTATGCAAAATGCTACAAGCTTCCCCGCAAACACAAGTGGTAGCACCTATGGTGGCAGCCGCGGCACCAGCAGTAGTAGTGGCGGATACGATGGCGGCGGTGGACGTGTCTATAGTCGTGGCGGAGGTTATTATGGAGGCGGCAGCGAAAGCGCTTCTTCAGGGGCTTCAGCCCCAATCCGTCCCGAAAACAGCTTAGCGCCACCAGTTGAATCTGAAGGGAAAGTGTTTCCTGTTGCAGGTTTCTCGGGAGGCAAGATTCAACCGCATCATGGACAGTCCGATGGCGCAGCAGACCTTTTTGCTCCCGAAGGTACTCCTATTCGTGCCATGGTGGAAGGAGAAGTTATTAGAGTTGGATCAGATGGGGCTGGCGGAAACACGATTACGATTCGACAGAAAGATGGAAAAATCGCTTACTATGCACATATGCACGCAGGGGCGGCACGCCAAGACGGGACTCCTCTTAAGGCCGGTGACCAGGTGCAACGAGGGGAAATGGTAGGAAGAGTAGGCGAGACTGGAAACGCCGCTGGCACCGGTGCTCATTTGCATTTGGGAGTAGGCGACGAAATACAGACAGGTACTGGACCAGAAGGCGGTGCCGGAACAAACTACAATCTCACAGGCACACTGAATGCCATCCTTCAGAACGCATGACACCTGTTCGAACACGAACATGAGTGTAGAGCACGCAATTATAGATTTGCAGTCTGCTGCTGAGCCATCTGCTCCAGCAGGTTCGTCCATTGCACAAAATTGAAACTTCAGACCTTCCTTGAGATAGTTAACACATTCTCACAATCCTTATCCCTCTGTATCGACGAGCACATTGAATCGTTGTTGGGACAAACGACTGGAAAAGCACAGTCGTTCTGTGATTAAATTCGAATCAGATTAAAGTGGTCCTTAGCTTATGAGAAGTTTACTGCCCCTGCTCTTGGTTTTGTTGGCGATGTTCTACGGAACGCCGCGACAGGCTTGCATGTGCACGCCCCCTACTACACCTGAGGCTACTACGGTCTCTTCGCATAGTTGCTGCAAGGGCGAAAGCAAACTTGAAATTGATTGCATGAGCAGCAAACCAGGCATCTGTAAGCGCAGTACTTGCTGCGGTATGACCGGGAAATTTACTGGTGGTGTCGCCAGCAGCATAAGTATTCTGCCGGAACACCATGTCCCAGTTGTCAAAGTGCTGCTCCCAAGTTGGTTGTGCAAAGCAACCATGACCGCTCCTCCTGAGCGGATCTCGCAAATCAATCGAGCCCCACCCCGCCTGACCGGGATGGGGACAAGCAAAACTTATCTGTATAAACAGACCTTCTTAATTTGAAGCCGCTTATATACAGCATCATTTGCTGGTAGTTTCGTTCGCCCTCGCTTTGCGAGACGAATTGAGAAACTGGCTAACGGTGCTGTTTTGCGTTGGTTTAGAAGAATTATCGATTTGGTCACTAACGATTAAGTCAAGGAAGGTTTTATGTACCATCCAACAATTTTTGTACGCGCATCGTCTGTTGCGGTCTTTATTCTGGCTGCCTCATCAGCTTCAGCCGCACCAGAGCCAAAGAGCATTTTCAGCGGCTATCTCGTTGATAAACAGTGTGCTGACTCGGTTCGCGAAGACAGCGATCCGGTCGATTTCATCAAGCATCACACTAAGGATTGCAGCTTGATGATCAACTGCAGGCGCAAAGGATATTCCTTGTACGTGAAGCCAAACTGGTATGACTTGGACAAGCATGGGAACAAGCTTGCGATAAAGCTGCTGCAAAACAGCAAACGCAGGAACGCCTTCTTTGTAGAAGTAGAAGGCCCGGCTAAGGCAGGCGTTCTGCGAGTCAAGAGCATGAAAGAAATTCCAGAGCCTACCGAGCTAGTCAGCCCGGAGACCAAGTGATGGTGCCTAATTCAATTGAACCGAATATGCCGGAAGAGCACAAAGAAAACTTGCCTTCCATGCTTAGGAAGCACTTTTGGGGTGTGACGACGCTCGTTGTTGTCACTGTCGTTTGCGTCATCATTGTTCAGGTCTTCAAAAAGCCCGGACAGATGAGCGTTCTGGAATCGCAGGCTATGGACATGACAGTCATGGTTCCGCCGAAAGGCGCTGTTCCTATTGCCATTGCCAGAGTTACGCGAGAGCCGATATCCGGTTCTGTCACCTACACAGGCACAGTTCAGGCATTCACAGATGAAGATGTCTATCCGCGTGTCACAGGCAGAGTGGTAAAAATGCCAGTCTATCCCGGAGATATTGTCAAAGCCGGACAACTGCTTGTTCAGCTTGACCCCGCGGACAATTCCGAGTATTCCGCCAAGCGTCAGGAAGCGCAAAACGCTGAAGATGCAGCGATGCACAACGCAGGTATAGCGAAGTCTGAATTTACGCAAAAGAAGTATGAACTTGAGGCAGCCAAAGCCGCTGAGACCGCCGCCGAAAAGTCGGTGGCAGAAGCGAACGCAAACCTGGCGTATTGGAAGCCTGAACTTGAAAGGCAGAGCGCTCTTCTCAAATCACAAGTAGTCTCTCTTGATGAGTATCAAAAGGAACTTGCTCAACTCAACACCGCACAAGCTCAAGCCGAACAAGCTCAAGCAAAGCTTCGCGAAGCGAAGAACAATAGATTGGCTGCTCAAGCGGCTCTCGACACCATGATTCATCACGTTGGTCATCAATACTCTGCTGCGAAACAAGCGCAAGCGGTTCTAAAAAACACAACGATTTACGAGAAATACACGCGCATTTTGGCTCAGGAGGACGGTGTTGTAATCAAGCGTTTAATAAGTCCCGGAGTCGTTGTGACTCCCGGCATGATGATCTTGAAAATTGCACATATAAAGCAGGTACGGGTGCAGGCCGAGGTAGCAAGTGAAGATGCCGGACGCTTGAAACTTGGAAACAAAGTTCATATCAAAGGCTCGCAAGGGTCCAACGAGGAGACGAGCGCTCGAATCACCTCAATATTTCCAGCCGCAGATCCATCTAGCCGAACGTTTACGGTCGAGGCACTCATTAATAATACTACTAGTGATACCAGTTCTTCTTCCAACCAGGTCGGATCTCTAACAGCTTACAAGTACCTTCCTGGCCAATACATCGTAATGAAGATCTCAACTGGTGAGCATGAGGGGTTAACGGTTCCTACCTCGGCAATTATCTGGAGGGAGGGGAAGGCGCAAGTCTGGAAGTCAGGTTCCTCTTCAGCGTTTGCTGGTTCATCGAAGTATCAATGTCCAATGCACCCCGAGGTCATCTCAGGTAAACCTGGCAAATGTCCAAAGTGCGGCATGGACCTGAAACTCACGAAGCAAGGGAAGGAATCCAAGCCGGTCAAAAAGCAATACACGTGCACGATGCACCCGGAAGTGATCAAAGACGCGCCTGGTAAATGCCCAAAATGCGGAATGGATCTTGTTCCTAAAGAGCTTGGCGGTAAGAATGAGGCGCACCTGGTTGATATTGAAATTGGTCTCTCCAACCCTGAACGCACAGAAGTGTTGAGCGGTCTCAGTGAAGGCGACGAAGTTGTTTATGCAGGTTACGCGAACCTTCAACCGGGCATGGCCGTCGTAGCCACAGAATGGGGAAAAGCCGGTCCACTCAAACTGCCGACGGCATCCGATGTTCAGAGCAATCGGCTCGACTCTGCTAACAATTGGACGCACGAGGAGATGTCGGGTGCTCTCATACTCAAGATCTCTCTGGAACCGCCTAAAGGTGGCAGCAATTCCGTTGTTGTGAAGCTGGATAAGCATGGTGGCGGCACCATATCTGGTGCACAAGTGTCAGCAAAAACATCAATGCCCGGTATGGGCGATATGGCTGGACCAGATCTGAAAGGAACCACAGGCATCAATGGAGAAGCGCGAATGAAGAGCGATCTCTCAGGTGGTCTCTGGCGATTGAAGATGACAATCACTCCGCCCGGAGCAAGCCCAATAGATTCAACGCTCGACGTGGAGGTGCCCTAGCCGTGACCGCTGCCGAAGTCAAAAACACACAAAAGCCAACGGATCACGGGCGTGGATTCAACATAACTGCCTGGTCCATTGAGCATCCATACACAATCTGGGCATTCTACTTATCTATGGTCATTCTTGCATTTGTGGCAATTGGGTTTTACATGCCCAAGCGTCTTATGCCATACGTGCAGAGCCCCATGATTGGCATAGTCAGTATGCAGGCCGGTCTGTCTGCTGAAGAGATGGAAACATTCATCAGCAAACCGATTGAAGAGCGAATGGTAGACATCAGAGGAGTGCGTT
Source organism: Candidatus Melainabacteria bacterium (assembly GCA_012965515.1). GTDB lineage: Bacteria > Cyanobacteriota > Vampirovibrionia > Obscuribacterales > Obscuribacteraceae > QKMZ01. The sequence continues at coordinate 42,252 of DTSE01000175.1, read as the reverse complement.
TCATTCGCTCCACTTCTCAAGAAGGCTTCTCCATGGTCTCGCTTGAGTTTCCTTATGGAACAGACATGAAACGTGCGCTTGTTGAAACGCAAGCACTTATGAATGTCGTGCAAGCTGACTTGCCGGTCACAGGCGCAAACTTAAAGCCAAGCTGGGTGCTTTTCATAGATCCACTCAACCTGCCTGTTTTGACATTCAACTTGACTGCACCAGGCTGGGATCCGGTGCGACTTCGCGAACTTGCGGACAACGAGATTACCAATCGGTTGAAGAAGGTTCCAGATGTCTGGTCTATCTATGCCTTTGGGGGCTACAAGCGCCAGCTGCAGGTTCTTGTTGATCGAAACAAACTAGCGGGATTCGGACTTTCGATTCTTGATGTTCGCGATGCCGTCGATAAACAAAATACTGCCAAGCCTGCCGGGCGTCTTACCTATGGCGCTGGAGAATCCATCGTGCGAATCGACACTCTTGCTCGTAGCAAGCAGCAGGTCGAAGACTATCCTCTCAAATCAAATGGCGACCGAGTTATCTATGTTAAGGACGTTGCTCGTGTCGTGGATACATACTGGGAAAAACGAGCAGCCTATCACCATGTTCATAAAAATACGGTGGAACCTGGCATCGAAATCAGCGTAATTCAAACGCCGGAAGCCAGCTCTCCTATCGTGATAGCTGGCATCAGAAAGGAAATCGCGGCGCTCGAAAAAGACTATCCGGGAATTCATTTTGACGTAAGCTACGATAACTCTCATTTCGTCGGCATTTTGATGCGCAATATGCTGGAAGAACTCGGCATGGCAATCTGCCTGACCGGAATTGCTGTGCTCTTATTCCTCGGAGAGTGGCGAGCAACGCTGATCTCGATGATAACCATTCCCATTTCGCTGGCAATGGCCGTCCTTGCACTGATCCCAATGGGCATGACGCTCGACAGCTCAACACTGATCGGGCTGCTACTGTCAATCGGCAGACTTGTCGATGATTCCATCATCGATATCCACGCAATAGAACGCCACCTGCGGATGGGGAAAGATCCAAAGACTGCCACTATCGACGGTATCACGGAAGTCCGCCTGGCGGTGGCTGCATCGACACTCGTGCTCATTCTTGCTCTGGCTCCTTTGCTCTTTTGTGGAGGTATAGTCCAGCAGATGTTCGTTGGTCTTGTCTGGCCGATCATCTTTGGACTCTTGGCGTCATTTCTAGTATCTCTAACACTCACCGCTGTTTTAGCCGAGAAATTTCTCCGAGCAAAACCGATAGACGACGAGATAACAAATGAATTCTGGATGGCAAGACTCCTGCGCATCCGAATCCTTGAACCTTTCGATCGTATGCTGATTCGCTTGGAACACGGGTATGCGCGCCTCGTTGCATGGATGCTCAAGCATCGGTTCGTCAACATGGCGCGAATACTTGCCACCATAGTGATTGGTTTTACCTTCTACAACTTCATTGGCAGCGAAATGATGCCGCTGGCAGATGTCGGGCAGGCATATGGAGTGCTTGAAGTCAGTCCCGGTCTTTCATTTGACGAAACGGAAAAGATTACGACCAAAGTTGAAAAGATCATGCTCAAACATCCTGAGATTGAGCATGTTTCAACGGAAATAGGCACCGATCCCGGTGGCACATATTTTAATGGATACAACATGCCCGGTGTAAATTTTGCCACCTTCATGATCACCCTGACTGATAAAGATGAGCGCAAGAACACAATTTGGGACGTTATGGACAGTGTTCAAAAAGAAGCAACATCGTCAATTCCCGGCATTCGTCGCTTGCAAATCAAGGAGATGGGATCAGACGTAATGGCAAGCTCCCAGGCGCCAATCTCGATTCTAGCGACCGGTCCAGATATGTCAATTCTTTCCCGCCTGGCGGAGCAAACCGCAGAGATCGCCAGGGATACTTACGGGATGCACCAGGTCGCAACTGACTGGACACTCAGTAAGCCTGACTGGGAGGTTAAGGTTGATCCAAGACGCGCACAAGAAATCGGGCTGACACCTTCGCAAATAGCAGACCAGGCCTACTATTCACTGACAGGTGCTTTAACCAACGAGTATTATCGTCTGCCAAACCTCCGGCAACGAACAATTCTGGTTCGCTACGATGAGCCGCAGCGTCGGGACCCTGGTGACCTTCTTTTGATGACGATTACGACACCGGACGGAAAGCAGGTCCCGCTGAAGACCGTCGCCAGCCTGGAATACAGAGAGGCTCCCAGTGTGGTGAGCCACGATCAGATGCGCCGAGCCATCACTGTCATGGGTTACTACCGCAAAGGTGAGCCGCCTTCAATGGATGTAGCTATGGAAGTGATGATGAAAGCAATGGCAAAGTTGAACTGGCCTCCCGGCTACACCATCGAGATGCGCGGCGATATGACACAGATGATGGACGCATTCGGCCGCCTCCTCATGGGCTTGCAGTTGGCACTCTTATTTATTTTCCTGGTACTGGTCGCTCAATTCCGAGGTTTCTTGCAGCCATTGCAGATGATCTTTTCACTGCCCCTGGAACTATCTGGTGTCTTCCTGGCACTATGGCTTGCTCATCAGGCATTTTCCAGTGTTTCTATCATGGCTGTGATCATCTTGACCGGCATGGATATCACCACAGCGATTTTGCTTATCGATCAAATTTTGAGACATCGACGCAATGGAATGCCACGTGATGAGGCGATTATTAAAGCGTGCCCCGAAAGATTGCGTCCGATTTTAATGACCTCGGTAATCACCATCATTGTAATGCTGCCTGTTTCAATATCGCCAAAAACAGGTATGGATGCTTACTCTCCACTCGGTACTGTAGTTGTCGGCGGATTGATTGTCGGAACAATATTGAGCCTTCTCGATATACCCATTATGCATGCTTACATTGACGATCTTGTGAACTGGCTGAATAAGCGGTTCAAGCGAGGACGTCATGAATAACTTTCGCCTGTCAATCATTCTGTCGCTCGTCGTATCGTTCTGTCAGCCGACAAGGCTTTTAGCGCAAGAGCTGCGAGGTCCAATTACGAATTCAGAAAACAACTCTTCGACTTCGGTAGACGAAGTGTTGACTGGCAATCCAATTCAGTTGAGAGTGACAAAAACCGCTCCTTCCGGAGAGCTTCCTGAACGAAGTGGATCGCTTGGACTTGACGATGCGGTGCAGATCGGCATCAAGAATAATTTCACGCTGAAGCAAACAGAACAATCATGGTTGGCTTCAAAATACCTGGCCCGTTCTGCTCTGGCGAAATTTGGTCCTTCGGCTTCATTCAACACCTTTTACTCCGCATCATCACTCAACCAAATGCTGTTCTTTCCTGGCGACAGTTCAGTTGCTTCACCACCAATGCAACCAATCGTCAGAGGAAGTTCATTGAGTTTGATTTTCGCCGGCACTCAGCCGCTTTTCACCGGTGGCCGTTTGATCGGCGGCTACCGAGCAGCCCGATCGCTAGAGAAACAATCCCTGTCCGCTTACAACGAACAGCGAATTCAGACCTCTTTCAAAGTCAAGGAAGCATATTGGAACACCGCTTGGAGCGAGGCAACTTTGAGGGTCGCAACGGACTACGTTAAGTTTCGGGAATGGAGCACTCGAAACATGAAAGTGAGAATGCAGGAGGGAAAGACGCCAAAGGCTGATTACCTTAGAGAAGAAGCGGAATTGGCCAAAGCTCGCATTCAACTCAACGAGCGATACCGAGACTTCAATACGGCTTTGCTGAATCTGAAGGTGTCTATGGCAGTAAATATCGGCTCTCAACTCGTTCTGAAGGACACCCTTGAGTATGTCGAAACTAGCGATGACTTAAACAAGTTTCTTGAAGATGCTGCAAGGAATCGCCCTGAGATCTTGAGAGCGGCAAGTAAGGTGACTGAGATGAAGGCGCGCAAACAAGTAGCAATGAGCAAGTACTCACCGCAAGTAAATGCTTATGGGCTGGGAAGCAACATCACTGGAAGTTCTCCTGACGGAGACGCGAATGGGCGCTGGGGAGGATTTATTGGTGTCATGGGCGGTATTACACTCTTTGATTCCGGATCTCGCTTTAATGAGTTGCGGGCGGCTAATGCCGCCGTCCGTGAAGCGGAACTGTCCAAGCGGGATGTGGATTTGAAGGTGGCGCAAGAGGTTTCACAGGCTTGGATCGATCTAGATCTGGCAAGGCGAAACGTAGCGTTGGCGAAGGAGCAAGTAACGTCCGCCGAAGAAGACCACAGACTATTTCATGCTCGATATGAAGTTGGAAAGTCGATTGCACTTGAGCAGTTCGATGCTGCCGTCAAAATGTTTCAAGCTCGATTGACACTTTTGGAAGCCATATACAAATACAGACTGGCAAAGGCTCGCCTGACATATGCCAGCGGTTCAATCTAAGAAGGAGAAATCATGAGAATAACGAAACAACTAGTACTCAGCATTAGCACGGTGTTCGCATTGTCTGCATGCAGCAATGCCGATCAAAAGTCTGATCAGGCATCGCAGCCAACAACCGGCTCAACTGCAAATACAACATCAACAGAAACCTCGGAATCGACCAGCGCGGGGCCGCAAGCACAGAGCAAAGCTGGGGAAGTCTACGAGGGTACGATAAAGGGCGTTATCAGCGACAGCATGTGCGGCAAAGATCACTCGAAAATGGGTGCGGAAGGTGCCGATCCCAAAGCATGCATCGACAAATGTATTTCGTCCGGCGCGAAGTATATTCTTGTTGACGAAAAAGGAGACAGCTATGCACTTTCAGATCAAGAAAAGCCGAAAGAACTTGCTGGAGCCAAAGTAGCTATTACGGGTCACATCGACCCAACGGATAAATCGATTCACGTTCATTCCATTGTTAGCCAATAATGGACTTGCCATGCGTTTTAGCAACATTCGTGAACCTGCGAAAGCTCAGTTCGTATGCATTGCACTTCTGCTTGGCGGACTAGCGCTGCTTCTTGTCGAAGTGAGATTTGAGCACCAGGCAGTTTTGGGAAAGAAGTGGCAAGCGTGGATACCGATCATATATTGCTGTGCGATGCTCGTTGTCGGACCACTGGCAATGAGCTTATGGCAACGCAGTGGACGATATTTACTCGCAATTGGATTTGCGCTTGCTCCAATTCTGGGACTCGTCGGCTTCTGGTTTCACAGCAAGGCCCATCCAGTGTTGGCGATGAGCAAGGTATTCAGAGTGGTTTGCATGACTCCAGGAAAAATTCCCATGGACGCAGACGGACCACCTGTGCTAGCTCCTCTGGCGCTAGCCGGGCTCGGACTCTTGGGCGCAGTCCTGTGCTTAACGAATGCAACGTTTTCACAGAAAAACCGTGACCTCAATCGTGCGGACGATGCAATGCCGAACGTTTCGGAGTAGATTTGAAACGCTGAATGCTACATGATTGAGCAATAGGATATGAATCACAATCACTCCTCCTGCAGTCGGGATCACCAAGAAACAAATACTTCACCGAATCAGGTTGGTATTCGCTCATACATAGTTGGAGCGGTGGCGGCATTCATCTCTTGCCTTTGTTGTTCTGTGCCACTAATCCCGCTAATAATCGGCCTATCTGGAGCTACTAGTCTGCGGGACCAACTCGGGAAGTATCATGTGCTGTTCGAAATCGCTTCAATACTAATTCTTACAGTGGCATGTCTCTTCATGTGGATACGAAATCGCAAGCACAAGAAGCCTTTGAAGAGCTTGGTATTGCAAATAACCTTCACGCTCACAATGTATTTTTCGATGAATGCCATCATGCAGAAGCTCATTGTACCTGCGTTCTTCGGAGACATGGAGAAGTCAGTGCATGTTCACCAGTGACCAGGACATATCTTCCACCCGAACTCTACGAGGAGAACGACTATGAGTAGCATACAAAAGGACGACAAGACTATAAAGGACTGGAATATGCAGATGTGGCTGGGCCAGCAAGCATATGAACGAGGCATGTATGCTGCTGCGCGGCAGAAATTCCAAATAGCTCTAAATGATCTCGAGAAACTGCAGATCCGTGATGAGCGTTTAACCATGACCTTGAATAATCTGGCTTTATGCTATTGCGCCCAAGGCAAGCACAAAGAGGCAGATCCCCTGTATAAGCGGGCACTGACAATCGACGAGACTTCTGGAAGCGCAGGCAATCTAAATCTCGCTGAAGATCTCAGCAACATTGCTACGCACTATAGAAAGCAAGGACTCAACGCTCAAGCAGAACCGCTGTATCATAGGGCGCTAAAGCTCTGGCAAGAGGAGCTAGGAGAGCATTCTGCCGAAGTTGCCGGATGCCTGAATAATCTTGCTGTCTTGTGCTGCGAACAAAATCGTTGTCACGAAGCCATAACTCTCTACAAAAAAGCACTGAGCATCAAAGGTTCGATTTATGGCAGCAAGAGCAAAGAGTACGCTGGCACCCTAGTTAATCTGGCGTCCGCGTATTGCTCTCTAAACAAATGCGAAGAAGCAGATCCGCTTTTTGAAGAAAGTATTCGCACCTTGCAATACACAATGGACCCCGCCCACCATGAGCTAATCGAAGCCTTAGAGTCATATGTAGTCCACCTGCATAAGACCGGACAAACAGAAAAAGCTGCGCAGATTGCAAACGACATAGTTCGATTTGAGGAGAGAAATAAAAATCACTTCTGAAACTATAGAACCTGAATCTTGGTATTCACGAACAATTCACGTATTGTCCCATAACATTTCAAGATTGAAGCTTTGCCGTCGAGGAAGGTCGCGGCAGAGCTTCCCTTTTGGAAGTTGTGCGTGTGTTCCTTTAAACTTTCGTCTCTACACCAAATTCTTGTCTCAGCAGAACATATGACCACACTGCTGGTTTAGACACCTGCATGAATCCCCGTAGATGCCATCCGGGAAGAGCGAGCGCAGCTACCATCATTGTTCAAATGCGTGACATATCTGGCACTCGGTCAGCGCGAACTTCACCGAAGCGTCCACTCCGCAAGCGAACACCGTAGAGTCTATTCTCGCTTTGCCCAGAGACATCGTTTATCGAGGAGTTCTCTCCAGTTGGACTTCGCCTGATCACGTCGATTTCGGAAACCGACAAAATCATTGGCAAACGGTTTGGACAGGCGGCTTCCTCCGTGCATGTCACAAGTGCCCGAGACTGACACAACTTCCAACCGCTTTCCAATGGCAGGCCCCTTGAGGGGCGCGCAAGCGCGTCCATTGGGCGTCCGAAAGTGGTGTTCGTTTGGCAGGCACTAACAAGCACTGGAGGTGCCACCATGAACAATACCATACTCGTGATAGGCTATGTCGGTCAGAATCCCCATGCTATCTCATTCGGAGACACTGGAAACAAGGTCGTCAAATTCTCTGTCGCCGTGAAAGAGTTCTCCGCAAATAACGATGAGAACAAAACTCTGTGGATAGATTGCGATGCATGGAACGGGCTCGGCGACCGCGTTCTCAGAGCAATAACCAAGGGGCGCGAGGTTGCCATCCATGGACGACTTGCATTGTCTACCTTCAACAAAGAAGTGAATGGCGTCAAAGTCGAGATGACCAAGCCTGTGATTAAGCTCACTAGCTTCCATCTCTGCGGGCGCAAGCCAACGGCTACCGAAGACTCTCTGGGTGAGCAGTCCGACTCGACTCCAGTCAAGAAAGCGAGAATGTCAGCTGTCAAAAACTGAGCATCTTGCATAACTCAATTCGAGGGCAGGGACAAATGTTCCTGCCCTTTCTCACGTGCGCCTGGCTTGATTCCATTCGGACGAGCGGGCAAGTGGCAGCATTCACAGTCGTCAAGGGATGCGATGTAGCTTTGGCAACGGTGCGTAGAAAGTGGTTGAACTGCTCCCGCCGGGACGTGCCGCACTGTGTCTTGAAACAAGACTGAGGAGACCACGAGGCGACCAGACCAAAACGTTCCCATCGAGCCAAAGTAGGGTTCTAAGTAGCTATGACAGCAGACGAACCTGAAGACCTGAGCAGGCGCGCGCCTGGAATTGGGTTGTTTGACATCCTTCAATAGACGATGACAGGGCTCCACTCTGCAAACTTTTTGTTAGATTTTTAAGCAAGGGTATGCGACAATCGATTTGGACTTCTGAGAGGACCATGCTTCAACGAATCGCTATTGTGTCATTCATGCTGACGTGCTTCCTTTGGACGGGTACGTTCCTTCATGACGTCGACCAATTGGATCTTTCGTTTCTGTTGGGTGCGGATAAGCCAACTCATGTAGCTCTCTCACCATGGACATAGTCATACTCACAGCCATGGCGCGGTAAGTACGCAACTAGTTCACAGTCCTGGTTCAGCCTCACCAGAAGTAACTGCAGTTTCCGCTATGGAAATGCATGGCCACGATCCATCTATGCTGGGCAATGCTAATCGCGATGCGTCCGATTCTCAGAATTCACCTGTTGCAGCGCCAATTCCATATTACGCTATGGATGTTGTCTCCACAGTTGTCCTTATAGGCGAGGCGACACACCCACGCCCACCGCCTCAACCCTTCAAGGTTCCAATCTATCTCATTAATTGCGCAATTTTGATCTAGCAAGAAACTAGATGTGCACTTCGTTGTGTGCAGAAGGTTTTTGCTGGGTCTTTTTTCTTTGCGTGAGTTTTCTAAATGAAGATAGCTATTCTGGTCATACTGCTGTTCGCACAACTTCCCTGTTGGGCGCACGAAGGTCATGACAAGGCGTTTGCCAACAAGGACGCCATGGTGGCAACCGACCGCAAGGTGCACATAACAGCGGAAGGTCAGCAGGCAATTGGACTCAGAGCTGAGCCAGTAACACGAAAACGGTTGCAAACGACATTGGAGATAACCGGCAAGGTAGAGCCTGCGGACAATCGAATTAACTTTGTGACCAGTCCTGTCGCAGGTGTCATTTCAAAAATAGATGTTCAGCAAGGAACGAACGTTCGGAAAGGACAGGTCCTTGCAACCCTGCACAGTGCAGAAGTCGCCACTGTTGTAACCGAGCTACTTGATCAGCGAACATCCATTCAAGCTGATATTACCAAGGCGAGAGTACAAGCGCAGAATGACGTTCAACTTCAAACGAAAGATATTCAACATGCTGAGACAGATGTAGAGCGTGAGCAGAAGCTACTTGACGCTGGTATCACAGCACGAAAAAATTACATCGAAGCTGTTCATACACTCGACTTGGCAAAAGCGCGACTAGAAGGCACAAGGAGACAACTTACCCAAAACATTGCGGCGCTAGAAGCGCGGCGTGCAAGCATTACGGAGGCGACAAAAAGACGGCTCGCCATTTTGGGTGTACCAAAGAATCAGATCGATAAGGCTCTAAGCGAAGGACAAGTATTAGCGGAAGTTCCCATTTTATCGCCGGCGACGGGCACCATTTTCTCACGCGATGTCACACAGGGTGAAAGCGTTGACACTTCACGAAAGCTACTTTCAATCGTCAATCTGAGCCCCATATGGATTTCTCTAGACATCCATCCGGATCAACTTTCACGAGTTAGACTCGGCCAAGAAGTTCGTATACAAAATCCTGTCGGACCGGAAATTACCGGAACGATCTCATCGATTGCTTCTGTAGTTCAAGAGTCTGAGCGTACAGTCCATGTTCGAGTAGTAGCGAGCAATCCAAAGGGAATCTTAAAACCGGAAATGTTTGTGACTGCCAGCATCATTACTGGTAAGCAAGCAATCGAGACCGTCGTCGTTCCGGCAGGTGCTGTCATCGCAGATGGTGGCAAACAGTTTGTCTATGTAAAATATGGTGATGACTTTCAGCCCGTGTTGGTCAAAACCGGCACCCATATTCGTGGTTACGTCGAAATTCTCGATGGACTCTACGAAGGCGATCAGGTTGTGGTGAATGGAGCGTCTCAACTACGTTCTCAATCTATGCTATCCGAAAAGGAAGCTGAGTCATCAGAACCTAAATTTGAAGCTAGACCCACGGAAGAAGTGATCAAGACCAAAAACACAACGGATCCATTGTTCATCGGGATTGCTGTGGTTGGTGGAATTTTTCTCGGACTGTTTTTCTCCTGGCTATCGAGTCGACTAAAGCGGCATAACAACGCGAAATCATCAATGCCGAAGGTAGGCTCTCATGAATAATCTTATTCTGTGGTCTATTACGCATCGATGGATAGTTGCCATCGCGGCAGTGATTCTAACGGTTTACGGTCTTGTCGTCACTATCCAACTGCCGGTCGATGTGTTTCCGGACTTCGCGCCCGTACAAGTCGTCGTTCAAACAGACGCTCCAGGGTTTGCGCCAGAGGAAGTCGAAAGTCTCATAACCTTGCCGCTTGAAACTGCATTGAACGGCACTCCAAATGTTCAACTGGTCCGTTCAATTTCGACTATTGGTCTTTCGGTGGTGACGCTTATCTTCGAAGACGGAACCAATGTTTTCACCGCACGACAATTGGTCGCCGAGCGCATTCAAGGTGTTCGTGATCGATTGCCTGCAACCGCTGAACAACCTGTTCTAATGCCAATCACCACCGCAGTTGGAGACATTTTACGAATTGGCATGATTCCGACAGGATCAACTTCTCTCATGGATCTGCACACAAGTGCGCTCTGGATCGTGAAGCGCAGACTTATGTCTGTTCCAGGCGTGGCAAATGTTGTGCTGTATGGTGGAGAAGAAAAGCAATACCAAATTTTTGTAGATCCAAAAGCTCTAAAAGATTTCGAGCTTTCCTTAGAGCAAGTGCTTGCCGCTGCTCGTGGAAGCAACATGAATGTTCCGGGTGGTTTTCTACGGACTCCCGATAATGAATATTTGATCCGGGGTCTCGGGCGCGTCAAATCTCTCCAGGATCTCAAGAAAACAGTCATCACGGCACGAAACGGCGTACCGATTCTTCTGGGCGACATAGCTTCAATTCAAATTGGTCCTGCATTCAAAACTGGACACGGCATCGTCAACGGCAAGCAGGGTGTGATTCTTAGTGTGACTAAGCAGCCATGGGCCAACACTCTTAAAACAACTCTTGCCGTGGAAAAAATGCTTGAATCACTGAAACCAAGTCTGCCTGCGGATGTTAAAATTGTGTACACCTTTCGTCAAGCAGATTTTATTGAGACAGCAATCCACAACATGATAGAGGCGCTGGCATTCGGAGCGCTCCTTGTAATTGTTGTGCTGTTCATTTTTCTCCAAAACTGGCGAACCGTGCTCATTAGCCTTACCGCCATTCCTCTTTCCTTGCTGGCTGCTGTAATTGCATTGAAGTGGCAAGGTGCGACCATTAACACGATGACGCTTGGCGGTCTCGCCATAGCCATAGGCGAAGTAGTTGATGATGCGATTATCGACGTCGAGAACGTTTATAGACGTCTCCGAGAGAATAGCCTTAGAACTGATCCACTCCCGACAATAAATGTCATCTTCAATGCTTCTCGCGAAATTCGCAGTTCCGTTGTTTATGCCACCTTTATCGTAGCGCTCGTTTTTTTGCCAATCTTTTCCCTGTCTGGACTGGAGGGTAAAATTTTTGCTCCGCTGGGATTCTCATACATAGTCGCAATTGTCGCTTCGTTAGTGGTGGCACTGACCGTAACTCCAGGAATGTGCATGATGCTGCTTAATCGGCGAGATCTGCCTGATCATGAACCGACATTTGTTCATTTGCTGAAGAGCTGGTATCAGCCTCTGCTCTCGTTCTCGATGAATCATCCTCGCCTTATACTTTCAGCTGCATCTTTGTTGTTTGCGGTGTCCCTCGTTCCACTAGTTTCCATTGGCAAAGAATTTCTTCCCACATTTGACGAAAGCAATCTGATTGTCGCGGCTAATTCGGTACCAGGTACCAGCTTGGACGTGACGACCAAAACTGGAAAGTTCGTCACTGGCCACTTAATGAGCCATTCCAATGTAATGGCGGCCGGCCAACGGGCTGGTCGCGCGCAGGGATCAGATGACTATGGATCGAGCAATTTTAGCGAGCTTGACATAAGACTAAAAACCGGCACTGACCGGGACGCGGTCAAGAAGCACCTGCGCGAAGATTTAGGAACTGTACCCGGGCTAGTAGTGAACGTTGGTTCGTACATCTCACACCGAATGGATCATGTACTTTCTGGAGTAAATGCCGCCATCGCCATCAAAGTCTTTGGTCCTGACTTAGACGTTTTACATCGCGCTGCCGCAGATATTGAAAAGATAGTCGCCAAGGTACCCGGCGCCGTTGACGTTCAAATTGAACCAATCATCCCAATTCCGCAAGTCGGGGTGCAGATGGATCGGGACAAGGCAGCCCGCTACGGACTGAACATTGAGAAACTCGCAACCACAATTGAGGCTGCCTTTAACGGCGTCGTGGTATCACAGGTAGTGGAAGAGCAGCGAACATTCGATCTTGTAGTGCGATTCAAGCCTGAGTACAAAGCGAGCGTAGATGCGATCTCCGGTACACTAGTTGACACCCCATCCGGCGTGAGGGTGCCACTAAGTGCTGTTGCCCAAATAGGCCTTGGCACGAGCCCGAACACGCTTCGCCATGAAAGCACCTCCCGCTGTGTCGTCATTCAGGCAAATGTCAGCGGCGCTGACTTAGGTAGCGTGATTGATCGGATAAGAGAGCAGTTAAACAAGAGCATCCATTTACCCGCAGGTTATTACATTGTCTACGGTGGCCAATTCGAAGCACAGGAAAAGGCAAGCCAACAACTTGTTCTGCTCACTCTGATTTCAATAATTGGAATCTTCCTACTTCTGATTGCAGCCTTTAGAAGTGCTCGATCAGCCGTCCTTGTCCTTATGAACCTGCCGCTTGCATTGATCGGCGGTATGTGGGCGATTGTTCTTTCTGGTGGCGTCATGAGTATCGGTTCGCTACTGGGTTTCATCACGCTGTTCGGAATTTCAACCCGCAATGGCATCATGTTGGTTACGCACTTTAAGCACCTAATGGCCGAAGGAAATAACTTCGAGCAGTGCATCAAACAGGGCGCGATAGATCGTCTAAGCCCGGTTCTAATGACAGCCTTGACTGCGTCGCTAGGTTTGCTTCCAATTGCCATTCTAGGGGGCACCGGAAGGGAGCTCGAACAGCCTCTTGCAGTAGTTATTCTAGGTGGCATGGTCAGCTCTACTGCTCTGACACTATTGGTAATACCAGCACTTTTTAAGTTATTTGGAGCTGCGGCGCTGGGAGCCGCTTCCCGCGACTCAATCGTATCTTCTGGTGACTCAATCGATCCACACAACTACATCAATAAGGAGAAATAGACATGAAAAAAATGCTTTTGACTTCAATCGTACTTTCTGCGGGAATCTTGAGCCTTCAATCCTGCTCGTCAGGAACCAAGCCAGAGACTCCAGCAGCGCAAACGTCCTCGACCGAAACGGTCAAACAAACCGAAGCTCCCAAGGAGGAATTTATTGAAATCGACAGTTATCGCTTCAAGCTATCGCCCGACGTACAAACTGATGGAGTAGCACATCTAGACTTTTACGTGCATGACAAATCGGACAAACACCTGAAGGGTGTCACTGGTACGTTCGTAATTACCAAGCCTGACGGTACGAAAGTTGAACTTCCAATCGCCGAGGAGGAGCCGAACGACCATTATCACGGAATGGTGAAGCTTGACCAGACCGGTGACTATTTGATCGTTGCACAAGTGACCATTGAAGGCAAAAAGTTGAATCCTCGTTTTTCCTTTACCCGAAAGCTTTAGAGAAGATTCGCATGGATACAGCAATGCCATTACGTTTTAGACGAATGAACCAGGAATCTCCGGCGAAACTCCGGTTTCTCTTTTTGACTCTTGCCATGTGGACACTGGCTTCGCCTGCTCAGAGTGCTACTGAAGATGCAGATCCGGCGAAAGCCGCAGTAAGACAATCATTGCAGAAAACGTTGGCGGCGCTTCCTTCGGGGACTAAAGCGAATACACCGGAACCTCTCTTGCGAGGGCCGATTGGCAATGCATTATCGATTAACCAGGCTATGGATGAAACCCTGATGAAGAGTCCCAGAGCAGCTTCCATTCGCTTGGAATTGGGAATCGCAAAGTCGGCTCGAATAAAGGCGACTGAACTTCCGAATCCGAGTTTTATCGTAGACAACGGATACAAAGCAGAATTCACTTATCGATATGGCGTCAGTGTTCCAATCGAGCCTCCGTGGAAACTAGCTCTGCGCCTTATTGCTGCTAAGAAGCAGATCGGTCTAGCTGATCTTCAGATCGCAAAAGGATTGTGGTTGCTGCGCGGAGACATTCGTAGAACCTATTCGGAACTTCTTATCGCGCAAGAGCGATATGAGACAGCAAGTGAATTATGTCAACTCTATGAGCGCCTGCTCGCAATGGCTAAGATTCGATTCGACGCCGGTGATGTGGCCGAACTCGATGTGCAGAGGGCTGAACTTGCAGTAGAGCGAACCAGGATCAACAGAGACCTAATGTTGAATAAAGTGATGCGCGCAAAGCAAGGTCTAGCTGTACTCCTTGGCCGTCCATATGACGCCGCTTTCGACGTACCGAGATTGCCGCCATTCAAATTGAAGGCCGAAAAGCTCGATTACTTGCCCGACTTGGAAAGTTCTCTTCCAGAGCTTCCACAGCTGCTTGCGAAGGCAAATCAAAATCGATTGGAGATCAAAATAGTTGATCAATCAGTACGACTGAACGGCGCCAATCTGAAATTGGCCTATGGCAATATCCTGCCAAATCCGACTATTGCATTCGGTAGTTCCGTAGTCAATGGTCCTCTGGACAGCCCCTCCAAAAGTGGACAGAGAAATTTCTGGACAAAACTCGCCAGTAAAAGGAAAATTTGGAGGCGACATGAAGAAACCCAAACCCAACCAATACAACTACGAGTTCAGGCAGAATGCTGTGAAACTGGCGACTGCGCCTGGTAGGAGCGTGCAGTCTGTCGCGTCGGAGCTTGATGTGCCGGCGTGGAAACTCAGAAACTGGATTAAAGAACACGAGCAAAAACTAGAACGGAGCTCGGAAATAGACGAACACATCAAAATGCAGCGGCGAATCAAGGAACTGGAAGAAGAGGTCGAGATCCTAAAAAAAGCCGCGGCATACTTTGCGAAAGCCTCGCAGTAAAGTATGCCTTCATTCGCGCGGAATCAGTTAATCACGCCGTTGTGAAGCTTTGCAGAGTCCTGGACGTATGCCGCTCAGGATTCAACAAGTGGAAGAATGCGGGAGAAACATCGGCGAGGCAACAGCACCGAATCTGGCTTTCTCAGCAGGTTTACAGGATATTCATCGAGAGCCGGCAAACGTACGGATCTCGAAGAGTGTTCAAAGAACTCAAGAACAGAGGCATCTGTGTAAGCAGAACCACTGTTGAAAAGATCATGCTTGAGAAAGGTTTGGCGCCAAGACGCACTAGAGCTAACAAATCAACGACTGATTCGAAGCACAAAATGCCAGTATCAGAAAACGTGTTGAATCGAAAATTCAATCCAGGCAAGCCAAACGAAGTTTGGGTAAGCGACATCACTTACATCGAAACCCACGAAGGTTGGCTTTACCTGACAGTTTTCCTTGATCTGCATTCGAGAATGATTGTGGGATGGTCAATGCAAAACAACATGACCGCGGACCTGGTCGCAAGCGCCTACAGGATGGGCGTTTTGAGAAGAGGTGTACATCCTAAACTGGTGCATTCTGACAGAGGCAGCCAGTATGCAAGCGAGGAGTTTCGGAAAAACCTCAAGGGGGTCTGCCCTCAAAGCATGAGTGGAAAAGCCAACTGCTGGGACAACGCTGTCTCCGAGAGCTTCTGGAAGACTTTAAAAGCTGAACTAGTTTGGCGCGAAACGTTTAGGACCAGAGAACACGCAACCATGCGGATCTTTGATTACATCGAAGTGTTTTACAACAAAAGGAGGCTACATTCTGCACTAAACTATCTCAGCCCGGCCGATTTTGAGCTTAAAGGACAAAAAGTGGCGTAGAGCGAGCTACGCCACTTCTGTGTCCAAAAAGCGAGGGGCATATCACTCCGGTTGAAATTGATGCAAACAATAGAAATAACTTCCATGGATTCTTCTTCCAATCAAACACACCTCTGCCGATTTTTAATTTCAATCAAGGTGACATCAGTTTGTATAGAGCCCGTATCAAGCAGTTACGCGGCGAACTCGAAGCTCAAAAAAATATCGTAGAACAAGAAGTTGTCCAAGCGTATAGAGCAGTCCAAATGCAGCGTGAGCGAATCCAGCAACTACAAGACAAAACTCTCGAACGATCAAAAAAAGTAGCGCAGATGTCTCAAAAAAGCTACGAAATTGGTCAGTCAGACATGGCTTCTGTGCTTGTTGCTCAGCAGTCAAATCTAGAAATTCGTTATGAGTATTTAGATGCGATCTACGCTTACGAGATAGCGTATACCGATTTAGAGCAAGCCATCGGCACAACCTTCTATTAGTTAGCTAGAACTACCGAGTATACGGAAACCCTGATTCAGAGGAGAGTGATATGGACAACGAAGTCAAAATCGAACATCCGTATTTGGAAATGTATCAGCGCTTATCGAACTTAAAGGAGCAGAAAAAATTCGACGCAAATTCAAGAAACGAGCTTCGCGAGCTTTCTCGGGGTATTCATTTCACCATTCAAGATAGCTTGCAATTAGAGACTTTGATGGTTCTTCCATGGTTCAGAGTCGAGATGGTGTTTGAATTGTTTTTCCTCAAGATGCGTGAAAAATATTGTTACTCGATTTTTTCCCCATCGATGTTGAAATTTCTGAAAGAGTATTCGCCTCTTGTGGAAATGGGTGCTGGAAATGGATACAACGCGTGGCTCCTGCGACAGATGGGAGCTGACATAGAGGCTATTGAAGCTTTCCCCGTAGAAGAAGGGAAAAATTGGTTTTTCGGCACGAACGTATTCGGCATGCCTGCAAAAAAAGGCAAAAGCTGGACGCATGTCACCAAAGGCGATTCGAAGGACTTGGTGAATTTTTCTGATCGCACCTTACTAATTAGCTGGCCACCAATTAATTCGATGGCTTCAGAAGCATTACAACACTTCAAAGGTTCAAACATCATCCTCGTGGAAAACAGAAAAAACTGCGCTAACAATTCGTTCTATAGAATCTTGAGCAAAGAATGGCATCTAATATACTCGACAGAAACTGATGGCTGGAGCGGTTTTCAGGTTGAGTGGTTGGAACTCTACAGGCGACTTGATGCTTCAGATTCAAAACTTCATCCTCATTCTCATCCTGAGGTCAAACATTCCCACTTGCACCTCCACGACGAGCATCACGATCACGATCATGAGCATGATCATGTGGCCGACTTCAGGCATCCCCATAGTCATGAACATAAGCACAACTTGCGACCCCACAACCACCCGCACATCGGAGATGAGCATCACCATGATTCGAAGCTCGATCATGAGGAAACATAATTGACTCCCTGAGGGTTCTTACCATGACAGTTTTAGTTCAGCAACAAATTGATCAGTTTGACCGAGATGGCGCAATCTGTCTGAAAAGTGTATTAACACCTGAGCAGATCGAAGAATTGCGCAACGGAGTTGAATACAATCTGAGTCACCTCAGCCCGCTCGCCAAGGTCGTTAGCGAAGCGGACGATCCGGGTTGTTTCATTGAAGACTTCTGTACATGGCAGCAAAATACTTTTTACAGGAAGTTCATTTTTCAACCCGAGATTGGCATGATTGCAGGGTTACTAATGAAGAGTGGGGTCGCCCGCCTGTACCACGATCACTTGTTGGTAAAAGAGACGAATACACGTCAAGCAACACCATGGCACCAGGATCAACCTTACTACAACATTGATGGCAAGCAGAATTGCAGCATTTGGATTCCGCTCGATCCAATTTCGCGCGATGCCACATTAGAGTTTGTTGCCGGATCGCATAAGGGACCGTGGCTGATGCCTCGTTCGTTTCGTGATAATCAGGCAAAGTGGTTTCCCGAGGGGACTCTAGCTGAGTTGCCAGACATTGAAGCTGACCGGAACCGATTTCATATTATTGGTTGGCCTGTGGAACCAGGCGACATAGTGTGTTTTCACATGCTCACACTTCATGCAGCTCGAGGTCCAGACCCAGGTCAACGCAGAAGAGTTTTTTCACTTCGCTTCATTGGCGATGATATAACTTTTACACCGCGCAACTGGCGTACGTCTCCTCCCTTTGACGGACTAGACAACGACCTGCCGGTCGGTGCACCAATGGTGCATCCGCTTTTCCCGATCGTATGGTCAAAATGAATGGTGACCGGCTTCTCTTTAGTCGGTGTTCGATGTTTTCTTCAATCGCTTGATTGCTACAAAAAGCGAACAAGCTATCCCTGTGAGCACAAGGGACACAACAAGACCTTTCGGAATACTCTGCTTCAGTCGGGTCGCCATTTCTGGACCTTGAGACAAAGGAGAATCTGGACGCGGACCAGCATGGGATCGTTCATCGACAAAATAGCAAACAGACACGGAGACTAGCAATGAAACCACAAATAGAATAGGAATCCACCGAAATGGACGCCACTTCTCTCTTGGGTTGTAGGACCGATCTGGCATTTTGAAAATCTCTTTCCTAGTCCGCATTGTCAAGAGTCAAGACTCAAAGAATCGCATCCTGCGCTCGAACCCCAAGGCAGTCGCAGCTCCACATTGACCAGAGAGTAATATTACCATTAGATATTCAACAACGAATCTAGATTTGCCTTATGCTTTGGGGCTCCAGACATCGACTGGTTATAAGAAAATGGATTCCAATTTCGACAACAAAATGCCCATGAGAGGCGTATTCTACGCACTACTTGCCTCCTTCTTGTTCGGCATTACTACTCCAATGGCAAAAGCGCTCTTGCAAGACACGATGCCGATATTGCTCGCCGGCTTGTTTTATCTGGGTTCCGGCGTCGGGCTCGCTCTGTGTCTTTTGCTTGGAGGGAAAGCCAAACTTGCTGAGAGTGGTCCATCCTTAAAACGAGCTGACTTCCCGTGGCTTGCTGGAGCAGTTTTTGCTGGTGGAATAGTGGCACCAGTGCTTTTAATGCTTGGTCTGGCTACAGCTCAAGCTTCGGCAGCATCCCTATTTCTAAACTGCGAGAGCGTTTTCACGGCTCTGATTGCTTGGTTCGTTTTTAAAGAGAATTTCGACAAGAGAATACTTCTCGGGATGTTCGTAATAGTGCTGGGCGGCGTCCTTCTTTCGGTAGATTTTACTTCCGGCTTTGCACTATCTAACGGTGTTCTACTGATTACGACTGCTTGTATCGGCTGGGCAGTGGATAACAATTTGACGCGAAAAATCTCGAATTCTAATCCAGCGCAAATAGCTTGTATCAAAGGATTAGTCTCAGGAGTGACAAATTGTGCTCTTGCTTTATTTCTTGGTGCAAAAATTCCATCGTTTCTCGTCATCGCTGAGTCGATGTCTATTGGTTTTTTGGGCTATGGTGTCAGCCTCGTTTTGTTCGTTTTAGCGCTCAGGCACATCGGAACAGCAAGAACTGGAGCATATTTCGGACTAGCTCCGTTTGTCGGCGCAATAGTTGCTATCATTTTTCTACGAGAAACGGTTTCGTTACCATTGGTCGTGGCAGCAGTGTTGATGGGAATTGGCCTGTGGTTGCATTTGACAGAAGAACATTCACATGAACACGAGCATGACGAGATTGAGCATGAGCATGAACACGTTCATGATGAGCATCATCAACACGATCATTGTTCTGATGACCCCCCAGGTGAACCGCATATACATAAACACAAACACCAAAAGCTTCGGCACACGCATCCCCACTTCCCGGATTCACACCACGACCATCACTAGTGGCTTCGCAAATGTGTTTGTGGCTATGGCGGAAAGTACAACTTGATGGAGAACTCAACATGAAACGATGGATGCTAAACTCCCTATTGATCTTGATGACAACCGTCCCGCCTGCGGCTTATGGCAGTGGCAATCCAGCCTACGAAGCAGCGAACCTCATACAACAGGATCGTCCTTCTGAAGCACTCAAAATATTGAACGCTGAGCTTCGCCTGCATCCCAACAACAAAGACGCTTACCAAAGTCGTGCCTTGGCCTACTTCACGCTGGGTGACTATATCCGAGCATGTTCTGATTACACACGCGTGATCTCTATGGACAAGCGTAACGTTGCTGCGTATCAAACTCGCGCTTACTGTTGGGATTATCTCGGCAAGGGTGAGAAGGCCATTGAAGATTTCACGATAGTAATAAAGCTCACTCCAAATGACGATGAGCCGTATCACTATCGAGCAGAACAAAATCTGAAGATGAAGAGATACAAGGAAGCAATCGCCGATTCAAACGAGTCACTGCGTCTCCATCCGAAACATTTAAGAGCATACTATTATCGAGCCAAAGCGTTCGACATGCTTGGTGAAACTCAAAAGGCCGCAAGTGATCGAGAAGAGATAGCCAAACTCTTGAAGCAAGAAAAAGCTTCACAGTAATTACGGTGCGGACGCAAAAGCATACATCGATGCCTCATGAGTAACAACAATTGGCAAAGAGGTAGAGTCCAGAGTTCGGAAATCGGCGGGAGATTTGACGCCACTGTATGACTTGAAACGTCAAGTGTTTGCCCCGAAGTAGTCTTTAAGTCGCGAGCAATATTAAAAGACAAGCACCGTGATCAGGCTTGAATAACGTCAAGTTAAACTGCTGGATCGCTGTGATAAATGTCGTTAATCAGGCTCCTCCCAAACCGCACTTAAACTAGGTTTTTCTATTTCCTCTATTGTACGGGGGCAGCGCCACCGCGCATCAAGCGATCCTGTTATCTGGTTGAACCTGTAGATCGTTGTCGCTTGACCCGCAGAGCCGCCCCCGTACTCCGATTTCGCGAGGCGAAAGCCGCAGTTAAATTGGAGAAAGTAGAATGAATACCAGAACACTAAAAAAACATCTCAAGTACATCGTGCCTGAAATGCGTTTGGCATTGATAAAGGAGCCTGGTACAAATCCGCTGCCAATCAATACTCCAAGCGATCTAGAAAAATTCGTTGAACCTCTTCGTCACTACTCGGAAGAATATTTCATCGCCTATCACCTGACGGCCCGAAATGAAATCTGCAATTTTCAAATCATTTCTCACGGCTGTCTTTCGGCTTCTTTAGTGCATCCACGCGAGGTGTTTAAGGGTGCATTGATCGCAAATTCTTATGCAATCATTGTAGCTCACAATCATCCAGGCGGATCGCTAACCCCGAGCAGAGAGGATTTGGAAACTACGGAAACGCTGATAAAAGCTGGTGACTTGCTCGGAGTAAAAGTAATCGATCACATCATTGTCAGCTCTAACGGACTGTGCAGCTTGAGAGAAACTCACGGCTATATGTGGTCGTAAAAGAGTATGTTCGAGAGGGCAAGGTGAAGATCTGACTCATCTTGCCTTTTCAATACAGTGCATCTGTGTACAGAGCAAACGATCAACCTGCCCATCGATTCCATTCAACAATTCCATCACGCAGCAAAACTGCATCGTATCCTGATTTGCGAAGCAAACGAACTGCGTCGTCAGACATGAGGCAAAACGGACCACGACAGTAAGCCACGATTTTCTTTCCCTTCGGCAACTCTTTGAGCCTGGCTTTAAGTTCTGACAAAGGCATCGACCGAGCATATGGAATGTGTGCCGATTCAAATTCGCTCGCCGGCCGCACATCGATGACAACTACATCGCCGTTGCTAGCTTGCTGCAAAAGCTCGTCTCTGGTAGTACCAGTCCATTCATGTGCCGATTCACCTAACTGGCGCACGGCATCTTGCAGTTCAGTCAAGCGCTCCTCCGCCAACTCCCGCAGTGTGACAAGGAAGTTTGCCACCGACGAACTGGCAAGCTTGTAAATCATGTTCTTTCCGTTACGCTCACTCTCGACTAACCGTGCTGCTTTCAAGTCCTGTAAATGCGAACTCGCCAACTTGAGGCTAATGCTTGCCTCCCTGCTCAGCATCTCGACTGTTTTCGGAGCCTGGCAAAGCAAGCCGAGAAGCTCAAGCCTCTTCGGACTAGCCGAAGCTTTCGCGATCCGAGAAACTTGCTCGTACAGCCCATTCTTGACTTCTCTGTTCGTGACCATTAGGTGCCTCAACGCTTTGCGCCAACCAACTGCGAAATAACAAATTTACATGATCATTGCACGTGAAACGATGATATTCTAACATTCGTTAGAATGTTTCAGCATAATTCGGGATTTAACTGTCCTGAATAGACAGCCCCGATAGTTTTCTCCATGAGTAACAAAGACATCAAACTTGCATTGAATCAAGGTGTGGACCTGAAACCGACCACAACTTCCGGGATTTGCCGCGCCGTAGTACTTGACGCCGACAAGCGCTTCGATTTGACATGGGATCGGTTCCTTCGTCTTCATCGGACGGCCGAGGCAATAAAGCGAATCGTAAAATCATCCGATTCAATCCTTGATGTGGGTGGCTTTGACGGTGCGCTTGCTCTGTTCTTGCCTCAATATGACATTGATGTACTCGATCCGATCACGACAGGTGGCACCGGACTTAGTATCACTACAGAACCATATGATGCGGTTGTCTCAGTAGATGCTCTTGAGCATGTAGCGCCCGAAGACCGGCAATCATTTTTGGAGCAGCTGTGCAAAGTTGCACGGCAATCATGCTTTATCAACTTTCCAGGTCGCCAATCTGCCGCTGCCCAGGAACTGATATTAGAGCTGACCAATAATCCACTGGTTAAGGAACACGTTGAATGGCAGCTTCCAGATAGCGACTATGTTAAACAGCATCTCGAATCATCAGGTTTTCTCGTCGAGACGCAAAAACACTCAAGTCTTGCGCAATGGATATCACAATATCTTCTTCAAACCGTGGCGCCCGATTTGGCAGCCAAGGCGAACCGTCATCTCTTAGAGCACCATCTCGACGCGCCGTTTGACACCCCGCTTTATGACCTTGTCATAGGCAAGAGAATAAAATAGGTAGAAGATGAAAGAGATAACGGAATGAAAACCAATCCGGTTGAAGCATTGAAGATCGATAAGTTAGGAGGAGCGCGGCAGCATATGGAAAATATACTCTGGTTTCTGGGAATCGTCGGATTCTATTTCGCCATGCAACTTTGGATCCTGCCGAAGCTTGGCATATCCACTTGAATGTCGAAAAGCTGCTCGGTCGAGCAGAAAAACAACGCACCGGCCCAAGAAGAGAAAACGGTGAAAGCCAACGAGCCCGGCTACGACGATTAGATTCCTAGGG
This sequence comes from Candidatus Melainabacteria bacterium, assembly GCA_012965515.1. Taxonomy (GTDB): domain Bacteria; phylum Cyanobacteriota; class Vampirovibrionia; order Obscuribacterales; family Obscuribacteraceae; genus QKMZ01. Next base: position 19,057 of record DTSE01000175.1, on the reverse strand, counting down.
TTTACCCCGTAGTCAAGCTGTCAGATTTCCCATTACGCGAGAACCGGGAACAAAGATATACTGGTATCGTCGACTACAAATGGTAGCGATTGCCGCTGATGCGCGACCTACCATTAAAATGATCAGTAACTGATCTTTTTTCCCGATTCTTTTTCCTGCTGTTACTTCAAAAACACAGCTTCTCACATTCTTCTTTTAAGCTCTGAGTTTAGTTAACCGGCGCCTGGAAGGCAGCCACGACAAACCAGATCAAACCGAAAAGGAAAATCACTCAAGAGAGATTAATCAACACTCCTGATCAGAAGTACTGATCTCCCGCTTTCGTTTGTTCGCTGCAATTCAGCAGCCATCAACTTTCAAGTTTTCAATCCACGTCCTGCCAGCGCGTCACAAAATTGCTGGCAAGGACAACCCAAACAAGGAATAAAATCAATGACAAATGAGACTCCCTTTGGAGCTGCCTTCGTGCGCTCCGATCTTCTCACGCGAAGAGAAGCAGCTGTTTATCTCGGTGTTTCAGAGCAGACCCTCGCAATATGGAAATGCACGGGTAGATACAATCTCCCATACATCAAAATCGGACGGCTCGTGAAATACAAACTCAGTGATTTGGACGCGTTCATCACGAGAAATCACAAAACTACATTGACATAAGAAACAAAAGACCCAAGAACAGTACGAATCCCTCCGGGGACGCACCCTGAAAACAGGGCTCTGACACGTTCGAACGACTGGCTTCTTGGGCAAACCTGGCTAAGGCGCGCATAAATTTAAAACTGCAGCGCACCATATCCGGTGTTTCCCAGTCTTCGAATTTGTCTGGTTCAAATATAGAAACAACATTTAGTCACCTGGTGAGTTCGCGCGATGACTTGGACGGCGCGCATGCTTCCTTCTCTCGAAACTCACCGGTGACAGGAGGTGGAACAGTGACTTCAATGTCATCGCCGCTTGGCGGAATAGAACAGATTCTCCTACTTCTCTTCATGTTGATGGTTCTTGTTGGTATTGCCGGAGGTAATCCGAGCATGGTTCTGAATCCAGTGTTCGACATTGTCGGGCAGATGGTAAAGGCTCTTATAAGCCTGCTCAGCACCCTTCTAATAACTCTGTTTAGAGTCTTGGGTAATGTTCTCGTGTCCGGAGTAAATCTCCTGGCAGAGACGCTCAAAAATGGCTCTGGAAGACAGAACAAAAGATAGAAAGCACCAGAACAATCGCCAACAACATCAGAAACAGTACAAAACATCATAAACCCACAATAACCACATACGGTGTCGCCGCGAGGAGGTGGCACCGACGCGCAACAATCAACCGAGCGCAGCGAGACATTACGGAGAGGCTTGACTCTTCAGTAATGCAAGATACATATGACTAGGTCGAACCCCGAAAGTGGCTTCACTACTAGGTTTTTAGTCTTAGTCTCAATCGCGCGCTCGGTTTTAAATCATAGTCTAAGCCGAAATCGCCCATCAGGCGTGCATTTTTAGGATGAGTACAACAAATGCCAAGAACAAAAACAATCTATCACCAAATTTATGTCGGACTAGCGGCTGAGGACAGAGAGCGACTGACTCAAAAAGCCAAGGCAAAAAATCTTGCATCAACAGAAGTAGCAAGAGAAGCAATTCGATGGTATCTAGACAATCACGAAAAATTAGGAGGAAAAGGAAAAGAAGCTGAGGTATCTCAAGCAATCAGATATGCAACAGACGGATTGATCAAAGCCATTAACAGCGGCGTCGACCGTATCTGCAAAATGCTTGCTCGACAGGGTCGCGCAATTGGAACTCTATACGAACTGAGTTGGATGTCACTGCCGGACGATGAAAACGCTCGAAAAGCATTCGAATCAGCAGCATCAAAAGCCAAGCAACGTATGGCGCGACACGTCGAAAACGACGAGCGAGAAATTGCTGAAACAATGAAGAAGGTGGTGAACAACTAGTGAACGTTGTCATCCACGGTTATATTTCAGCCAGGGACAAGAAGAGTCGTGTAAAAGGCCGTTCACCAAAAGTAGTGGCAGTCGCCCGGACCCTTGCCCATGTGAAATACATTCAACACAGACCCGGCGATGACAAACCCCCTGACGGAAGAACATTCTTCGACGAATCAGAAGAGAACCTTGATGGCCGATCTCTCCGAAAGGCCATCAAGGAACTCGAAGACAGTAAGGTGGTAGCGCATAAGTTGACGCTATCTCCTGAAGTTGAGCCCCTCGACAAACAGGAGTACACGCGTGAAATCATGAAACAACTGTCCGCCGAAAAAGGACAAGATCTGAAATGGATGGCGGTCGAACATAACAACACAGCCCATCACCATATTCATGTCGTGATCCTTGGACAAGACAAAAACGGAAAAGCTGTTCGAATCGACAAAGACGACTATCCAAAACTAAGAGAGTGGGGTGACCGACACCTAGAACGCACCCGACCAATCGAGTTTGCTTATGCCCGGGAGGAACGAGACCGAAAGGACCGGGAGCGTATTGAATCCAGAAAAAAAGAGCGCGAAGCGCAACGCCAGGAGCGAATCAAGGAGGGACTCGAACTTCCCTGGCTCCACAAAAACATCATCAGAGAACAATATGAACCTTACAACAAATGGAAAATAGAGCAGGAGGAAAAACAAAGAGAGCCGAAACTCGGAAAGGACTCTGAAAACGTAAGGCGAGAGCCTCAAGCAAGAGAGACAATTCAAGCCGCCGGCAAAGAATGGTCCAGAGAAAATTCAATAACCGAGCTAAAAGAACTAAACACCTATCTGTGGGATAACCACGACGAACGAATTTCAACGATGGAATACAAAAAACTAATCGCCTGGATAAAAGAGAAAGAGCGCTCGCGAGACCCCAAGCAAATTGATCAGTCAAAGGAGCAGCAGAAACAACCGAGAAAAGAAAAGGAGGCATTTGAATATCAAGGACAGAAGTACGACAAAAACAGCTCCTACGAAAAACTAGTAAAGCTGGACAACAAGCTCCGAGCGCCCAAAGCCGAGCGCTTGCCGATAGAACAGTATCAGAAGCTGAAAGGCTGGATGGAAAATGCCGATAGAGCAAGATGGGCAGGAGTGACAGACCGACAGCTACAACTATCGAAAGATCGATTCGGACGACAGGGCGCTGCTGAAACATCTCCCAATGCAAACCGTTATGTGAATCCGCTGCAACAGCAAATGATGTCTAACCCTGTTGTCGGGCTCTTTATGCAAGGCGCATCAATTGCCAATGAACTTGTCCGGTGGATCGATCTTCGCGACAACCGAGACCGCCTGAAGGAGGCAAAAGACAATCTCGAAGATGCGAAACGAAATAAACATCAAGAGTACGTCAAACCTGAACGAACGCATGAAGAGAAAAGGCGCGATCAAGACACGATTGACGACATAGACAAGGCTATTGATGAAAACAAGGACGAGCGCAAACGCCGTCGAAAAGAGAAAGAAAATGATCGCGAGAAAAGAGATCGCGGACTGGACTTTACGAGGTAATTAACGTGAAAGTAAACGATTCGGGCATTGTCGAAACCAATGCCCAGGACTTTCCGGTGTTAGCCGTGAACGTGCTTGACAGACTTGGGTACCAGGTCTCCCGAGCAAGCAAACAGCTAGACCAGATTCTTGCCGTCGAGCGGCTCGATGAGCAAATAGGTCGCGACTGGTGGCGGCATGAATATCGAGTAGTGGTGCGCTGGAGGAGCACCACCCGCAATGACATGCTTGTTACAGTAGACATCGAAGAAAAGAAAGGAGGAGGTACACAAAGCGACTGTCAAAAAAGATGCGACCAGATTCTCCTCGAACTTCAACATGATGCGAAACGCGCATCCGAAGCCAGAACACACAAGCAACCAAGTACAGTCTACGGCGCCGCCCGATGGGGCACACTGAACGAATTAAAAACCGCAGGTTACATCCAACATATACCTGATCCAAAACGACTAATCATAGGGAGGACGAGTGACAATCAATTCATTCAAGTACCGGAGCTGTGGACACATGCTCATGCACTGGTGTGTGGCAGAACCGGCGTAGGAAAATCGCGAGGATTTTTCATCCCGCAACTTGTTGAAAGAATTGGAACCAGCATGGTTGTTACGGAGGCAACGCCCGGCTACGAGTCGGGCGAACTCTACAAACTAACAGCCGGATGGCGAAAGATGGCCGGTCACCAAATATACTGCTTCAATGCATCAGACCTCACTTCTCATCGTATCAACCCAATTGATCGAGTGAGGCGAGCGCCCGAAGAAATGAAAGCGCTACTAGCAGAAAAGCTAGCAGACCTAATTATCCTAAACGGCGAATCAACTGAAGCAAGGGGTGAGCAAACCTGGAATCGCTCAGAAAAACTTCTTCTCATTCCACTGATACTGCACGCAGCAGCCGGACCTCCAGAGTATGGACACTTCGGTGCACTGCGCTGGCTACTCCTAACTGGACCAGATCAGTTAGCCAAGGTTCTACGCGACAGCCCATCAGAAGTGGCTCAAATGGAGTTCGAAGGATGGATGCGACTCAGTGGAGAAACAGACTTTCGATACGGAGTTTTCTCAGGCTTAATCACAAAGCTCAATCCGTGGATGACTGACCAAATGGTGACGCTTACTGAAACAACAGACATCGATCTCGACAAATTAAAAGACGAGCTATTCACCTTCTATATCGCCGTTCCAAGCCGGAGCAGAGACAGCAAGCTAATCGGTTCGTTGATGGTGAACTTCCTTCTCGACCATATCTTAGAAGTGAGAGAGCAGATGCGATATCCAATCACAATGCTTCTCGACGAGTTCACAAACTTCGGCAAAATCTCAGGAATAGGAGACACGCTTTCAATAATCAGAAAAAACAAGATCGGTCTGGTTCTAGGTTTCCAAAACTACTTTCAACTCGAGCAAGTTTACAGCCGTAAGGAAGCGCAAATAATCATCGACATGCCCGCAACGCAGGTCTACTTCAAGCAGAAAACATTTACGGAAGCTAGAGATCTGAGCGAGGCGATTGGACGAACCACTATCGAGGAGGCGACGGTCAATGACAACGGCAGAGTCCACGAAATGATTCAGGGACGTGCTCTTATAACACCCGATGAATTGATCGGATTGAAAAACGAAGTAGTCATATTCGCACCAGATTCGAATCCTCTCAAGTTGCCGCTCATCTCCCCAACTGCATACGACGAGGCACTGCGATACGACCCACCGCTTCGAGAAAAACACATAGTCACAGAGTTCGTTCGCAAACGAGGCTACATTAAGAGCCGCATCCCGAAGGAAGAGAATGATGCCGACAAGGAAAGGAAAAACAAATCATGGCGAAATAACAAATCTCGAAATCAAAAACGCTACGACCAAAACAGACAAAACTCCACAGATCGTGGAAACAGACGCAATCCTGATCAACATGCGCATCTGCAAAACAGCAGCAAAGCCAATAGCGACGCTCCTGATTTCGCCGACTAGTCAAACACAATCCAAAATAACCTCACAGAAGGAGAACAAAAAGTATGCAACCTGAAACATACACGTTGATGCACAGAATGTACTGTGTAGCTTCAGACAAACGTGAAATCGAGATAGTGCTCCGACGATTCAAAGAAATCTTCGAAGGCACCAAATGCAGTGACAAGCGCGACGACAAATTTGATGCCGCCTGGTCACTCTCCTGCATGGCAGGACTCTACGCAAGACTCTGCGAGCCGTTCCTGGCAGAGCGATGTTACATAGACGCAATCAGCCTGTTCGAAGCGAATGAAATGTCACTGAATGCAGCCACAATATGCGTCGCTCTTGCGAGATTTCTCTGGGAGCAAGGAAAGGTCGATAACGCAGAGGCGATGCTCAGAATGAATATCGTCTATCTAGTGCGGCACTGGGGAACAGGTAACCACCATGTGCTCGACGCGGAGGAAGAACTACTCCACTTTCAAAATACCGGACAAATGATCGAGGCACATCTCCATCACTGGTGCAAAGCCTGCAACATCGATGACTTCGGAGTCGGCTTCGATTTCGAAGATTCAGATAGGGCAGAACGATAATGGGAATGGTAGTCACGTTAGGCGTATTCGTTTTCTTGCTCACTGGAGCTTTCCTTGGGCAAATAGTGCTTCACAACAATGAAGCTGGTACTTTCCCCGGTCTGGTAGCGGGAATATGGGCAGCATGGCCGTTCCTACACCAGGCACGAATTCAAAGATATAACTTTCTCCATCCGGTACCACGAGAATACAAGGTTCCGGTCAAACAAGCTTTCGCCAAAGTCAGAGAACTTTTGGCAGACATCTCATATAACTTCGGTGACAAATGGCACATCGCTAGTGCCGACACCCAGAGCGGCAAAATAACCGCCGACCTCAGATTTACTGACGAACAGATTCATTACGACATGGATCAACGGGGACAAATACACACACGAAAAGAGCGCCTTCAAAGACATGTGGGGCTGGAGATCACACTAAGTGATACCGGTAGAGATACCACTCTGGTCTACCTGGATTTTGCTCCGAAAGTGGAGGGTGTCCAATTCCGAGCCTGCGATTCCATCGTAACTGGCGTAATAGACTCAATCGAAATGCGTATAGGTCCCGGCATTCAAGTTGGAGACGAGACCGACACCAGGCTTCCCGCCCCACCATGGTGGCTAATCTCACTAAGCGCACTCGCATTATTCGCTCTACTGGGCGACATTCAAAAGGCAATATTTTCATGAACGATCTCCACAAGGCATATCAAGCCCTCGGGCTAGAACCGGGGGCTGCGTTCGACATAATCAAACGTCGATATCGAAGACTCGCTCTTGTATGGCATCCAGACCGCATGTCCAGCCAAGATGCAAAACGAGAAGCCGAGGAAGAACTAAAGAAAATCAACAACAACTTCGAAAAGCTGAAAAAGCATTTCGAATCAGAACACAAACATGGACCGAGCTGCCGCTGTCAATCAGCGGCGGCCGGCCCGCCGCCAAACAGCACTCAAAACAAGAGCAACAATCAAAATAACAACTCAAGCTCTTCGTCCGGTCCATCGGAAGCAGAGAGAAAAAGACAAGAGGAGGAAGCAACTAGAAAACGCACGGCAGAACGAGAAAAGAAAGAAGCAGAAGCGGAGGCGGCTCAACGAGCCACACAAGCTGCACAAAGCGCACATCAAAAACAGCAAGCAGCGGATGCTGCAATGAAGAACGAAACTTTGCGAAAGGAGGAAGTGCTTCGATGGAAATGCTCTCTCGTGATCGCAGTCACGTTTGTCGCCTTAATCGGTTACTGCTGGGTCGGTTGTTCTGCAAGAGATCTGGTGCACTGGACAGGCAAACAATGGGACGAATTCCAATCGCAATTCAAACAAAAAGACCAACAACCGAGTCCTCCGTCATATGCTTTGCCGGAAAGTTCACCGCCGGTTCAACGCTATATCCCACCCTACGAGAGATACCCGGATCGAAATCCAAGCACTTGGCGACAATATATTGAAGACATAACGCCCCCTAGCGAGCAAGATTCGACGTGGCCATTCGCACCACCAGCGCCACCACCGAACAACTAGCACGAACATGCAAAAGAGGAAGGCTCGGTTCAACACCGACGCCTTCCTCTTTTTTGCTTTCGATATAACGCAAGAAGGGTTATTGTGCGTACGAAAGATTCTAACGAAGTACAGTCAGAGAATGATTTTACTAACACTTGGACGAAGCGCCGGAGGTATGTCGTCCTAACGACTTGACGCCGGGACCCCTCGCGCCCGCTATTTCGGCAGCCGCCGCAGCAGGTGTGCGCGCCGCAACTTCTAAAGCATACGAACACACGATAAAACCAGGCGGCGCTTCCCTGGCTGCCCGGCGGCAAGCCTAGCGGACGCAAGCCCAGCGTCAAGTCTACTCCCACGCAGGGCGCACACAGTCGCCAAGATCCGGCGGACAGAGTTATTGCAGGGCACCTTATCAGTTCTGCTCTGTACTTGCTGGGTCGCTGTCATCACTTGCCTTTGCTAATTCCTTCATCAGGCTGTGCGCTTTCTCGCGTGCACTCAGCTCGGCGCTGCGAGCCGTTCGCACATAGACACTCAACGTCGTCTTGATGTCTTTGTGGTTCAGGGCGCTCTTGATGAGCGAGACATCTGCGCCTGAGTTCGCCATAAAGCTGGCAAGGCTCCTTCTCAAATCATGAATGTGTAAATCAGCGATACCAGCCCGTTTCAGTAGTCTCGCCCATGCTCGTTTGGGCTCGACATAATGGCCCGTCCGGCCGTCTCCTGGAAAAACGAATTCTTTTCTATTGGGTTTCTTGCGACTTTTAAGTAAGTCGATTTCCGGTTGACTCAATGCCAATGTCAGCGATTGATTGTTCTTCATCTCCTCGCCTGGAATATTCCAGTGGTGCCCTTTAAAGTCGATGTCGCACCAACGCATGGACAGGACATTGGACTTGCGTTGCCCGGTCAAAAGGCATAAGGTGATGAAATCTTTGAAGTCTGGATCTACCTCTTCATCAATGGCGCGGAAGAACCGTTCTACTTCTTCCGGTTGCAGAACTCGGTCCCGAGGCTGTTCTGTGAACTCGGAGATGCCAACCGCAGGGTTATCGCCTTTGTGGAGCTGCCAGCGGATTCCTTTGTTAAACATTGCCCTTAAGAGATCGAGCGCACGATTAGCGGCATAACGACCGCGACTCTGACCAATAGAGTGATGGAGTTTCTCAACATCAACTCTCGTGATTGCGGACAAGCGGTGATTCTTCCAGTGCCCGAAGTAGCGATTGAAATTGTCTTCCAGCACCTTCCACGTTTTCCGGCTCTTCTTCAGGTGCCGCTCCATATATTCATCGAATAGTTCCCCGAGCGTATGCTCTGCTCGCTCAGCGCGCCGTGCTTCAACGAGATTTTTTCCATCTGTGACCGCCGAATGAAAAGCGCCCGCCTTGGCTCTAGCCTTTTCAACCGTAAGTTCTGGGAACCTTCCGAGGACGTATAGCTCAGATCTGCCTTTGACCTTTCTGCGCACATAGAAGGTTTTCGCACCGGCTGTTGTCACAAGAATGAAAAGCCCGCGCGTCTTGGAGTCATAGTATCGCTCCTGCTGCTTGCCGCTGGGTGGTTCCAGACCCTCGATCGTCTTTTTGGTGAAATTGATCCTGTTGTTTTCGTCCATATTTTTTGTAATCTCCGACAGGGTGGGACATTTGACGAGTGCCTGCTTGTCTTGCGTCTCTAATAACCCGCTTCGGGGCATTCGTTGGCCCCGTTGGCCCCTTTTTCTAATCTTAGTATAATTGGCCCATGAGGTCGCTGCCCATAAGGTCAAATGCCCGCAGATGCTGATTTTTCGTTGGCCCCCAGTTGGCCCCTTTGGCAGAAAATTCAAGTAAACTCGGGGAGACTTGACAAATTACATAATAGCCGAAAAGTCTCAACAGGGAAAGCTTTTAGCGATTTTAGAAAAATTAAAAAAGGTAGCGGGATATGGCTACGAACCATGAGGTCGTAAATGCAAACCATTGGTCTCATAACCCAAAGGTCGATCGCGTAGCACATCTTTCTTCTGTGCAATTGCACAGTGAATTTGCATATTGAATTCTGCAGAATGCGTTAATTCAGCACAATGCGGAAAAGAGTTTTGAGTAAAGAAGCGATAGATCTTTCTTTAGTTTGCCGCGAAAGCGTATCAATGCTGGCTCTGGAGATACCAGATTTACTTTACACACATCAGACTTTCGACAAGACACCTCACGAACCTCAAAACCTTCCCCACACTCAAACGGTTCAGCAGCCCGCGCTATCTAACGAGCAAAAGGCAGCAATAGCAACAATCATGGAGGCTCTAGAAAGAGACGAAGTCTTGATTGCGCTGTCCGGTCCAGCGGGTTCAGGAAAGACAACAATGATTCGTGAGCTAAGCAATCTTCTTGAAGAAAACGCGATCATCACCGCAGTTACAAACAAGGCCGCGGAAGTCTTGCGACAGAAAGGGTTGGCCTATGTGACGACTTTGCACTCGGCATGCCTCACGCCTGTTTACAGAGAACCAGGTGCGTCCCTGCACAGCTATTTATTCAGCGAAGAGCCAGACCTAGATACCGAAGATTATTTGCGAAAACAGTTCGACATCGGTGCGATGAGGCTTGCTAGAAAGATTGCGCAAAGGTACGGACTCATGTCCGGCACTCGGGTCCTTGGAATTGAAGACTTCTTAAAGTCATACCTTCGGTACTGGGGATTGAAGAGCAAAAGTGATGATGTGCTGATAGTTGATGAAGCCTCAATGCTCGGCGGGGAAACACTGAAAAAAATTCGGAAGTCTTTTTCCAGAATCATTCTCATTGGCGATGAATTTCAAATTCCACCGATGAAAGATACACCGGTTTTCCGAAGTGCAAAAGTGTTCGACATCAGAGTGCAACTAACCGAAATTCACAGACAAGCAGCATACAGCAAGCCACTTCAACTGGCGCAGCGCGTTAGATCGGGGGAAGACATTGAACGAGAACCTGTAGTGTCAATTGACCCATCTTTAGCAAAAGCAGGAACACCTGTAATAGTGTGGCGCAACAAAACGCGGGTCTCACTTACGAAGAAAATCCGCTCTTCTCTTGGTTTCAATAACGCGACACCAAGTATTGGAGAACCAATTGTTTGCCGAGATAATCACACAATTAACGACATCGATTTCGCCAAAAACTCACTGTGGACCGTTGAATCCGTCAATGATAGAGGTGAGTGCATGCTGATTTCCGCTACAGGAAAACGAACGAAAAGCCCTATCAGACTGTGGATGGAAGAGTATGGAGGCAAATACGGGCTACTCTGCAGATATGGATATGCGCTGACGTGCCACACGGCACAGGGCTCAGAGTGGGACAAAGTCATGATTTCAGCAAATGAGGCGCGTCTGCGCATTCGCTCCAACAGAAAGGAGGGACTGATGTGGCTCTACACAGCAATCACACGAGCCAAACACGACGTTATCTGGGTGAATAGCGAAATCAAGTCCCAAGCATTTTCGCTTTAGCTGCTTTGCTCCTGTTCGCTCAAGATGCCTGCTTTACGCAGGCTAACAAGTCGTTCTAGCTCCGTCGCGAGATTGTGTACTTCTCGATGCGCTCCCGCCTGATCTCAGGCTTTCTCAGCGACATTCATCTTGTCCAACAACACACCGCAGACGCGTTCGCCAATCCTTTTTCCGATCAAGCCGAAAAGCAACGCTTCTGTCCACACTACACCTTACCTTCTCACCGTTAAAAGTCCCTCGTTGTCGATAATGCCAAAACTCCTTAGAATCGCTAGACTCGTCTCAAGCATCGCCGAAATTTCCATTTAGTATCTGAAGGTTTCTGTAAGACTTAGATCGTTCGAGAATTGAATCTGCAAAGTCGCTGTCGATCAAAAACAAAAGCTGGTATTTACGCTGTGCACAGAACGAAGTTGGCAGTTCACGTCCCGTCGGACTTTGCTTTTCTCGTAAATTTCTCTATCAACAAACCGACTAGCGCCGCAGGGCCTCCACCAATTAGAAAATTGAGAAAGTCGCCAAAGTCCATCGTGCGCGGCTCGGCATTGGGCTGTCCATGCATCAAACCAGCTGAAAACCAAAACATTCCAAAAACCAGGAAAGGCAGCCCAACAAAGATCAGATAACGCAGTTTTCTATTCATCGATAACACGCCTTTGTAGCATTCAAAATATCTTGAATCACTTTGGACCGTCTAACTATTTCGTCGTTGTTAGGCATAGTCTCAGTTTTCCACCCTTTTCGAGTATCGATATGCAAAGCCGCCGAAATTTTATCAAAGCTGTCTATCTGCCGGAAACTTCCATCAGAGCTAATTACATCAGGATTGTACAAATACGCAATTGTTGCTTGGTTGATTGGGATATGTTCAGTCGGTCTTTCACGATTGTATTCTTCAATCCGATCTATCTTGTCGCTAATGAAGGCAGCTACAAACATAGGAGCGGTCTCTGGATTTGACGCCGCTCTGATTGGATCACCTTTGAAAACTGACAACTCTGGATATTTCTCGACCAAATGACGAATGTTTCTAATTTGAATTTGAGCCGGACCAACTGAGGCGGTAGGATTTTCCTGACCATTCCAATTACGGACAGTCCCGAATATTTTTACCGAAAGCTCTTCTCCAACGTCTCTGATGTCTCCACCGTGCAAAGTCTCATTAAGTATGACTCCAGCTATAAATTCCTTTGGAAGTGCATGTTTTGCGAGCTTCGGAAATGTAGAAAAGGCCTTGTCGACTCCTTCAAAACTAACATCTTTCCAGGGAGACTCTCCGCGCTCATTCTGAATGCCTGTGAGATATTCCATGTAGGTGAGCTCTGGTTTTCTCTGCATCCATTCGTTTAGACCTTTGAGAAGCGGCTCGCTCAGAGCCCATGAATTATTAGTGGCATTACGCGGCAGATTTAGCATGTCATTCCAAAGCCACTCTTTCATCGCTCCAGCAATATCTTGTCCCGGACATACCTGTGGATTCTGAAAATGCCATCTGCCATCATCCCCAAAACCATAGGGAGGATTTGGTTTTCGACCTTCGTCTAGCGACCGCGCGATCAGGGTTTGCCCCTCTGTTTTGACTTTTGGCTCGAGCGACGAATCGTATAAACCGAATCTGTTGGCTTGGATTTTTGCGACGCGCGCATTATGTTCTTCGAGCGTCTCGCCATCTTTCAGTGCAATCATTTCGGGATCTGTGAGGTTCTTATCATTTGCGTGGCATGCTTGATGCACCACTGAATGCGCACTTTGATTGGTCTGATCCGAGATTACACCGGACTCGACCGCAGAGTCCGATGCTCTAGGCTCAGGCTTCTTTTCTGGTGAATCGTTGGACTTTTGAACGTCTGCCATTTAACCCGCCTACGGGCAGTATAGTTACCAACAATATACCCCATTAAGGAGCGTCTCGCGACGTAGAGGTCGTTCCAGGTGCGACCAGAAATCAATGAGGGAAAGCAGGTCGTGCTTGTAGACCCCATGCCAGTCGTTGTTCCACCCCAACTGCCAAACCCAGTAGAATATGAGAACGTGACCTAGTTACTTATCTACGGCAGGGCGAGAACTCGTGAAATCAAAAGCAATAGCTATCTGCCTAAGCCTCTTCAGCTGCACAGCATTAGCCGCTGCCAAAACATCCATGCAGAACAGTCACGCGCAGCAACATCCTAAACTCGCAAAGCCTTTACCTGACATAAGCGATCAGAGAATACAAGACAGAGTGAAGGCGCTGCATTTGCCCTTCAATGCAAGTTCTGCAGATTATGCAGAGACCTACCTTTGCGAAGAACTCTCTAAAGTAGGACAAAAGGCGCTGGCGGACAAAGATTATGATTTCGCCAGGCAAGTCTATGCGAAATATTTGAAAGTAAAACCGCGAGAAGCAGTTGCTCAATATGGACTTGGTCTCTCTTATCTGAGAGAAGGACGATTTCAAGACGCGCGCAAAGAATTTGAAAAGCTGGCGAGAAATTCGCAGAAAGGAAATATGTTTCTCTCTGCCATTGACGCGTTAATCAAAGAAAAGCGATATGGCGATGCAGATGCCGTCGTAAATGCGCTAGATGATTGTGGAAAAGAAGCATACTTCCACACTGCAAAATCTCGAATCTTCGCCGCGCAAGGAAAGCGGCAAGACGCCATTAAGGAAGCACAACTAGCCGTACGCATTTTAAACATGAACAATTACCCAAATGCAACGGCGGTCAAGGAATTGGAGCGCCTGGGTGCCAAAGCTGAAGCGCCACAGATGAAAACAGCCAACGACTTGTTTCCAAAAATCCTCAGCCTCTTTGGTGAAATGGGAAGACTGCAAGTCAAACCGACCAGGCTGCAATTGCGTAGTCTAATCGAGCAAAGGATAGGCCAAGCTAGCGAAGTCACGGCATGGCCGGCATCGTCTTTCACAGGCGACTATTCCAAAGCTGTCCTCTTCTGTCTATCTGACGACAAACTTCCGAACTATCCGCTTTTTGACATGAAGACGAGCGCGCTAATAGAGCCAATTCCAATTAAATTACTTGTAGGGGGCACCACTGACTACAAGACCTACTTCGAAAGTCCACACTCCACCTATGCAACCTCCAATGCGCGAATTGGAAATCTTTTCATAACATGGAATGAGCATGAAGGAAAAATCCCCAACGGGTACCTGACTTGCTACTGGAAGGCAAAGCCACCATCATATTGGAGCTTACCGAGAACGACAGCACGCGGGGCGACAAAACCACCGCCAGCGCCTGATCCTGATGCTCTTTTGAAAGAGGGAGAGGACGCGCTCAAAGTTAGAAAGTTTGCGCTCGCCAAAAAGAAATTCGTCAGCGCCGTCACCAACTGGAACGGTAAGCACGGTCAAATTCAGTTGGCATCGAATAAACCAACCGCCGACAGAATTCGGAAGAATTTCAAACGCTTGTACGAGATGCAAGATGACTTTGAAAGAGCCAGGTATTTTGAATTAGCTAGTCTGCATCAGATTCAAGAAGATTCGTTTGCGGTCGAAAGCTTCCCGGGAAAAGACTATCCAACTGCTGCAGAATTCTCTGCGCGCAAGTGGCAGCTTCAGTCGGACATAGACTGCATACAGGTGACCAACGAAAACTATTTCAATTTGACGATCGTCAAAGACTCGCCGTTTTTTGACGAGGTATTGAAAATAGTCGGCAAACATCCGCGTTTTTCACAAGTGGACATCAAGCCCCTGGCCGGTTCTCTCGTAGACCGAATTGAGGCGTACGAATTCACTCCGCCTAAGCGATAGTTCCGAGGTATTGCTTTGACGCTACTTTAGGCAGTCGAGGCATTGCCTAGACCTTATATTTACGACCGGTCGACGCATGGCGTCAACCCTACGATAATTTCGTCCCCGGCAGCTCGCCGCATTCTTTGCCGTGCGGCTCGTCATCGTCGGGTGGAGCGGTTAGCTTCGGCTCTTTGATGAATATGCCTTTGATTGATTTGAAGACCAGGTAGAGCACAGGGACAACGTACAAGCTCAAGATTGTGGACACAATCATGCCGCCCATGACGGTTGTTCCGAGCGAGTGTCTGCCGTTTGCGCCGGCGCCTTCAGCAATTGCCAGCGGCAAGATGCCGAAGATGAATGCCAGCGATGTCATCAGAATCGGGCGCAAGCGAGTCAGCGCTGCGTCCACAATCGCT
This sequence comes from Candidatus Melainabacteria bacterium, assembly GCA_012965515.1. Lineage (GTDB taxonomy): Bacteria > Cyanobacteriota > Vampirovibrionia > Obscuribacterales > Obscuribacteraceae > QKMZ01. The sequence goes on along the minus strand of DTSE01000175.1, from coordinate 3,889 downwards.
TTGTGATACGACAGTCCTTTCGCGTGCAATTGGTTGGCGAACTCCACGATAAGAATGGAGTTTTTACTCGCCAGTCCAATCAACATAACGAGACCGATTTGGCAGAAAATATCATTCTGTAAGCCGCGCATCATCTGCGCACCGATTGCGCCAAGCACCGCCAGCGGTACCGCAAACAAAATAATCAGCGGGTCCATCAAGCTTTCATACTGGGCAGCCAATACAAGGAATACGAACAATAGACCCAGCGCAAAGATCAAGATTGCCAGGTTGCCTGACTGAATTTCTTCCAACGAAATGCCAGTCCACTCAAAGCTCGTGCCGCGTGGAAGTGTGCGTTTCGCGATGGCTTCCATCTCTGCAATTGCCTGACCGGAGCTGATGCCAGGCGCAGGGGCGCCGTTGACTTCAATGGACTTAAACATGTTGTAGTGCGAAATCGTTGGCGGCGATGTCGTGTTTTTCTTCGTGATGAAATTCGAAATCGGTATCATTGCACCGCTCGTACCGTTTGCCCCACCGGGCGCGCGCACATACAGCTGGTCGATGTCCTTCGGATTGCTGCGGAATTGGCTGTCCGCCTGCAGATATGTTCGGTACGAACGGTCGAGATAATCGAAGTCATTGACGTATAACGAGCCGATGAACACCTGCAAAGTGTTGAAAATATCGCCGACATTGATACCCAGCGACTCAGCTTTATCGCGGTCGACATCGATGATGAGCTGCGGGGAGTTCATCCGGAAAGTCGTCTGAATACCAGTGAGCAGCGGGCTCTTTCTCGCCTCGGCAAGGAAGCCATCGGAAATCTTGGAGAACTCTTCCAACGGCAAGCGCTGGGTGTTCTCCAACTCGAAGGCGAATCCACCGAAGTTACCCAAGCCTTGAATAGGCGGCGGGTTAAACGGAATACAGAAAGCCTCATCAATCATAAATAACGGACCGCGCAGCGAAGCAATAATGCCATTGGCGGAGTCAGCTTCTTTGTGCCGCTCGTTCCATGGTTTCAACGTGCAAAACACAATCGCGTTGCTCGAATTGTTGCCCGAAAAGCTGAAGCCGCCCACCGCGAACACACCGCTTATCGCCGGTATCGTGCTCACGACTTTCTCGACTTTCGCCACAACATTCGACGTGTAGTCGAGCGATACGCCGTCCGGCCCCTGCACGATAATCATGAAATAGCCGACATCTTCGTCCGGCAAAAATCCTGTCGGAATCTTCGTATACAAGAATGCCGTCAGAGCCAGCGAAGCGATAAATCCGACGACCACAACCGGCTTGAACTTCAGCAAGAAGCCCAGCGTGGACTCGAAGAAATCACGCAACGAATCGAGGAACCAATTGATTTTGGCGAAGAACCAGTTGGAGTTGCCGTGTTCATGCTTAAGCAGCAAAGCCGCAAGTGCGGGCGTCAAAGTCAATGCGTTGAAGGCTGAAATACCGACCGATATCGCCAGAGTCAAGGCGAATTGCCTGTACAGCTGACCGGTCGTGCCGGGGAAAAATGCGACCGGAATGAATACCGCCGCCAGCACGAGCGCCGTCGCGATGACCGCGCCGGTTACTTCCTTCATGCCTTCCCGCGCAGCAGCAATCGCCGATATCTTCTTCTCTTCCATCAAGCGCGCGATGTTCTCGATGACGACAATCGCGTCGTCCACGACGAGCCCCGTAGCAAGCGTGATGCCGAAGAGCGTCAGAGTGTTGATGGAGAAGCCCATCGCCTTCATGACGGCGAACGTCCCGATCAATGACACAGGGATGGTGATGGCGGGGATGATGGTCGTCCGCCAGCTTTGCAAGAAGAGGAAGATGACGAGAATGACGAGGAAGATGGCTTCGCCGAGGGTTTTCACCACCTCGTGGATGGACTCTTCAACCGCGCGCGTCGTGTCGAATGCGATTTCGCACTGGATGCCGGGCGGCAAATTTTCCGTCAGCTTGTTCAGGACAACTTTCGCGTCGCGCGCTACGTCCAATGCGTTGGCGCCGGGGAATTGGTAGATTGCGATGCCGACGGCGTTCTTGCCTTTGTAGCGCAAGAATGTCCCGTAGTTTTCGGCGCCCAGCTCAACACGCCCGACGTCCTTGATTTTGACAACGGAGCCGAACGGACCAGCCTTGATGACAATGTTGCCGAACTCTTCCGGCGTGCGCAAACGCCCAACAACACGCGTACTGATTTCGAATGACTGACCTTTCGGATACGGCGCTTTACCGATGGAACCGCTGGCGACCTGGACGTTTTGGTTCTGCAGGGCGCGCGTCACATCGGCGGTGGTTATCTTGCGATTGTTTAATTTAGTCGGGTCGAGCCAGATGCGCATCGAGTATTTGCGCTCACCAAATATGGTGACGTCGCCCACGCCCTTGACGCGTTTCAACGCATCTTTGATATATAAGTCCGCGTAATTGCTCAAATAGAGCGCGTCGTGCCTATCGGACGACAACGCCGCAGCAAAGATGATTGTGGTTGAAACTTTATCGACCGTGACGCCCGTCTTTTTGACTTCGTCCGGCAAACGCCCTTGCACCGAGCCGACGCGGTTTTGCACGTCGACCGCCGCGGCGTCGACGTCGCGTTCTAAATCAAAGGTGACGTTGATCGTGCTCGTCCCGTCGTTGCCGCTGCTGGACGTCAAATACTTCATCCCGCGAACGCCGTTGATTTGCTGCTCCAGAATGTTGGTCACCGAAGCCTCTACCGCGCTGGCGCTTGCGCCGGTGTACGCGGATGTGACTTTGATTTGCGGCGGAACGATATCAGGAAATTGCGCAATCGGGAGGTTGGGGATAGAAACCAAACCCGCGATAACAATCACCAGCGAGCAAACTGACGCAAAAATCGGGCGGCTGATGAAGAAGTTGACGAACATATTGGGTTGCCTTGGTTGCCTTTAGGATGCCTTATGTAGAGGATTTCCTTTGAAACTCGGATGAGACTCAAGACTCAGACGAAAGGACACAGCAATGCTAGTGAACGGTCTGGTCGCTCTGAGTGTTTTGCGCGGTGCTGTCGGGCTTCACCCCTTGCGGTTTCTCCATAATCGGTGCGCCGTCAGCAAGTCGCTGAATGCCGGTCGTCACTATTTTGTCGGTTTTCTTCAAACCGCTCTTCACCTGATACGCGTCGCCCTCGATGCCCAAAACCTCGATTTCGACTTGCTTCGCGCTCAGCTTGCCGGCGGTTTCAACCGCGGTAAAAACGAAATATTTCCCCGCCGCCTGCATAACCGCAGAGGTGGGCACGGAAAGACCCTCGCGAGTTTTCCACAAAATCTGCGCACGCACGGTTTGGTCCGCGCGCAACATGCTCTTCGCGTTTGGATAGAGCGTTTTGATAAGAACGGTCTGGCTGTTGGAGTCCACGGTCGGCGAGATGAAAATCAGCTCGCTGCTTCCGTAATCGACACCATCAGTACTTACAAGCTGTACCTTCATTCCCTTCTGCATCACGCTAGCCTTCTCGGCTGGAATAGAGATGTAGACTTCGAGCGGATGATTCTCGGTGAGCGTAGTCAGCGCAGTGTCCGATGTGACGCGGTCGCCCAACTTCACGGGAATGTCGCCGACAGTGCCGGCGAACGGAGCGACGATGTTGTAGTACCGCAGATTCTCCTTCTGCGCCTGCCAATTCGAAACCGCTTGATGGTGACTGCGCTGGTACTTTTGGATGGTCATCTTCTGCGCTTCGATCTGCTGTTGGACAGCATCTCTCTCCGCGACAGCGGCTTTGTAATTGTTATTCCAGCTGTCGAGCTCAGCCATCGAAACAGCACCCTCGCTCTGCAACGTGCGATAGCGACCGTGCTGCGACTTCGTGTACTCGACATTGGCTTGCTTGCTGATCAAGGTGTTTTGCAGCGAGCGTAAGGTGGCTTCTGCT